>NZ_JH651384.1:3873836-4228981 GCF_000260135.1 Thiothrix nivea DSM 5205 | reverse complement strand
GAAGCTGGCGCTATCCTGTTGTGTGAACTGGATGGCAGCGAAGATGAAGTCAACGAACAGGCTGCCAAAGTCACCGCCATCCTGAAAAAGTACCGTGCAGGCAGCATCCATGTCGCCAAGACCGCCAGCGAGCGCGCCCGCCTGTGGGCAGGCCGCAAATCCGCCTTCCCGGCAGTCGGGCGCATTTCCCCGGATTACTACTGCATGGACGGCACCATCCCACGCAAGCATTTGGCGCATGTACTGCAAAAAATCAACGATTTTTCCCAGCAATACGATCTTGGCGTCGCCAACGTATTCCACGCCGGCGACGGCAACCTGCACCCCCTGATCCTTTACGATGCCAATCGCCCTGGCGAGTTAGAAAAAGCCGAACGTTTTGGCGCTGATATTCTGGAATTATGTGTTAAAGTAGGTGGTTCCATCACGGGTGAACACGGCGTTGGGCATGAAAAGCTGGATTCCATGTGCGTGCAGTTTGGCGAAGCTGAGTTGGAAGTCTTCCACGCTGTTAAACGCGCGTTCGACCCTGATGAATTGCTGAACCCCGGCAAAGCTGTCCCCACCTTACACCGCTGTGCAGAGCTTGGTGCTATGCATGTGCACCACGGGCAGCTTTCCCATCCAGAACTTCCAAGATTTTGATCCGGGCCTGACATGATCGCAGACAACGATATAACCTCGGCATTACAAGCACAGGTCGCGGCAGGGATTGCCGCACAGGAACCATTAAACATTGTCGGTGGTGGCAGCAAAGCCTTTTACGGCAACCCTGCAAGTGGCAAACTGTTAAGCACGGCGGAACATACCGGCATCATTGCCTATGAGCCTTCCGAGCTGTGCATCACCACCCGCGCAGGAACCCGTTTGCAGGACATCGAAACGCTGCTGGCTGCCAACGGGCAGATGCTGGCATTTGAACCGCCTTGTTTCAGCTTGGCATCCACCATCGGCGGCGTAGTCGCTGCTGGCCTGTCAGGGCCGGGGCGCGCGTGGCGTGGCGCTGTCCGCGACCATGTATTGGGTGTCAGGCTTGTGACCGGTTACGGCAAAACCGCCTCATTCGGCGGGCAGGTGATGAAAAACGTCGCTGGCTACGATATTTCCCGTCTGATCGCCGGTTCCATGGGCACTTTGGGGTTAATTCTGGAAGTTTCCCTGAAAGTCCTGCCACGCCCAGCCACCGAACTGACCCTGACGCTGGAAATGCCGGATCAGGAAGCCTATGAACTCGCCACCACCATGCGCCGCTCCACCTTCCCGTTGAGCGCCAGCTGTTATTTCGATGGCTGCCTGTACCTGCGCCTGAGCGGCGAACCCAGTCATGTGTTCGCCTCCCACCGTAAGATTGGCGGCGACCCGCTGAATAACCCTGACCAGTTCTGGCTGGCCTTGCGCAACCAGACCCATGAATTTTTCCAGCAGTATGATCGTCCACTATGGAGGCTTTCCTTCCCGCCCGCCACCAGCGTCGTCAGCCGCCTGGAAGGCAACTCAATGGTTGAATGGGGCGGCTCGCAGCGCTGGGTTTATACCAATATCCCGGTCAACCTGATCCGTGGCATTGCGCAAAACGGCAACGGTCACGCTACCCTGTACCGGGGCAGCCTGCCGGGGGTCAACCCCTTCCAGCCCCTACCCGCTAATCTACTGGCTACCCAGCAACGGCTGAAACGGGCGATGGATCCACACGGTATTTTCAACCCTGCCCGCATGTACAAGGACTGGTAATGCAAACCCGGATACTCAGCGCACTACGGCAAACCATAGAAGGCAGAACGGCAGAAGAAATTCTGCGCCGCTGCGTCCATTGCGGCTTCTGCAACGCTACCTGCCCTACCTACCAGTTGCTGGGCGACGAAAATGACGGCCCGCGTGGGCGCATTTACCTGATCAAGCAACTGATGGAAGGCCACCTGGAAAACGAGCCAGACAGTGGCCGCAAGACCCTGCAACACCTCGACCGTTGCCTGTTATGCCGCAATTGCGAAACCACCTGCCCCTCCGGCGTAGAATACAGCAAGCTGCTCGACATTGGCCGCCATCTGGCCGAGGAACACGCTGGCCGCGACCGTGCTGACCAGGCCATGCGCAAGCGTTTGCGCAAATACCTGCCAAAACCCGGTTTGTTCAGCCTCGGCCTGAAGCTAGGGCGTACCTTCAAACCCCTGTTGCCAGACAAACTGGCGGGCAAGATTACCGACCCACGGCCAGCGGGCGAATGGCCCAAAAGCCGCCATGGTCGCCGAATCTTGGTGCTGGATGGTTGTGTACAACCTGCCCTTTCTCCAGACATCAATGCCGCCGCCGCGCGGGTGCTGGACAAACTCGGCATCAGCCTGATTACCGCCCCCAAAGCCGGTTGCTGCGGCGCGGTCAGTCAGCACCTGGGTGCACCCGAAGAAGCGCTGGATTACATGAAGCGTAATATCGACGCCTGGTGGCCCTATGTTTCCAACGGCGTGGAAGCCATCCTTACCACCGCCAGCGGCTGTGGCGTGATGGTCAAGGAATACAAATACCACTTGCGCGGCGACCCGGAATACGGTATCAAGGCCGAACGCATTTCCAACCTGTGCAAGGATATTGCCGAAGTCATCGCCCAGGAAAAATACCAGCAGCTCGCCCCCGCCCACGCCAAGCGCATTGCCTGGCATCCGCCCTGTACGCTCCAGCACGGGCAGAAAATCCGTGGCGTGGTAGAAAGCATCCTCACCGATTGCGGCTACGTACTGATTCCTGTGGCGGACGAACACCTGTGTTGCGGCTCAGCGGGAACCTATTCTATCCTGCAACCAGAACTTTCCCAGCAACTGCGCAGCAATAAACTGGCGAACCTGACCCGGCATCAACCGGAAATGATCGTGACCGCCAACATCGGTTGCCAGACGCATTTGCAGGAAACCAGCGAACTACCAGTTATTCATTGGATTCATTTGATCGATAAATAAAATTCATAAAACTAGATTGGCGTTCACCACGACACACCCTATACTCCCATGGAGTCTCCTTGAAAAAGTGTGTTGTTCAACAGTGTCGGTGAAATGGTATCTGCGTCAACAGGCGTAGCTACCATTGGGAAGGGGAAGCCCCGTACGAGCGGGGCTTTTTTATGACTGGGCAGCCAGAAAAAATTCCGCCAACGCCAAATCGGCTGGCCGGGTAATCTTGATATTGCGGGCATCACCCTCCACCAGTAACGGATTCAATCCAGCGTATTCCAGCGCCGAGGCTTCATCCGTAACCGTTACCCCTTGTTGCAGGGCATCTGCCAACGCCTTGCGCAATACACCCAGCCGCGCCATTTGCGGCGTCAGCGCGTGCCACAGGCCATCGCGGTTTTCGGTATGGGAAATTTGTGGCGGTGAAGCCATGCCCGCCCGTTTCATGGTATCCCGTACCGGAACAGCCAGGATTGCACCAGCGCCCTCTTCCGCCCCAGCAGCCAGCAACTTGTTGAGATCGTGGCGGCTCAGGCAAGGCCGGGCGGCATCGTGCACCAGCACATTAGTCTCTGCCGCCACCCGTAATTTATTGCGCAAATAATCCAGCCCGTTCAAAACCGAATCCGCCCGTTCCTTACCGCCCATGGCCAAGTGTGCAGACACGCCTGCAACGGGTAATTCCGGCCAGTAAGGGTCGCTTGTGCTGACCACCACGACAATTCCAGCCACAGCCGGATGCCCGGTAAAACAGGCCAGCGTATGCTCAAGCACGGTTTTGCCCCCCAGCGGCAGATATTGCTTGGGGCGGTCAGACTGCATCCGCGAACCAACGCCCGCAGCCGGGATAACGACCCAGACCTTATTCGACATGCGGGGCTTCTTTGCTGGGGGGCATCAATTCGGGGGATGGGGCTGAATCAGATTTCAGGATCACCTGATAAAAGGTCTCACCTTTGCGGATCATGCCCAGCTCGCTACGCGCATGTCCCTCGACTGCTTCGTCATCTTTACCCAAGGCTGCCACATCGTTTTGCAACTTGCGTTTGCGCTCTGCCTGCTCGTCATTGGCGGCATTCTGCTCGTCAATCTTCAGTTCCAGGTTCTGGATGTCGGAATAGCTACCCGACCCAACCCACAGGCGCACAAACAAGCCCAGCGCCAGAACACCCAGAACCAGAAATAAAATACGTGTCATGCTCATGTATTTTGGCTTTTCAGAAATGAATATGGCGGGACACGCCCGCCATAAGAGAATAGCAGATTTACACCGAAAGGCTATCAACCGAGATGTTTGAACGCTGATTTCCCTGCGTAAACACCCTTGTCACCCAGCATTTCCGCAATACGCAGCAGCTGGTTGTACTTGGCGATACGGTCGGAACGGGACAGTGAGCCGGTCTTGATCTGGCCTGCGCTGGTAGCCACTGCAATATCCGCAATCGTGGTGTCTTCCGTCTCACCGGAACGGTGGGAAACCACTGCCGTGTAACCAGCCTTGTGCGCCATGCTGATGGCTTCCAGCGTCTCGGTCAGGGTGCCGATCTGGTTAACCTTGATCAGGATGGAGTTGGCAATGTTCTCATCAATACCGCGCTTGAGGATTTTGGTATTGGTCACGAACAAATCATCACCCACCAGTTGCACCTTGCTGCCCAGCTTTTGGGTCAACGTTGCCCAGCCAGCCCAGTCGGATTCATCCATACCATCTTCAATGGTGATGATTGGGTACTGGTTTACCCAGTTGGCGAGGTAATCAGCAAACTGTTCTGAATCAAAGCTCTTGCCTTCGGAACCCAGAACATACTTGCCACCCTTGTAGAATTCGGAACTGGCGCAATCCAGACCGAGGAACATATCCTGACCAGCCTTGAAACCCGCCTTGTCGATCGCTTCCAGAATGACTTCGATCGCCTGTTCGTTGGAAGACAGATCTGGAGCAAAACCACCTTCGTCACCCACTGCCGTGTTCAGGCCACGTTTTTTCAGGACAGATTTCAGGTTGTGGAACACTTCCGCACCGTAACGTACTGCGTCCGCCATGCTGGTTGCACCGACTGGCAGGATCATGAACTCCTGCATGTCCACGCTGTTGTCAGCGTGCGCGCCACCGTTGATGATATTCATCATCGGCACTGGCAGCTTATAGGAATCCGCCTGCCCCAGATATTGGTACAGTGGCAGACCTTGCTCACTGGCCGCAGCGTGGGCTGCCGCCATGGAAACCGCCAGCAATGCGTTGGCACCCAGACGACCTTTATTTTCAGTGCCATCCAACTCGATCATGGCGCGGTCGATGCCGGTCTGGTCGGTCACATCCATACCCGTGACGGCTTTGGCGATTTCACCGTTGACATTGGCAACCGCCGTCAGCACGCCTTTACCCAGGTAGCGCGCACCGCCATCGCGCAATTCGATGGCTTCGCGCGAGCCGGTAGATGCACCGGAAGGCACGGCTGCGCGCCCCATTGCGCCACTGCTGAGGATGACATCCGCTTCCACGGTCGGGTTGCCGCGTGAATCAACGATTTCGCGCGCCCTTACTGCTTTGATTTCAGACATATCTGTATTTCCCAATAAACTTACAATGAATTTTCTAGCAATTTTTGTGCCTTGACGACCTGATCCAGCGCTGTCAGGGTTTTCAGTAGTTCTTCCAGCCGGTCCAGTGGCCAGGAATTTGGCCCGTCACTCATGGCGTTGGCGGGGTCAGGATGTGATTCGATAAACAGCCCGGCGATGCCCGCTGCCACTGCCGCACGCGCCAGTACCGGCACATGTTCGCGCTGACCGCCGGAACAACTGCCCTGCCCGCCCGGCAATTGCACCGAGTGGGTAGCGTCAAACACCACTGGGCAACCAGTTGCACGCATGATCGCCAACCCGCGCATATCCGAAACCAGATTATTGTAGCCAAAAGTATAACCGCGTTCGCACACCATAATCTGCTGGTTACCGACAGCCCGCGCCTTTTCCACCACATTGCCCATGTCCCACGGGGCGAGGAACTGGCCTTTCTTGATGTTGACCGGCTTGCCCGCCTGTGCCACGTTCTGGATGAAGTTGGTCTGGCGGCACAGGAACGCTGGCGTCTGCAATACGTCGACCACGCTGGCGACTTCATCCAGCGGCGTGTCTTCGTGCACGTCGGTCAGTACTGGTATGCCCACTTCGGTTTTGACTTGTTCGAGGATGCGTAAACCGGCTTCCAGACCGACGCCGCGCGCGCTGTTGTGCGAAGAGCGGTTGGCCTTGTCGAAGGAGGATTTATAGATGAAAGGGATGCCCAAACGACTGGTAATGTCTTTCAGCTGGGCAGCGGTTTCCATCGCCAGTTTTTCCGTTTCGATCGCGCAAGGCCCGCAAATCAAGAAAAACGGCTGTTCCAGCCCGACTTCAAATCCGCACAGGTTCATGCGCGGCCTCCTGCTTTCGCTTCATGGTAGGTACGCGCTGCGCGGATGAAACCGCTGAACAGCGGATGCCCCTGACGCGGGCGCGAGGTGAATTCTGGGTGGAACTGGCAAGCCAAGAACCAGGGGTGATCGTTCAGTTCGACCATTTCCACCAGATTGCCGTCGATGGAGGTACCGGACAGCACCAGACCGTTCTGGGTCAGGGTATCACGGTAATGGTTATTGAATTCGTAACGGTGACGGTGGCGTTCCACAATCTGTTCCGCGCCGTAGGTTGCCCGTGCCAGTGAGCCAGATTGCAGCAGACAAGGCTGGCCACCAAGGCGCATGGTGCCGCCAAGGTCAGAATCCTGCGAACGCTTTTCGATGATGCCGTGTTCGGTTTGCCATTCGGTGATCAGGCCGATAACCGGATTAGTGGTTTCCGGGGCAAATTCGGTGCTATGCGCATCGGTCAGGTTGGCGCAGTGGCGGGCGAATTCAATCACGGCCACCTGCATTCCCAGACAGATGCCGAGGTAAGGAACCTTGCTTTCGCGGGCATATTGCACGGCGCGGATTTTGCCTTCCACCCCACGTTTGCCGAAGCCGCCTGGAACCAGGATGGCATCGGCATTGCGCAGGATTTCCATAGTCAGTTCATCGTCGGATTCGAGCTTTTCCGAGTCCAGGTACTGGATTCTGACCTTGGTGTGGGTCTGGATTCCCGCATGGGTAAGAGCCTCATTGAGCGACTTGTAGGATTCGGTCAGGTCGACGTATTTGCCGACCATGGCGACAGTGATTTCCGCTTGCGGGAATTCCATCGCGCTGACGACGTTTCTCCAGTCGCTGAGGTCGGCTTCCGGCAAGTCGCTTAGACCAAATTTTTCGGCAACGATGCGGTCGAGCTTTTGCGCGTGCAACCACAGCGGGATTTTATAGATATTGTCCACGTCCACGGCGGAAATGACGGCGCGTTCCTCCACGTTGGTGAACAGGGCGATTTTCTTGCGTTCGTTTTCCGGTAGCGGGCGTTCGCTACGGCACAACAGGATGTCAGGCTGGATGCCGATGGAACGTAGTTCCTTGACTGAGTGTTGGGTCGGCTTGGTTTTGAGTTCACCCGCCGCAGCCACGTAGGGCAACAGGGTCAGGTGGATGAACAGGGCGTTGCTGCGGCCTTCTTCCACCCCCATCTGGCGAATCGCCTCCATAAATGGCATCGCTTCGATGTCGCCAACCGTACCGCCGATTTCGACCATGGCGATGTCGGCATCGCCTGCACCCGCGCGGATACAGCGCTTGATTTCGTCAGTGATATGCGGGATCACCTGTACGGTCGCGCCCAGGTATTCGCCCCGACGTTCCTTGCGGATGACGGTTTCGTAAATCCGGCCTGTTGTGAAGTTGTTGAGTTTGCTGGCTTTGAAGCCGACGAAACGTTCGTAATGCCCCAGATCAAGGTCGGTTTCCGCGCCGTCTTCAGTGACAAATACTTCGCCATGCTGGAAGGGACTCATGGTACCGGGATCGACGTTGATGTAGGGGTCCAGTTTCATCATCGTGACCTTGAGGCCACGCGCTTCGAGGATAGCGCCGAGGGAGGCGGCGGCAATGCCTTTTCCCAAAGAGGAAACCACACCGCCAGTGATAAAGATGTATCGTGCCATAGGGAGAAATCTGCATCCGTGTCAGTCACAATTATGCGCGCGCATCCTACCACACACTGGTGGGTTTTGCGAAAACTGAAACGGGTTGGATTACACTCCCCATAGGCCGATGGTGTGGCCTTCCTGTGTTGTTGTGTCTTGCCAGATTTTGTCATCCCACGGCATGTCGGGGCGGTGGTCAAAAATGATAAAGCACCCTATCCAACTACCCGCTTCAGAAAAAACAATGCTGGTCTTCAGGAAAAGTTCCGGCTTTCACCGCCTGCACATAAGCCGTAACCGCTTGCGCAATGGTCGCGCCAGAACCAATAAAATCATGGGAAAATTTTGGCGCACGCGGGGAAATGCCCAGCATGTCATGCAACACCAGCACTTGACCATCGCACTCACGGCCTGCGCCAATACCAATGGTGGGAATTTCCAGCGCCTGGGTAATCTGTTCCGCCAACGTAACTGGGACGCATTCCAGCACCAGCAAATCCGCCCCCGCATCCTGCAATGCCTTGGCATCATCCAGCATCTGCCGCGCGACGGCTTCGTCACGCCCTTGCACCCGATAGCCGCCCAGTTTGTGGACGGACTGCGGCTGCAAGCCCAGATGCGCACACACTGGCACGCCGTGGTGGGCAAGCTGGGAGACTGTCGCCACTTGCGGCGCACCACCTTCCAGCTTGACCATGTGCGCGCCGCCGTCCTGCATCAGGCGGGCACTGTTGCGCAAGGCCAGATCGGGGGAGGTATAGCTCATGAAGGGCAAATCGCCGATCACCAACGCGCGCTGGCACATTTTGGTCACTGCGCGGGTATGGTAAACCATGTCATCCATACTCACAGGCACAGTTGTGTCATGCCCTTGTATGACCATGCCCAGCGAATCCCCCACCAGAACCACATCCACACCTTGATCATCCAGCACCTTGGCGAAACTGGCGTCATAAGCGGTCAGCATGGCAATTTTCTCGGCTTCACGCTTCATCTTGCGCAAGCTGGTAACGGTCACGCGCGGATTGGGTTTGGCGCTCATGCAGTGTGGCTCCCACAAACAGTTGAAATAATGTTGCAGTGCAGTCTAGCATATGCACAGCCTTCTTGTGTCATGGCAAACGACACAAGAAGGCCATCGAACCGCTATCTGCAAGCCTGCAATGCAAGAACCTTAACCACGGGCAATGAGCGCAGTCACAATGGGCACAAAGACATCACGTAATACTTCGACTGCCAGTTCGGCAGCGGTTTGATCCTCCTCTTGCGAAGGGGCTGTTACGGGTGTTTCGCTGGTATCGGCCACCTTGGCCTGATCCTCTTGCAGCTGGCTTTGGGGGATAGTCACGCACCCCTGAAGCAGGATAATGGAAAAGGAAACACACAGGATGGTTGGACTGATTTTCATGGGGGTTTCTCCGTCTTGTATTATTTATCAGCGGGAGAAAGATTACTTTACTCCATAAAAATATTTAATCTAAATTGTTCATTTATCATTCAGCTTATGAGTCATGTAAAATTTGCATACTGCATAGAAATATTGCATATTGGCATCTTCATCAAAAGCGAATAATAAATAAGCATATGTGCAAAAAAAGTAGCGCAAGGCATATTCCGCAGGATGGGGCAAAACTGCGGGAATTACGCGAAGCAAGAAGCCACAGCCAAACGGATATTGCCAATCATTTGCAGGCATTCCTGAAACCTTACATGAAGCCGGGATTCACCGTCCAACAGCCCGATATTTCACGTCTGGAGTGTGAGGATAGCGCAGTGGATGTGCTCAAATTACTGGGGTATTCACATCTTTTCGGCGTTGATGTTGATTTTCTGCTCAAACCACATTTCCGCTCATTACGCAAAAATGCATTCCGCTTGCAGCATTTTTCCCAAGACACAGATGCAGATAGCTATCTCCACAATATGGAAAATGCTGGGCGTATCCTGGCCTACAGCAAATTCCCCTCCTCTTTTTTTGTTAGCCCACACCAGGAAAGTACGCGCTTCCAGCAAATCGCGCAGGCCGATTATCGGGAAACACACATCCACACCCTGGACTCCTTGCTGACTTTCATCTTTTCACCGGTTAACCACTATAGCTATGCGCAGCGCCACGCCATACTCGGGGGTTACCTGGAACATTTTCGCCACAAGCACGCCAAACACCTGTACTTTTTCTCGCGCGCCCACTTTCCAGCGACCAGCCTGTTCCCAAACCTGGTACTGTTGCCGGAAAAATCCACCCTGTTAATGCTCGCCCCCGTTATGCAACCCGCACAAGGCGACATCTTTCTGGAAATCCAAGATGAACACTTTTGCCAAGAGGTGCGTGACTTTTATTTCCACAAGGTAAAAACGCTGGATGCTGACATTACCTTGCTGAAAATTGGCCGGGACACACTGGAGTTGTTGCAGGGAGAATGCAACATGAAGGCAGCTGTCCGTCACTTTTATGAGGAAACCCTCAAACGCAGCCCGGAAGACAGTAAACTTGTACTGGAAAACTTTTCACCGGATATGCGGGGAATGCTGCGGGAATGACAGCTCCCGTCACCTTCCGTAGCCGTATCGGGCTAGAAATCCTCCTGCTCAGCTTCCAGCACCGACAGGCTGATATGCTTGCCCAGCTCTTCGTTGTAGCCAGCCCAGTCCTTGTAATCGGCCAGTTGCGCCTCGATTTTGGGCTTCATCTCGTGTGCTTCCATGTCTTCGCGCATGGCCTTGACCGAGTTGTAAACCTTGCCCAAATAATCACGGTAATAGGTCAGGACGTTCCTGCTACCCGTATGGCCATGCCCAGGGACAATCTTGTCGACATCCAGACCCAAAGCATATTCGGCTGCTTTGACACCACCGGCGAAGCTGCCGTCATCCATGCGCACAATGCGCTTGTTGTTAATGGTGTCGCCGGTGAACAGTACCTTTTCTTCCGGCACTTCAAACATGACATCGGTATCTGTATGGGCTTTGCCGTCGATAACATGCGCCTTGAGGGTCAGCCCATCCAGTTCAAACGTCTGGCCATCGGCCAGGGCTTCGGTCGGAATGATGGCTTCCGTACCCTCGGTGGCATTATCAGTCATGCTGTTCATGGTGCCTATCCATTCCTCTGCTGCACCATTTTTTGCCTCTTCAATCATGGCCGGGTGCGCGTAGAATTTGACCTCAGGGTTCTCTTCCTGAAATGCCTGATTGCCCAACCAATGGTCACCATGGACATGGGTAGTCAAAACCTTGTTGATTGGTTTGTCAGAAATTTTGCGGATATGCGCCAGCACTGCCCGCCCAATGGCACTGCTGGAACCGGGGTCGATGACCACAACCTCCTTGTCTGTCACGATAAAACCGGGGTTGTTCATGAAACCCTGGTTTTGCTTATCCGGGTAGCCCATGGGGCCGTGGATAACATAGACATGTTCAGAAACCTGCTCGGGCTTGTATGTGTCAAGCAAATCCTGATGCACTTTTTTATCTTCTCCCCAGGCACTGGAAACCATGCTACCCCAAAATACACCAACGGATAGTGATACTAGCGTTTTTTTCATCCTCTCTCTCCTTACGTGCGGTTTTTGCTATGATGCCGAGTGTATCCGATTACCAGAATTAGCTGAAATTTCCGTGGGTTTGTCTACAATTGGCAACTTCACCGGAAAACATACTGATAAGCACATCATTCATGCAAGATAATAAACTGAACCGCAAGGGCATCATCCTCGCCGGTGGCAGCGGTACGCGCCTGTACCCGCTGACGCAGGCGGTGAGCAAGCAACTGATGCCGGTGTATGACAAGCCGATGATCTATTACCCGCTGACCGTGCTGATGCTGGCGGGTATCCGCGACATCCTGATCATCACCACGCCGGAAGATTCCGCCCAGTTCCGGCATCTGCTGGCAGATGGTTCCCAATGGGGGCTGAACATACAGTACGCCGTGCAACCCAAACCCGAGGGGCTGGCGCAGGCATTCCTGATCGGGGCGGACTTCCTTGGCAATTCACCTGCCACCCTGATTTTGGGCGACAACATTTACTACGGCGAGGGTTTGTCCATCCGCCTACAGGCCGCCAGCCAGCAGGCAAACGGCGCAACGGTGTTCTCCTACTACGTGCGCGACCCGGAACGCTACGGGGTGGTGGAATTTGACCATGCTGGCAAGGCGCTCAGCATTGAGGAAAAACCTGCCAAACCCCGTTCACCTTACGCCGTTACCGGTTTGTATTTCTACGATAATCAGGTGGTGGATGTCGCCCGCGCAGTGCGCCCTTCCCCGCGTGGCGAACTGGAAATCACCACCGTTAACCAGATGTACCTGGAACGCGGCCAGTTGCAGGTGGAAATGCTCAAGCGCGGAACCGCCTGGTTGGACACCGGCACGCATACCTCGCTGCTGGACGCCTCCAATTACATCCGCGTCATTGAGGAACGCCAGGGGCTGAAAATTGCCTGCCCGGAAGAGGTTGCCTGGCGCATGGGCTACATTGATGGCGAACAACTCCTGCGGCTGGCGGATCCTTTGAAAAAAAGCGGTTACGGCTTGTACCTGACGGAATTGCTGAAATGAAGATTATCCCCACCAGCATCCCCGAAGTGATGATTATCGAACCGCAAATTTATGGCGACGCGCGCGGCTTTTTCATGGAAACCTGGAATGCCAACAGCTTTGCCGAAGCCGGGCTGGATTTGCATTTTGTCCAGGACAACCACAGCCGTTCGCGCCAGGGCATCCTGCGTGGCCTGCACTACCAGATCCAGCACCCGCAGGGCAAACTGGTGCGCGTCACCCACGGCCAGGTGTTTGACGTGGCGGTGGACTTGCGGCAATCCTCCCCCGCCTTCGGCCAGTGGGTCGGTGCGGAATTGTCAGACGCAAACCACCGTATGTTATGGGTTCCGCCCGGTTTCGCGCACGGCTTCTACGTGATGAGCGAATCAGCCGATTTCCTCTACAAATGCACCGATTTGTACGCGCCCCAGCATGAACGCTGCCTGCGCTGGGATGACCCCACGCTCGCCATCAACTGGCCGCTGGTTGGTGGCCAGGCACCACAAGTATCCGCCAAGGATGCAGAAGGCAAGTTATGGCCAGACGCCGAGGTGTTCGCATGAAAGTACTGCTGACAGGCGCAAACGGCCAACTCGGGCTGGAACTGCAAGCCACCTGCCCCGCTGACATTACCCTGATAGCCGCAGGCCGCGACACGCTGGACATCACCAACCCGGCACAGGTCGCCACCATACTGGCAGAATACCAGCCGGACGCCATTATCAACGCCGCCGCCTATACCGCCGTGGACAAAGCGGAAAGTGACGTGGAAAACGCCTACGCCATCAACCACAAGGCAGCGGAAACCCTGGCGCAACTGGCCAGCCAGCACAACATTTACTTAGTACATGTCTCGACGGATTTCGTGTTCGATGGCCTACAATCCACCCCTTACGCCCCTGACGCCGTGACCAGCCCGCAAGGCGTGTATGGCGCCAGCAAACTGGCCGGGGAGCGGGCTGTGCAGACGCAATGCCCCGCTGCCGCCATCATCCGCACCTCCTGGCTGTATTCCCGCTACCGGGGCAATTTCGTCAAGACCATGCTGCGGCTGGCGGCGGAACGTGACGCGCTTGGCGTGGTGGTGGAACAGGCCGGTTCCCCCACCTGGGCCCATACGCTGGCCGACACCATTTGGGCATTCATCGCGCAACAACCGCAGGGCATCTTCCATTGCTCTGACCAGGGCGTGGCAAGCTGGTACGATTTCGCCGTCGCTATCCAGGAAGAGGCTGTCAACCTCGGCTTGCTCAGCAAAACCGTGCCGGTCAAGCCATTGCTGACGGCTGAATACCCGACCCCTGCACGTCGCCCTGCCTACAGCGTGCTGGACAAACGTTCCACCGAAAGCATTCTGGGCTACACTCTGCCCCATTGGCGCGCCAACCTGAGATTGATGCTTGCCGAACTGAAACAACACACACCGACGACATGACAACGACACATACACCTGAAAAGCTGCTGGTAACCGGAGGCGCTGGCTTCATCGGCACCAATTTCGTCCATTACTGGCTGGCAACCTACCCCGACACCAAGATCGTGGTGCTGGATGCGCTGACCTACGCAGGCCGTTACGCAAACCTGCAACCGCTGGAAGGCCAGGCCAGTTTCCGCTTCGTGCACGGCGACATCCTTGACCAGCCGCTGGTGGAAACCCTGCTGCGCGAAGAAACCATCGACACCATCGTGCACTTTGCCGCCGAATCGCACGTTGACCGCTCGATTTACGGGCCGGATGCGTTCCTGCGCACCAACATCGACGGCACACATAGCCTGCTGAAGGCCGCGAAAAAGGTGTGGCTGGAAGAACAGCCGGGGTTCGCCCACCGCTTCCACCACGTTTCCACCGACGAGGTGTACGGTACGCTGTCGCCCACTGACCCGGCGTTTACCGAAACCACGCCGTATGCGCCGAATTCGCCGTATGCGGCCAGCAAGGCTTCTTCCGACCACATTGTGCGTGCCTACCAGCATACCTACGGTTTGCAGACCAGCACCAGCAACTGTTCCAACAACTACGGGCCGTACCAGTACCCGGAAAAGCTGATCCCGCTGGCCATTTCCAACCTGCTGCAAGGCAAGGCAGTGCCGATTTACGGTGACGGGCAACAGGTGCGCGACTGGTTGTACGTGGACGACCACAACCGGGGCATCGACCTGATCATCCGCACCGGGTGTATCGGCGAAACCTACAACATCGGCGGCAATAATGAGCAGGCCAACCTCAGCCTGATCCATGAACTGTGTGCCCTGCTGGATGCACGCTTTCCCGACTCGCCGCATGTTCCACACAACCAACACATCACCTATGTGAAAGACCGCCCCGGCCATGACCGCCGTTATGCCATCGATAACAGCAAGATTTGCCGCGAACTGGGTTATGAGCCTGCTGAAACCTTCCAATCGGGTCTGGCGAAAACGCTCGACTGGTACTTGTCACATCCGGATTTCTGGCAAGGGGACATCAAACTGTTCGGCTCCCACGGAGGCAATGCCTGATGCAATGCCGTATCTGTGGCAGCGAAGGCGAACACCGCAGTTATGTGGCCAAGGAAATGATGCTGGGCTTGCGGGATGAACACCGCTATTTCCAGTGCACGGATTGTGAATGCCTGCAAATCGAGCACACCCCCGATAATCTGGCTGATTATTACCCGGAAAACTATTACTCCTACCACGACCCTGGCAAAACGGGCAACCCGTTGCAGCAAGCCCTGATCAGGATGCGTGACCGTTACGAAGTGACCGGCAGGAACCCACTCGGGCGCATCATGCACCTGCTGTCGCCCCACGCCAAGCTGGCTTCCCTGCGCCCCGCCAAGCTGTCGTGGGATGACCGCATCCTGGATGTGGGCTGTGGTGCTGGCCATTTGCTGCACTCCCTGCGTGAAACCGGTTTCCGCAACTTGTTGGGCATTGACCCATTCAACCGTGCGGACATTGCCTACCCCAATGGCTTGCGGATCGAAAAGCGCGACATTTTCAGCGAGCAGGGGCAATGGGATCTGGTGATGTTCCATCATTCGTTTGAGCACCTGCCCAAACAGCGGCTTCACCTGCAACAGGCATTCAACATCCTCAAACCCGGGGGTATGGCGCTGGTGCGGATACCAACGGTTTCCTCCTACGTCTGGCAGGAATACGGCGTCAACTGGGTGCAACTGGATGCGCCACGCCACCTGTATCTGCATTCCGTCAAAAGCATGGAAGTGTTGGCGGAACAATGCGGCTTCCTGACCGAAACAGTGGTGTACGACTCCAACGCCCTGCAATTCTGGGGCAGCAAGCAGTACGAACAGGGCATTCCGCTGCGTGACCCGCGCTCCTGGGCGGAATCGCCGCAAAACGCATTGTTTACCAGCAAGGAAATACGCCAGTTTGAAAAACGCGCACAGGAACTGAATGCCATCAACCAGGGGGATCAGGCCGCGTTTTATTTGAGGAAACCAGCTTGAAAGAAACCCCTTCCGGCCTCCCCTTATCAGGGGAGGGGCAAACGCCCAAATTGCTGGCCATTTCCTCACCCGGCGGGCACTGGATTCAATTGACCCGCCTGTGCAAGGGTCTGGAAGACCGTTATGCCATTGTTTACGCCATGCCCGCCGCCCTGTTTGGCGCATCGAAAGCCTTAGGGGAACAGAAGGTCTATTCCGTCACTGATGTCAGCGCCGACGACAAATGGCGGCTGATTCCTTGCAGCTTGCAAATACTGTATATCCTGCTGAAAGAGCGCCCCAAAGCCATTCTTTCCACTGGCGCAGCGCCGGGTGCGATCGCCATCTGGCTGGGTAGCTTTCTGGGCATCCGCACTATCTGGGTGGACAGCATCGCCAACGTCAAACAACTCTCCAAGGCTGGCCGTTTGGCGCAGAAACGCGCGGATGTATTCCTGACCCAATGGGAGCATCTGAGCGATGGGCACAGCATCCTCTACAAGGGAGCCGTGCTGTGATTTTCGTCGCTGTCGGCACCCAGTTCCCGTTTGACCGCCTGATCCGTTACGTGGATGAATGGGCTGCACAACATCAGGCCGCAGGCATTGCCCAGATTGCCGATGGCGCTTACCTGCCGCAACAGTTGCGTTGGGAACGTTTCATGGCCACCAATGTGTTCAACCAGCATTTGCGGGCTGCCAGCCTGATCATTTCCCATGCAGGCATGGGCAACATCATTACCGCGCTGGAAAACCGCAAGCCCATCATTGTCATGAACCGCCAGCACGCCTTGGGCGAGCACCGCAATGACCACCAGCTTGACGGGCTGGAATGGATGGGCAGGTTGCCGGGCGTCTATACCGCCGCCACTCGGGATGCGTTGTATGCATTGCTGGAACAGCAGCATGAACTTACCCCGGCTTCCACCGATACCTACACAGGCAGACAGGCTTTAACGGATTTCATTGACCAGGCCATCCGTGCATGAACCTACAAAACCCTTCGCTGCTAATCACCACAATCCTGTCGACCATCGCCCGTTTTGCCGGGGTAGGGTTGAACTTTGCGGTGGCCATTACCCTGACCCGCACGTTGAGCATCAGTGAAGCAGGAATGGTATTCATGCTGATGACCCTGGTGACAGGTGTTTCCCTGTTCAGCCGCCTGGGCGTGGAACAGTGGCTGGTGCGGGATGTGGCGCGGGTAGCTGAAACCGAAACCAGCCTGCAAGGCGCATACCTGCGTGACGCCTACCGCATGGTGCTGGTCAGCAGCGGTATTTTCATACTGGGCTGGCTGGTATTCACGCCGCTGTTACAACACTGGCTGTTTGATGATGCCATCCACATGATGCCATTGCTGCTGGCGGCCAGCGGTATCCTGTTTTTCAATCTGGTGATGATGAACTCATCGTTCCTGAAAGCCATCCGCCACACCTCCGAGTCGATTCTGGTACAAAATTCGCTGCCTGCGGTGACCTATATGCTGCTGATGGTGGTGTTCTGGGCAGTGTTGCGGGAAAACCAGCACTACCTGTTGCTGTATACCGCTTCGTTGCTGTTGGCGGGGCTGGCGTCCTTTTACTGGTTGCGCCCCTGGTGGGATAGCCTGCGCCCGGCAACGGCAACCCGTTTCAACATAAAAGATGTGCTGCAACAGTCGTTGCCGCTGGCACCCGTGTCGTTTTTTTCCTTCCTGATGCTGTGGGCAGATACCCTACTAACCGGCCTGTTATTAAAAAATGCTGATGTGGCGCTGTTCACGGTGGCGGCGCGCTTGTCGTTTGTCAGCCTGTTTTTCCTCGGCGCGCTGGATGCGACCATTTACCCGCGCTTGTTGAAAATCCACAAGCATCACCCTGAACAACTGGTGCGGTTTTTCTGGCAGGCAACCGGGTTGGTGGCAGGCGTCTTGGGGGCAGTAACCCTGCTGCTATTGCTGCTGGGCGACACCCTGCTGGAAGTGTTCAAGCCGGAATATTTGCAGGCGGGAACCACGCTGGCCATCCTGCTGGTGGCACAACTGGCACGCGCCTTGAGCCTGACATTTTCTTTCATGTTCATTATCCAGGAACAGGTGCGCTACCTGAACATCATGCTGGGCATTGCACTGGCGGTGGATGTCACCGCCAATCTGGTGCTGATTCCGCCTTATGGGATTGAGGGCGCGGCAGGCGCTACCCTGCTGGCCAATCTGGTGCTGACCGGCAGTGTGGCGGTGCTGTTTTTCAAAAACCGCCTGCTGGATGGGCATGGCAAGCTATTATAGGAGTTGCCATGTTAAGAATTATCGCCATCCTGTTTGTCATTTCGATTTTCATCCCGGTGGAGTTTTACACCATGCTGGGGTCAGTGCGGATTGAAACCTACCGCATTGTACTAGGCTTGGCGCTGCTGTATGTGTTGTTCAATTTCCGCCAGGCATTGCAACGCGCCGACCTGCTGGACATCCTGCTGATAGCGGTAACGGCGTTGGTGTTCGCCAGTTTCTGGCACAACCACGGCTTGCAGAAGGCGGTGGAATCGACCGGGATTTTTGCCATTGAATCGCTTGGCGCATTTTATCTGGCGCGCCTGTTCGTCAACTCCCCGCAGCGGTTTTACTGGATAAACCAGCGTTTCATTACAGTGCTGGCCTTGCTGACTGTTGTTGCCTTGTATGAAGCGTTTGCCCAGCACCGCGTCCTGCATGATATTGCGGAAAGGATTACCGGGCATCAGGCGCTGGATCCACGCCTGTACACCCATTACTACATCCGCGCGGGCATCATGCGGGCGACCAGCCTGTTTGCCCACCCCATTTTGTACGGGACGCTGATGGCGATGTTTTTCCCGTTTGCCATCTTGCTGGCATGGCGTTACCGCAGGCTGGGGCAATGGGCGAATGTCGGCGCACTGGTCACATCCATGATCCTGACGCTTTCTTCTGCCCCGCTGTTGGCGGTGATCTTTCAGGCACTGACCGGGGTTCTGGTTAAGTTTTGGCACAATGCCCGTCAGTTCTGGATGTCGGTGTTTTTTGGCGGGCTGGCGACAGCCTTGTTGATCGAAGCATTTTCCAACCGGGGTTTTTTCGGCATCCTGATATCCTACCTGACCTTCAACCCCAACACCGGCTATTTCCGCATCCTGCAATGGCAATACACGGCTGACGATATTGCCGATAACCTGATCCTGGGCATTGCCCACCACGACTGGACGCGCCCTTACTGGATGGAATGGATGGGCAGCAGCATCGACAGTTTCTGGCTGTTGCTGATCCTGCAACACGGGCTGTTTGCGCTGTTGCTGCTGTTACTTGCCTGCTTGTATGCAGTTTTCAACACCCTGAACCTGGCTCACCAACATTGTGAGCAGTACCGCTGGATGGTGACAGCCTGGATATTATCGTTCATGTCACTGATTTTGATTGGCTTTACCGTGGATTATTTCGGTAAGCTGCAACCCCTGTTTTTCTTCATGCTGGGTGCTATCGGCTGGGCGCGGTATTACCCGTTGTGGAACCTTCAGGCGGAGGAATTGGCGTCCGCTGAGGGTTTCGCCAATACTGGAACAAACGACGACAATAGTAATAACGGCACAAAATGAGATTACGTTTTATCAACCAACGGGTGTTCATGTGGCTGGTGTGGTTCCGCGACAGCCTGTTATGGCTGCGGACATGGTATTTCCGCACCTTGTATGGCATGAATATCGCCCCGGATGTACGCATTTCCTTCAAGGCACGGCTGGATAAAACCAACCCCCGCTGCGTCGAAATCGGGGCAAAAACCTATATCGCGTTTGACGCCATCATCCTGGCACATGATTACGCCACCCGGCGGCATGGTGGGCAGTTTGAACAAAAAACCCGGATCGGTTCCAACTGCTTTATCGGTTGCGCCGCCATCATCCTGCCGGGCGTCAGCATCGGCGACCAGGTAATCGTCGGGGCTGGCAGCGTGGTCACCAAAGATGTACCCGCCCATTCAATCGTGGCAGGCAACCCGGCCACCGTGGTGCGTTCCGGCATCCAGACCATGGCTTACGGGAGGCTGGCATGAACAACCCGACACCCGAAATCAGCGTCATCCTGGTTTCCTACAATACTGCCGAGTATATCCGCCGTGCGCTGGAATCCCTGTACCAAGAAACCCAACTGACCGCCTTTGAAGTGATCGTGGCGGATAATGCTTCCAGCGATAGCTCCGTCAGCATGATCCGGCAGTTTTTTCCGCAAGTCACCTTGATTGAAACGGGCGCAAACCTGGGGTTTGCTGGCGGCGTGCAAATGGGGGCAAAACAGGCGCAGGGCAAATATTTGTTGCTGCTCAACCCCGACACACTCATCCTGAATTCGGCTATTGACCGCCTGCTGCACTTTGCCAGACTGCACCCCGCCAACGGCATCTGGAGCGGCATTACCCGCAACAAGGACATGAGCCTGAATACCCAGCACGCCTGGGCTAGGCCCAGTTTCCGCGACCTGCTATTCAGCGCGCTGGGGTTGAGCAAACTGTTCAGCCACACCTGCCTGTTCAACAATGCCAATTACGGCTGCTGGAAACGCGATACCGCCAAGGAAGTGGATATTGTTTCCGGCTGTTTCTTCCTCACCACCCGTGAGTTGTGGGACAAGCTGGGCGGGTTGGATACCAGCTTTTTCATGTATGCCGAGGAAGCCGATTACTGCTTACGTGCCAAAGCAGAGGGGTATCAGCCGATCGTGACGCCTGACGCCCAGATTGTCCATCATGGCGGTGTCAGCCACGAACACTTCTCTGGAAAACTGGTCAAGTTACTGAAAGGAAAAGTGGAATTGATCAACCGCCATGTCGCCCCGGCAAAACGCCCGGCTTACAAATTCCTGTTATACCTGTACGTTTTGAATAAACATATCTCACACAGCCTGTTGAAACCCCACTCCCAACAACGCCGCGAATGGCAAACCGTCTTTGCCCAGCGTGCCAACTGGCTACAGGGGTACCGCTAATGGCCAGCGTGATTGTCCCGGCGCACAATGAAGCCAGCGTGATCCGCCGTTGCCTCGACAGCCTGAACGGCCAACCGGGGATGGATACCCTGATCGTCGCCTGCAATGGTTGCACTGACAGCACGGCTGACATTGTACGTAAGGAATATCCGCAAGCAATCTGCCTGGATATTGCCAAACCCTCCAAGGTCAATGCGCTTAACGAGGCGGAAAAACATGTTACCCACTGGCCGGTATTTTATATTGATGCGGATACCTGCCTGTCACCGGGAGCCATCGCGGCCATCACACAAGCGCTGACTGAGGACAGCAATACCCTGTTGGCAGCACCAGAGCCAGTCATTGACACGTCCCAATCCTCTTGGCCAGTACGCCAGTACTACCGTATCTGGCTGCAATTGCCTTACATCCGTGAAGGCGTGGTGGCAACTTGCAGTTATGTCATTACCCAGGCTGGGCGGGAGCGTTTTCAGGCATTTCCCCCCATCATCAATGACGATGGTTTTGTGCGCTGCCAGTTTGAACGCCAGGAACGCCGCAACATTCCCGGCGCGCAAATATCAATAACGGCACCCCGCAAGCTGGGTTCCCTGATCAAAATCAAGACCCGCGCCCGCTTAGGCAACATGCAACTGGCTGCTGCCGGTTTATGTGCCAAAGCTGATAAAAAACCTTACTCCAGCATCCTGTCTGGCAAACTTTTTAGCCGGGAATTCCTGCCTGCCAGCGTCTATCTGCTGATTGCCACGTTTATCCGCCTGCGGGCGGCATGGCAGTACCGTCACTTGCAAAATTACATTTGGGAGAAAGACCAGTCTTCCCGTTAACCCTTTGGTACAGAATACACGAACTGACAAAGGGTGTTTGCCGCTTGTATTTTTTTTACTACAAACCCTTCACAAATAAGCTATATTAAAGACAGTTTTGGCAGCCAACGAGTGTCTGGAAGCCGCTGTGTGACTTGAGAAATATTGGTGAAACAGATGGATGATGGTGTTAGCACCATTTATAGCCCTGCTTGAAAAGCAAAAAACAAGTGTTGTTTTTTTACATCATACTTCACACTTGTTGTATCAGGGGCAGGCTGGTTCATTGACAACAAACTCCATGGCGGCACTTGGTGCAGCCGCCACTAGAGGACAACGGTTGAATGCAAAATTTGAAAGCGAACAACAAAATCAGCTCCGAACTGATCTACCGTGGCACAGATACGCTGGTCATCATGGGTATCCTGCTGCTGGCCTCAATCTATTCCCGTGCCTACAACATGGAAGGCTATCTCGCTATCGGGCTGGGAGCCACACTCCTGTTTGGTTTCGTTGGTCGCTTTACTGACATTTACGCTTCTTGGAGCGGTCGGCCATTTTTCCGTGATGAAGTCATACGTATTGTTGTGACCTGGCTGAGTACCTTTTTGTTCCTGATTTTCACGATTTTTGCCGCAAAAGTTTCCGAACAGTTCTCCCGCTTTGTCCTGATCAGTTGGCTGCTGCTGACGCCGGTGTTACTGATTGCCTGCCGTTATGCCCTGCGTTCCCTGCAAGCCGCACTCAAGCGCATCGGCATCAACAACCGCGCCATCGCCATCGCGGGTATTACTGAACAAGGGCTTCACTTTGCACAAATGATTGAAAGTCAGCCAGATTCAGGTTTTCAGATTGCCGGGTTTTATACGCTGGATGATGACGGTAGCAACCCGGCTAACCTTCCCAGCCACTACGCGGTTTTGGGCGATACGCAGGCTATGCTGGCAGCCGCGCGTAATGGGGAGTGGGATCAAATCTACCTGGCTCCTGCATCTGGGCAATCAGCAGCATCCGCGCAGTTGATCAGTGAACTCGCCGACACGGTTACCCCTATCCGCCTTATCCCCGATAACTTTACCACCTCCCTGCTGCACAGCCGTTATCTGGAAATCGCTGAAACGCCTGTCCTGCATATTTATGATGCCCCACTATCGACACAAAACGTTTTCATCAAGCGCCTGGAGGACTTGTTCCTGGGGTCACTGATCCTGTTACTGGTGTCCCCGCTAATGCTGGGCATCGCCACCGCCATCAAGCTGACTTCCCGCGGACCGGTATTGTTCCGGCAAACACGCCATGGTTTGCGGGGTGAAAAGTTCGAGGTATTGAAATTCCGCACCATGACTGTGTGCGAAAATGATCGCCATATCAGGCAGGCAACCCGCAATGACCACCGCATCACCCGCGTAGGTGCATTCCTGCGCAAAACATCACTGGATGAACTGCCCCAGTTTATCAATGTCCTGCAAGGCCACATGTCCATTGTTGGCCCACGCCCCCATGCTGTCGCGCATAACGAGGAATACCGTGACTTGATCCCCGGCTACATGCTGCGCCACTTGATGAAACCGGGCATCACCGGCTGGGCGCAAATCAACGGCTGGCGGGGGGAAACCGACACCTTGTTCAAAATGCAAAAGCGGGTGGAACTGGATATGGAATACATCCGCGCCTGGAGCCTGGGGCTGGATTTGCGGATCATCCTGGTCACGGCGTTCAAGACCTTGCATGACAAAAATGCCTATTAAGCCAGCACCGTGAGAATTGAACAACTGACCTTTACCCGTTACGTGGCGGCACTGACGGTGGTCTTTTTCCATTATGGGAACACAGTTTTCCCGGCCAGCTTGCCCCTGCTGAATCCGGTGTTGGCGGCTGGCCCTGTCGCTGTCAGTTACTTTTATGTGCTGTCCGGTTTTATCATGGCGATTGCCTATTACCGACCCAATCCTGCACGCCCATTGGATACCCGACGTTATTGGTGGGCGCGGGTTGCGCGTATTTACCCGGTTTACCTGCTGGCACTCTTGCTGATGGTGGCTGCCAAATGGCAAGACGCTGGCAGCGATCCCTTGATCGTAGGTTTAAGCCTTGGCATGTTGCAGGCATGGGTTCCGGGTTATCCGCTGACCCTGAATGCGCCGGGCTGGTCACTGTCGGTGGAAGCCTTTTTTTACCTGTGCTTCCCGCTGTTGGTATTGCTGGCAAAACGTCAGCACTTGCATCAGCTTGCCATTGTAGCGCTGCTGTTGTGGCTGGTGACGCAGCTTGGTCATACATTGCTGCTCAACTCCACCCACTACGCCCCGCTCAACCACCTGCATGACGCCATTTTCTATAACCCGCTGATGCATCTGAATACGTTTATCCTCGGCTTTGTCGCGGGCGCATGGTTGTTGGAAGGCAGGCTGGAAAAGTTGGCCATACCCAGTCTGAATAGTGCTGGGCTATGGGTGGTTTCAGCATTGGTCTTGACCTTGCTGATCATTCGCCCGCCGCTGATGGCGGCCAGCGGCATCCGCTTTGATTATACCAACGGCCTGATTGCGCCGCTGTTCCTGCTGTTTATAGTGTTGCTGGCGCTCAATCGTGGCAAAATCAGTGCCTGGCTACGACATAAGTGGTTGGTGTTATTGGGGGAAGCCAGTTTTTCCCTTTACATCCTGCAAAAACCCCTGCATGGCATTTATGAAAAACTGCTGCCTGCCAGGATAACACCGGATAGCACCCTACATTTTTACCTGTTCATCATCGTGCTGACGGCCTGCTCCCTCGTTTCTTACCGGTTCTTTGAAACCCCGTTACGCCGTTTTATCAACAAGTTTGTTAACCGCGCCCCATGAGAATTGCTACAATCGGGCGCTGATCATCAACCTGGCCAGACAGATTATCCACATCATGCAACAAGACAAATACAATTCCGGCCTTGCCCACGGCAATACACCTTACGACGCCACCTTGCTGATGAAGCCACAGGAAGCACTCGACCTGCGTGAATTTGGCCGTACCCTGATCCGGCGCAGAAGGATGATCCTGCTGATTACCGCCATCACCATCCTGTTGGCCTTACTGGTTACCTTGTTCAGCAAACCTGTCTACCGCGCCACTGCCACCCTGCAAATCGAACGGGAATCAGCCAAGGTGGTAGACATCGACTTCCTGGGGGCTGGCGACATCCGCGACACCCGTGACTTTTACCAGACCCAGTTTGAGCTGATCCGCAGCCGGGCATTGGCGGCGGAAGTCATCGGCAAGCTGAAACTGGAAGAAAAACTTTTCAGCACATCCATCCTTGGCCAGATCAAGGAATGGCTAAACCTGGTCAGCAAGGAAAATAAACAAACGGCGCTGGAAGACCTGTTACTGGATAACCTGACAGTCGAACCCGTCAAAAATTCACGGTTGGCAGCTGTCAGTTTCACTTCGTCAGACCCTGCCCAAGCAGCCGAAATCGCCAATACCGTGGTGCGCACTTTCAAGGACATGAACGTCGACCGCCGCCTGTCAGCCACTGCTGACGCCAAAACCTACCTTGACAAGAGCGTACAGGAAACCAAGGCCAAGCTGGACGAATCCGAGCAACGCCTGAATGACTACGCACGTGAACACGAAATTTTCCAACTGGAAGGGCAGGATGCCACCACCTCAGCGCTTGCCCTCAAACAGCTTTCCGAAGAACTCATCAAGGTACAAAAACAGCGCATCGAACAAGAAAGCAAATACGAAATCCTGGCTGATGCCAACCGCCCACTCAGCGACCGCGCCGGCGTCCTGGAAAACGGTGCAGCCTACCTGCAAGCGCTGGGGCAGCGCTTGGATAAACTGAAAGCCCAACAACAGGAAACACCCGGCAAGAATACCGACGCCCCGATCAGGAAGCTCGAAAACGACATCGAGGTCGAAGTCAACGCCAAGCTGGATTCCATGAAAACCGAGCTGGAAGCGGCCAAGAAAAAGGAAGCACTGATCCGCGAAGGCATTGCCAAAGCCAAAACCGAAGCCATGCAGGAACAGGACAGCAGCACCGCTTACAACACCCTCAAGCGTGAAGTGGCCACCAACCAAGAGCTGTACCAGAACCTGCTGCAACGCCTGAAAGAAATCAATATTGCCGGTGGCGTCAATGCCAACAACATCGCCATCATTGACCCGGCACAAACACCCCTGAAGAAATTCAAGCCCAACCTGCTGACCAACCTGCTATTTGGCTCGCTATTGGGTATCTTCCTAGGCATGGCGGCAGCATTCATGCGTGAGTTCCTCGACGATACCGTCAAGGATGTCAATGAGCTGGAACGCACTACCCAGTTACCGGTCTTGGGCATCATGGCCGATCTGCCGGATGCCAGCAGCGGGCAAATGGCGCGCATGAGCGTCAGCAAGCCCCGTTCGGCCACCGCAGAAGCCTTCCGTTCCCTGCGCACATCGCTGCGCTTCCAGCACCCGGAAGAGCGCCCGGTCATTTTCATCACCAGCGCCAGCGCGGGCGAAGGCAAAAGCACCACAGCCGCCAACCTCGCTGGCTCCTATGCCAGCGCAGGCAACAAGGTGCTGCTGATTGACGCGGATCTGCGCAATCCCTCCCTGCACAAAGCACTGGGCGTCAACGCCAACATGGGGCTGGCCAATTACCTCTCCGGTGTTACTGACAACCGTGCACTGGTTCGGGAAACCGACATCAGCAACCTGTACCTGATCCCTGCCGGCAACCCGCCGGACGACCCTGCCGAACTGCTGGCCTCACCGCACATGCAAACCCTGCTGGCTTCAGCCCGCAAGGAATTCGACCAGATTATCCTCGATGGCCCGCCCGTCCTGGGGTTGGCTGACACCCTGGTGCTGGCCTCCCTTTCCAGCCTCACCCTGCTGACCGTGCGCGCGGAACATACCCGTCTGGGCATGGTGGAAAATGCCATTACCCGCTTGCGCCGCGCCCAGGCTCCCTTGGCTGGCGTGCTGTTGAACCGGGTTGATTTCAACAGCGGCTACGGGCATGGTTATGGCAGTTATGTCTATCAGGCCGAAGCCGAAACCGGTAAAGGTGGGCTAATTGACAAGTGGATGGCTACCCTGAAAAAACTGTAATTCAGCGTCGCCGCAGGTAAAATGGCGCGGTCTGAAACTTCCAGGAGAAACACCTTGTCAGTTGCACTTGCCTTGCACGTCCTTGCCGTTGTCATCTGGGTCGGCGGTATGTTCTTTGCCCACATGTCACTGCGCCCCGTCGCGGCTTCTGTACTGGAGCCACCCCAACGCCTGACCCTGTGGGCCGGTGTCTTCGGGCGTTTTTTCCCCATGGTTTGGGGTTCCATCCTTGCTATCCTGGCCTCTGGCTACTGGATGTTGCTGGGGCCGTTTGGCGGTTTTGGTAATGCACCGGTATTCATCCACATCATGAACGGCCTCGGTATCATCATGATACTGATCTTCATACACGTTTATTTCGCGCCTTACCAACGGCTGCGCAAGGCAGTAGCAGAGCAACGCTGGCCGGATGGCGCGCAAGCGCTGGCACAAATCCGCCAGTTGGTTGGCATCAACATGAGCATTGGCGCACTAACCATTGTGATTGCGGCTGGCGGCAAATATTTCCTGTGATAGCCGAGGTACTGCGCTTGCGGGATGTTGCAGGCGAAAGCGTGGCTGAGCTGTTGTCGCGTTATGGCCTGCGCCTGCAAACAGTGCCCGACGGCACGCCCATTCCCGGCAGCTACTGGCATGAAGACGAAGCCGGCATCATCGGCCTGGAGGTCTTCGCACGGCAGGATACCCCGCTGCATTCCATCCTGCACGAAAGCTGCCATGTCATTTGCATGGATCAAGAGCGCCGCGCCGTCCTGCACACCGATGCGGGCGGTGAGTACGCCGAGGAAGATGCCGTCTGTTACCTGCAAATCCTGCTCGCCAACTGGATACCCGGTTTCGGGCGCGAACGCATCTGGGAAGACATGGATGCCTGGGGCTACACCTTTCGGCTTGGCTCCGCCAAGCGCTGGTTTGCAGAAGACGCGGAAGACGCGCGGGCATGGCTGACCCGGCATGGCTTGCTGACCAACTGTGATGAAATTATTTTCAAAATGCGCAATTGAAAGCCGCCTATCAATACGCGCCTTTACTTTACTTCAGGTTTTTTCACCCGCTGCTGTAAATATTGCAGATGCTCCAAAGTGGCGTAACCATCCGCCGGAAAACCCGCGTCCACCTGCCAGCGGCGCAAGGCTGAGCGTGTATTGGGGCCAATCTTGCCATCCACGCCGTCGGTACTGTAACCCTCGACCGTCAGCAACTCCTGCAGCTCCGATTTCTGCGCAAGGCTCAAAGGCTCCTCATCTTCAGGCCAGGCCGCCACCAATGGCCCCGCGCCCCGGATGCGGTCACCCAGATAGCCCACCGCCAGCGCATAATTGTTAGCGTTGTTGTATTTCAAGATCACGCTGAAATTAGGGTACGCCAAAAACGCGGGCCCACGATACCCAGCAGGCAGAAACACAAACGCCGGGTCAGAATCCATCAGGTGCGCACCATCCGCCGCCGCTACCAGACCACCATCCAGTGACCATACGTTGGCAGGCAACCAGAACTCAGGGTCAGCACGCGACCAGTCGAACTCCGCAGGCAAACGCACTTCCTGCCCCCAAGGTCTGCCACGTTCCCAGCCGGATTGCGCCAGGTAATTGGCAGTAGAAGCCAGCGCATCAGGAATGCTGCCCAACAGGTCGCGCTTACCGTCACCATCAAAATCGACTGCATATTCCTCAAACGTAGTGGGAATAAACTGGGTATGGCCGATAGCACCCGCCCATGAACCCTGCATCGACGCCAGCGGCATATCACCCTCGTCCAGAATCCGCAGCGCCGCCAACAATTGCGCCTGCCAGAAACTGCGTCGGTCTTCGATACCCGCATACGCCAGGGTAGCCAGTGAGCGAAAAATATTGTAACCGCCAGTATTTCTACCGTAATTGCTTTCCACACCCCAAACCGCCAGCACGTATTCGGGTTGCACGCCAAATTGCTGGTAAATGCGTTGCAGCAAGGGAGCCTGTTCGCGCAGCAACTTTTGCCCAGCAGCAATGCGCTCATCCGACACGGCTGATTCCAGGTACTCCCACACCGGCTTGGTGAATTCGGGTTGATGGGCTTCCAGACGCAGCACTTTTTTGTCCGGCGCCAGGCCGCCCAAAGCCCTCGCGGCAGTTTCCGCGCTGATGCCCTGTGTTGCCGCCAGCTGGCTGAAGCGTGACTTCCACGCTTCAAACTCACGGTCAGGCTTTAGCGCATAAAAACCAAACAGCGCCACTGCCATCAGGAAGATGATCAGAAGCCAATGCAACCAGTTGCGGTTCATTCGCCGTTCCACACACTACAATTCATCGGGGTATAATAGCAGAGTTATCAAAAAGCACCTCATTACAAGCCTCTTGGCAGCCATTATTCAAAGGGATAATCATGCACAAAGCTGTATTCCTCGACATCGGCAGCACCAGCCGGGATGACCTCGACCTCCGCCGCCTGCAAACCGCCTGCGGGGCATTGCGTACTTGCCCCCAGACCCACCCTGGTGAACGCCTGCACAATATCGGTGACGCCGACATCGTGATCAGCAACAAGGTAGTATTGGATGCGCCCCTGCTGCGCGCCCTCGCTGGGCAAGCCAAACTGGTGTGCGTAGCCGCGACCGGAACCAACAACGTCGATCTGAAAACCGCACAAGAACTCGGCATTCCCGTCACTAATATCCGTGACTACGCCACCCGTTCGGTAGCGGAACACGTCATGGCGCTGATATTTGCCCTACGCCGACAATTGCCTGCCTGGCAATCTGCCTTGCAACGTGGTGACTGGCAACGCAGCCAGCATTTCTGCCTACTGGATTATCCGATGGGAGAAATCGCCGGTAGCACCCTGGCCATCTTTGGCTACGGAGTGTTAGGCAAAGCCGTCGCGCAACTCGCACAAGCGGTTGGCATGAACGTCATCGTGGCCGAACATCCCAACCAACCAGCTCGGGAAGGCCGCCTTCCATTCGAGGAGGCATTGGCACAAGCCGACATCCTCAGCCTGCACTGCCCGCTGACACCGGAAACCCGCAGCCTGATCAATACCGAACGTCTGCAACTGCTGAAACCGGATTGTATTCTGATCAATACTGCGCGCGGCGGCATTGTGGATGAAAAAGCCCTACTACAAGCCCTACAAACAGGCAGGCTGGGGGGAGCTGGCATCGACGTGCTGGCGGAAGAACCACCGGGCGCGGACTCGCCGTTGCTGCGGATTTCCCTGCCCAACCTGATCGTAACCCCGCATGTCGCCTGGGCCAGCCGCAAAGCACGGCAAACGCTGATTGACCAGCTGGCCGATATAATCATCAGTTGGCAACAAGGGGGATTAATGAACCGGGTGGTTTAGTCTTTTTTCTTGGCGGGGCGCGCAAATGGGCTGACATTGCCGGGCGTGCCACCGGTTTCCAGGGAATGGATTTTGCTGATACCGGGGCGTTCCACTTCGTCAATGCGGATCACGGCATGAATAGGGATGAAGCTGCGTTTGACCGCATCAAACTCGTTCTTAAGGCGCTCTTCACCAGGGTCAATCACCAGTTCGCTCTGGGTACCGAAAACCAATTCCTCCACCACCACGAAGCCATACAGGTCTGACTCATAGACCTGTTTGGCAAAGATTTCGTAGATCTTATCCTGATTAATGAAGGAAATGCGGTAAATGCGCTCACTGCTCAAAGGTTCTGGCCTCAGAAAAATTGGCTAGTTGTAGCAGAAAACGCTGGTGAAGTCACTTCCCTGCCACAATTCGCGCATCGATGACCGTTTTCCACTGCGCCGGGCCGGTGGTATGCACCGATTCGCCGTTGCTGTCGACTGCAACTGTTACCGGCATGTCCTTGACCTCAAATTCGTAAATCGCCTCCATGCCCAGTTCCGGGAAAGCCAGCACTTTTGCGCCGGTAATCGCTTTGGAAACCAGATAGGCCGCGCCGCCGACCGCCATCAGGTAAACCGCGCCAAATTCCTTGATCGCGTCAATCGCCACCGGGCCACGCTCGGATTTGCCGATCATGCCCAGCAAGCCGGTTTCGGCCAGAATCTGACGGGTGAATTTGTCCATACGGGTGGAAGTGGTCGGGCCAGCCGGGCCAACGACTTCATCGCGCACCGGGTCAACCGGGCCGACGTAGTAGATGAAACGGCCTTTGAGGTCGACCGGCAGCTTTTCGCCCTTGTTGAGCATGTCGATCATGCGCTTGTGGGCTGCGTCGCGCCCGGTCAGCATTTTGCCGGAAAGCAGCACGGTTTCACCCGGCTTCAGGTTGCGTAGCTGTTCTGGTGTAATGGTATCGAGGTTGAGACGGGTGGCTTGCGCACCACCCGCCAGCGATATTTCCGGCCAGTTAGCAAGGTCTGGTTGGGTTTGCAGCGCAGGGCCGGAACCATCCAGCACGAAATGGGTGTGGCGGGTCGCAGCGCAGTTGGGGATCATGCACACCGGCAGCGAAGCAGCGTGGGTAGGGTAATCCTTGATTTTCACATCCAGCACGGTGGTGAGACCGCCCAGACCTTGCGCACCGATACCGAGTTGGTTGACCTTTTCGTACAGCTCGATACGCAATTCTTCGACGCGGTTTTGCGGGCCACGGGCTATCAGTTCCTGGATGTCGATTGGCTCCATCAACACTTCCTTGGCCAACACAGCAGCTTTTTCCGCCGTGCCACCGATACCAATGCCGAGCATCCCCGGCGGACACCAACCAGCGCCCATAGTTGGCACAGTCTTCAGCACCCAGTCGACAATGCTGTCGGAAGGGTTGAGCATGACCATCTTGGACTTGTTTTCGGAACCGCCACCCTTGGCCGCCACGTCGAACGACACTTTGTCGCCGGGGACGATTTCGTAATGGATCACCGCCGGGGTGTTATCACGGGTATTGGTACGCTTGCCCGCCGGGTCGGCGAGGATGGAAGCACGCAACACGTTATCCGGTTGCAGGTAGGCACGGCGCACGCCTTCGTTGATCATGTCGGAAAGGCTCATGTCGCCTTCCCACTGCACATTCATGCCGACCTTGACGAACACGGTGACGATGCCGGTATCCTGACAGATCGGGCGGTGGCCTTCGGCGCACATGCGCGAGTTCACCAGAATCTGCGCGATGGAATCTTTTGCTGCCGGGGATTCTTCACGCTGCCATGCCTTGTGCATGGCTTCGATGAAGTCAACCGGATGGTAATAGGAAATGAATTGCAGCGCGTCGGCCACGCTGGTGATCAGGTCTTCCTGCTTGATGACGGTCATGGATCTACTCCCTTGGTGGTAATGGACTGCGTGCGGAGTATGTTATTGTTGTGGCGCACAATCGTATGTGAAATCAAGGGCAGAATCCAGTTCGGATTCACACCTTGCTGACATCCGCTTGCGCTGGTGGCGACCAAACCTTATTGTTGTGCCCCGAATAACCAATACTGCACTAGACCATGACACTGCACCCGACCCCTGCCCTGCTGGACAGCCTTTACTGGATCACGCTGGTCGCCGTGATCGTCTCCTCCGCCTCCGCCGTGCTGAAAGCCGGTTTCAAGCAGTTTGACCTGTTTGGCGTAATCATCATCGCCATTGCCACCGGGCTGGGCGGCGGCTCACTGCGCGACATGCTGCTGGATCGGGAAGTGTTCTGGATTCGTGACCAGATGTTTTTCATTGCTTCGCTGGGCAGCGCCGTCGCCATCTTTCTGTTGGCACGCTTGGTGGTTATTCCACCGAAATTCTTCCTGATTCCGGATGCGGCGGGGCTGGCTACTTTTGGCGTGGCCGGCACACTGGTCTCACTGATGTTTGACGCGCCGTGGCTCATCGCCAGTTTCATGGGGGTCATGACCGGCACTATGGGTGGCATTTTCCGCGACGTATTGTGTAACACTCCGCCTGTCGTGTTCCAAAGCCCGTTGTATGCAACCGTGTCGTGGGCAGGTTCCCTGCTGTTTATCGGGATGCTCTACCTGCAATTGGATGTTACCTTGGCCGCAACCATTGCAGGGCTAGCCATTTTCGTGGCACGGCTACTCGCCCTTCGCTTTGATATTAATCTGCCTGTGTTCCGCTTCAAGGAACACAGGCAGTAAACTTTTTCGGCTCAATATGCGTTTCAGGGTCTTATCCCAACAGCAGCGAAAGCAAGGACTGTAAGGCAGCTTGCCCCCGTTTCCTGATGTTGTGAAGAGACTCGAAGAATGCAAGGTAACACGGTAGCTTTTCTTGTGAGATCCCCCGATGAGGTCGTAACCATGAGCGTAACAGTGACCAAAAACCTTCCATCGTATTGACGTGGACTTCATGGAAACCGTCACCATCTTCGTCACGGGCATATTCGCCTGCGCCATGGTTGACGGTTTTGTGGGCATAGCCCCATTCTTCCAATCGGCTGTAAATGTTGTACTCATCGGTGTAGACCAGCGTGCCTGCTGCCACCGTTTCCACAATCAACGGCTTGATCGTCGTCTGTTTCACATTCGCCAGCATACGGATCACGACCTCCCCGGAACGCTGGATCATGCCGAAAATGGGTGGTTTGTCCTTTTCCAGTGTCCCACGCCCCGGCGCACCTTTCAGGGCGCGGCGGCGACCTTCACGCCCAGCATCCGCGACGGCTTCGGGGTTTCCCTTGTGTCCAGCCTTGACATAAACCTCATCAAATTCAACATTCCCAAACAGGTTTACTGGCGTTTTTTTCTCGACACCACGCCGTAACTGTTCCGTCATCGCCTGAACATCATCCTTGTTCAACCCCAATTCGCGGGCGATTTGTTGGTTGGACAGGTTCAACGACATCAGGTACAGGCACAACACCCACACCTTCAGCGGCTGGTGGTGGCCTTCAAACACCGTTCCCGTCAGGTCATCAAAACGCTTTTGGCAATCCTTACACTGGTAACGCTGGCGTTCCTGCTGGGTGTCATCCTTGCCTCGACGGATAGTGTCCTGTGAACCGCAGTGCGGACAAATCACCCCATTAGGCCAACGCACGGAACGGACTTGCTCGAAACAGGCGGCATCACTGGTCAGGCTGGAAATACTGATGAGCGAGGTCATAAAGCCTCTCCTTGGCTATCGGAAATGACTAACTTTACCGCTATCCATCACGTTTGCAATGCCGGGGAAAACAAGACCCTGAAACGCATATTGAGCCACTTTTTCACTATCAGAACGGGATGTCGTCGTCGAAATCCTCAAAGCCCCGATCTGAGCCACCACCAGCGTTCTTACTGCCTGAACTGCTGCCACGTGACGCCGGGGCGTTGTCTTCATAGCTGCCTGCGCCCATGCCACCGCCGGGGCGGCCACCCAGCATCTGCATGTCACTGGCGACGATTTCGGTTGTATAACGATCCTGACCGTCCTGCCCTTGCCATTTGCGGGTTTGCAACCGCCCTTCTATGTAAACCTGTTGACCCTTACGCAGGTACTCCCCAGCGATTTCTGCCAAACGGTTGAAAAATACAATCCGATGCCATTCGGTGGTTTCTTTCTTCTCACCGGTATTTTTATCTTTATATGAGTCGTTGGTGGCAACGGTCACATTGGTGATTGCACCACCACTGGGCATGTATTTCACTTCCGGGTCTTTGCCCAATGTGCCGACCAGAATGACTTTGTTGATACCTCGTGCCATGTTCTATCCTTCCTTTTCCTATTTCCCGACGATTTTACGCTGCGACGCCCGAAAATGCACGGAGCGCTTCCTGATCCAGATTTTCCTTGTCAACTTTCAGATAAGCGACACACTCCTCGGCAACGACCGCGACCTCCTTGACGCCCGGTATGGCCAATAAATCCTGATGCAGACGCGCCTTGTCGGCAAACAACAGCGGGTCAAGTTTCAGCACCTGACTGGCGTAGAATTTGGGTTGCGGCAGTTGCAGCGCCAGCAGCCACCACACCCCCACCACCAGGGCGCTGAACACAAACACCCCGGTTGCCCCCCAGGCATTGTTGACCATGCCACCCAAAGAGCCACCAGCAAAAATACCCAGGAATTGCGAGCTGCTGAAAATGCCCATCGCCGTGCCCTTGGTGTTCACATCGGAGTATTTGGCAACCAGCGACGGCTGCACGGCTTCCAGAAAGTTAAAGCCAACAAAGAACAGGAAAAACGCCGCCAGCAGCCAGGCAATTTGGGTATGACCCAAGGCCATGCCAGCTTCCGCCAACAGCAACACGACGGTGCTGCCCAGCAGCAGGATGCGGATTTTGTGCTTCTTTTCGGCAATGATGATCAGTGGAATAGCCAGCAGGAAGGAACCGGCAAACACCGGCAAATAGACCTTCCAGTGCTCAGCGCGCGGCAGGCTGAGGCCATGTTCAAAGATACCGGGCAACACCAGGAAGTTGGCTGTCATCACCAAATGAATGATGAATACACCCGCATTCATGCGCAACAACGAGGCATTTCCCAACGCTTTTCCCAGATAGCCCCTGATAATCCCGGCATCACGGTGCTGGGTACTATGGACGGGCGTAGGCACAGCCAAGACTACCAGCGCGATGCCTGCCAGCGCCAGCAGCATGGTCAGCCAGAAAATACCCGCCACGCCAGCAAACTGACTGATAATTGGCCCCAGGATCATCCCGCCCATGAACGACAGGCCAATGACCATGCCGATCACGGCCATGATGCGGGTACGGTTTTCCTCGCGGGTCAAATCCGCCGCCAGCGCCATGGTTGGCCCCGCAACCGCACCCATGCCCTGGATAGCACGCCCGATAATGATCAACCACATGGAATGCGCCAGCGCCGCAATCACGCTACCCGCCGCGAACACCAGCAACCCACCGATGATTACCGGCTTGCGCCCTACCCTGTCGGAAAAAATGCCCAGTGGAATCTGGAAAATAGCCTGCGACAGGCCGTAAATGCCAATAGCCAACCCGGCGAGGAAAGGGGTGGAATCCGGCAAGGTTTCCGCATACAAGGCGAAAACAGGCAGGATCATGAACAGGCCAAGCATCCGCACGGCGTAAATGGCAGCAAGTGAGGCGGTAACGCGCCATTCCAGGCTATTCATAATATCGTTAAAGCTCTACAAACGGAGAAGCCGCCTATAGTAGCGATTTTTAGGAATGTTGCCACATCCCATGCAATTCTGGCGGAACTGTCCCGCTTCACAGGCAAGCCCTGATCACTTGGGCGATTTCTTCATCCGTCAGCACGATCGGGTTGGTCTTCATGCTGGAGCCGCGCGAGTTGGCGACCAGTTGGGGAATATCGGCTTCGGCCACGCCAAAATCCAGCAGGCGCGGCAGGTTCAGTTTGCGGCTCCAGCTTTCCAGGGTATGCACGACAAATACCCGCGCACCCACGGCGTCGACATGGCTGCGGCCACGGAATAGCTTGCCGATGCGGGCGTATTTTTCCAATGCCGGGTTGTCCGGTGCGCGCGCCTCCATCAGGTCAATGTTCAAGCGGGTAGCTTCCGTCACCAGCATCCCGCAGCCGACGCCGTGGCCTATGGGGTGGAACGCGCCCAGCGGGGCGACGATGCCGTGCACCGAGCCGAGGCCGGTTTGCGCCAGACAAATGCCGGACAGCAGCGAGGCGTAGGCCATCTTACTACGGGCATCGCTATCGGTTGGGTCGGCGTGGAAAGCCAGCAAGCTGTCGCGCGCGGCCTCCATCCCTGACAGTGCTAGCGCATCGGTGAGCGGGTTGGCGCGGGTGGAGACATACGATTCCATCAACTGGGTGAAAGCGTCCATGCCGTTGGCGGCGATTTGCGCGGGCGGGCAAGTGGCCAGCAAGTCCGGATCAACAATGGCGTATTCGGCCACCAGCTGGTCGTCGCGGAAGGATTTCTTGAACTGCCCGCTGACCGACAGCACCGCGTTCTTGGTGGCTTCGGAGCCGGTTCCGGCGGTGGTCGGCACGGCGATGAAGGGGGTGGATGGCCCCCGGTACGGCAATTCGGGGCCGACGCCTTCCAGATGATCCATCACCGAATTGCCGGGTTTGAGCAGCCCCGCCACCGCCTTGGCCGCGTCCAGCGGGCTGCCGCCGCCGATGCCGACCACGGCGTCGAAGCTGTCGCCTTGCCGTTCCGCCACGGTGGCATCCACCCATTGCGGGGACGGCTCTTCGCTCACGCGGCGGATTTCCCAACTGAAACCGGCGGCTTGCAGTTCCCGGAACAGGGTTTCCCCCGCTGTGGAATTCGTGAAGGAGCCTGCCCCGGTAACGATCAGCAGGCGTTTGCCGTACTGGGCGGCGATGGCGGGCAGCTTGCGGATGGAGCCTGCACCAAACTCGATACGCGGCAGGCGGGCGATGCTGAAGGGTGCAAGGGTGGGCAGTCCGGGCATGTTTGCGTCCTTGTTTTGTGCTATGCAAAGATGGGTAGTTTATCGCATTGGAGCAGCAGACAGTATGAGTAACGGACATTGGCAATTCTGGGTCGACCGTGGCGGCACCTTCACCGACATCGTGGCGAAGACGCCGGATGGCGGCTTGCGCACCCACAAGTTGCTATCGGAAAATCCGGAACGCTATGCCGACGCCGCGATTCAGGGCATCCGCGAGTTACTGGGGGTAGCAAGCGGGCAAGCCATTCCGGTAGAACGGATTGATACCGTGCGCATGGGCACGACCGTTGCTACCAACGCCTTGCTGGAGCACAAGGGCGAAGCCGTGCTGCTGGTCACAACGCGCGGTTTCGGCGACGCCTTGCGTATCGGCTACCAGCAACGCCCTAACCTGTTCGCGCTCGACATTGAACTGCCGCAGATGCTCTACACCGAGGTGCTGGAGGTGGAGGAACGCATTGCCGCCGATGGGGAAACCCTGCAAGTACCGGATGCCGTGCAAATCCGCGCCGACCTGCAAGCCGCTTACGACAAGGGTTTGCGTTCGGTCGCCATCCTGTTCATGCACGCCTGGCGCTACCCACAGCATGAAACGCTGGTGGCGGAGATTGCCCGCGCGATCGGTTTCACCCAGATTTCCGTCAGCCATGCGGTCAGCCCGTTGATCAAGTTTGTCGGGCGTGGTGATACGACGGTGGTGGACGCCTACCTGTCCCCCGTACTGCGCCGCTATGTGGAACAGGTGGCACGGGAACTGCCAGACACCAAACTGTTTTTCATGCAATCCAACGGCGGGCTGACGCACGCGGATCATTTCCAGGGCAAGGATGCGATCCTCTCCGGCCCTGCCGGTGGCGTGGTGGGGATGGCGCAAACCGCACAGGCTGCTGGTTTCGACAAGCTGATCGGGTTTGACATGGGCGGTACTTCCACCGACGTGTGCCACTTCGCTGGCGAATACGAACGCACGCTGGAAAGCCATATTGCCGGGGCACGTATCCGTGCGCCGATGATGCAGATCCATACCGTGGCGGCGGGTGGCGGTTCGATCCTGCATTTCGACGGGCAACGCTTTCGGGTGGGGCCGGACTCTGCGGGGGCGAATCCGGGGCCTGCTGCCTACCGGCGCGGCGGGCCACTGACCATTACCGATTGCAATGTGATGCTGGGCAAGTTGCAAGCGGACTATTTCCCGCAGATTTTCGGGACGGAGGGCGACGAGCCGCTGGACGTGGAAGTAGTGAAGGAGAACTTTGCGAAATTGGCGAAGAAAATCCCCCTCAATCCCCCTTTTGCAAAGGGGGAAGCAGGAGAGTGGTCGCCGGAGAAAGTGGCTGAAGGCTTTCTTGCCATCGCTGTCGAAAACATGGCGAACGCCATCAAGAAAATCTCTGTCCAGCGCGGTTATGACGTGAGTGAATACGCCCTGTGCTGCTTCGGCGGCGCGAGTGGGCAACACGCCTGTCTGGTGGCGGAAGCATTGGGAATGCGCAAGATTTTCCTGCACCCATTCGCGGGCGTGTTGTCAGCGTATGGGATGGGGCTGGCGGATGTGCGGCATATCCTCACCCTTAGCGTGGAGGCGGAGCTGGCAAGCGGCTTACTGGCTGGGCTGAAAACCTTGCAGGAAGAACTGGCAGCTGAAACGATGGCGCATATCCGCGCGCAAGGCGTGGACACCGGACATTTGAGGCATGAAACGCGCTTGTATTGCCGGTATGCGGGGTCGGATTCGAGTTTGCTGATTGGCTGGGAGGGTGACGATGCAGGCGCGATACGGGCGGCGTTTGAGGAGGCGCATCGGCAGCGGTTTGGGTTTGTTACGCCTGAGAAGGCAGTGGTGATTGCCAGTATTGAGGTTGAAGGGATTGCGGGGAATGCGGATAGCGCCGTAGGTCGGGCTGAAGCCCGACTCCCCCCCATCCCCAACCCTTCCCCCGCAAGGGGGGCAGGGAGCGAAGAGTGCGTCGCTTCGCATTTGGTGTTTATGCGGGGGGAATGGCGGGAGACCCCGTTTTACCAGCGGGATGCGTTGCAAATTGGACAAAGCATTACCGGCCCCGCCGTCATTTTGGAAAGTACCGGAACGGTGATCATTGAACCGAATTGGCAAGTCCAATTGACCGATCAGGGCAATCTGGTAATGGAACAATTCCCCTCTTCCTCTTCGCTCCCGGCCCCCCTTGCGGGGGAAACCACTGCCCCCGACCCCATCCGCCTCGAAATCTTCAACAACCTGTTCATGTCCATCGCCGAACAGATGGGCTTCGTGCTGGAACAGACCGCCGTATCGGTCAACATCAAGGAACGGCTGGACTTTTCCTGCGCCATCTTCGACCCCGACGGTAATTTGGTGGCGAACGCACCGCACATGCCGGTGCATTTGGGCAGCATGAGCGAGAGCATCAAGGCGGTGATCAGCTCGAATGCAGAAAACATGCAACCGGGCGATGTCTATATGCTCAACGACCCCTACCACGGCGGCACACATTTGCCCGACATTACAGTAGTCAAACCGGTGTTTGCGGAAAACAGGCGCGAAATCATTTTCTACGTCGCCACCCGTGGGCATCATGCGGACGTAGGCGGTATCACCCCCGGTTCGATTCCGCCGCAAAGCCGCACGATTGATGAAGAAGGTATCCTGCTGACCAACGTCAAACTGGTGGAGGGCGGGCGTTTCCGCGAGGCAGAAATCCGCGCCCTGCTCGCTTCCGGCACCTTCCCCGCCCGTAATATCGACTACAACATCGCCGACCTGAAGGCGCAACTGGCGGCCTGCGCGCGCGGCGAAGCCGAACTCAAACGCATGATCGGGCAGATGGGGCTGGTGACGGTGCGGGCGTACATGCGCCATGTGCAAGACAATGCGGAAGAATCGGTGCGGCGCGTGATCAGCAAACTGCACGACGGCAGTTTCCAGTACGAGATGGACGACGGCAGCCTTGTGTGCGTGCAGATCACGGTGAATGCGGAAAACCGTTCCGCTACGCTCGATTTCACCGGCACTAGCCCGCAGCACCCCGGCAACCTGAACGCGCCAACCGCAATTACCCGCGCCGCCGTGCTGTACGTGTTCCGCTGCTTGGTAGCCGACAACATCCCGCTCAACGAAGGTTGCCTCAAGCCGCTCAACATCATCATTCCTGAAGGCTCGATGCTCAACCCGCAATACCCGGCGGCAGTGGTGGCAGGCAATGTGGAAACTTCGCAATACGTGGTGGATGCGCTGTTCGGCGCACTCGGCATCATGGGCGCGGCGCAAGGCACCATGAACAACCTCACCTGGGGCAACGAGCATCATCAATATTACGAAACCCTGTGCGGCGGCGCAGGCGCAACTGCCAATGCCGACGGAGCCAGCGCGGTGCATACCCACATGACCAACTCACGCCTGACCGACCCGGAAATTCTGGAAACGCGCTTTCCGGTACGGCTGGAAGCCTTCCACATCCGCCCCCACTCCGGCGGCAGAGGTAAGCAACGCGGCGGCGATGGCGTGGTGCGCAAAACCCGCTTCCTCGAACCCATGACCGTCAGTATCGTCTCAGGGCATCGCAAAGTCGCACCGTATGGCATGGCGGGCGGCAGGAATGGGCAATGCGGCGTCAATCGCGTGTTGCACAAGGATGGCTATCTGGAAACGCTGGAAGGCATCGCACAGGTAGAAGTGGCAACCGGCGATATACTGACAATTGCAACACCGGGAGGTGGCGGCTATGGAGAATAAAACCCGCATGGAAACACATACACGGCACCCTTTACAGCGCCTGTTCAACTACGCCCGCCAGTACCGGCCTGATGTGGTCAAGGCAACGGTTTATTCCGTGCTCAACAAATTTTTCGACATTCTGCCGGAGGTGTTAATCGGGGTAGCGGTCGATGTGGTGGTCAACAAACAGGATTCGTTTCTGGCCAAGGTCGGCATTGCCGATCCGAAAGACCAGATCGTGGCGCTGGCAATCCTCACCGCCATTATCTGGGCAGCCGAGTCATTGTTCGAGTATCTGTACAACCTCAAGTGGCGCAATCTGGCGCAGAACCTGCAACACGATTTGCGCATGGATGCCTACCGCCATGTGCAGCAACTGGACATGGCGTGGTTTGAGCGCAACCGCAGCGGCAACCTGCTGTCGGTGCTGAACGAAGACATCAACCAGATGGAACGCTTCCTCAACGGCGGTGCGAATGACCTGATCCAGGTGTTCGTGGGCACGCTGATGGTCAGTGGGGTATTCTTTGCCCTCACCAGCAGCCTCGCCTTCCTCGCCCTGCTGCCGATTCCGTTCATCCTGTTTGGGGCGTTCTGGTTCCAGAACCGGCTAGCACCGCGTTATGCGGCGATGCGCGAAGCCGCCGGAGCGCTGGCGGCACGGCTCAACAATAACCTGAGCGGCATTGCCACCGTCAAGGCGTATACGGCGGAGGATTTCGAGGCCGAACACATCCGTCAGGGTTCCGACCTGTACCGCGCCCGCAATGCGGAAGCAATCCGCTGGTCGGCGGCGATTACGCCCGTTATCCGCATGGCGATTCTGGCCGGATTCACCGTCACCCTGTTGTACGGCGGTTTCATGGCCTTGAATGGTGAAATCGGCGTGGGCAGTTATTCGGTGCTGGTTTACCTGACCCAGCGTCTGCTGTGGCCGATGACACGGCTGGCCGACATGACCGATCTGTACCAGCGTTCGATGGCTTCCATCGACCGGGTGCTGGATCTGCTGCATACGCCAGTGGAAATCAGCTACGACGGGCAGGCGCTGGATGCTTCCACTGTCAAAGGTGAGCTGACCTTTGCTGGCGTCAATTTCACCTATCCCGGCCAGAGCCAGCCTGCTATTGAGGCTCTGAATCTGACAGTCGCCGCTGGCGAAACCGTGGCCTTTGTCGGCAGCACCGGTGGCGGCAAGAGTACCCTGATCAAGCTATTGTTACGCTTTCACGATCCGCAACAAGGCAGCATCCGGCTGGACGGGCAAGCCATTACCGGTTTGCAGTTGCAGGATTTACGTCGCACTATCGGTTATGTCGCTCAGGATACGTTCTTGGCCGACGCGAGTGTGGCGGAAAACATTGCCTACGGCAGCCACAATACCCCGCGTGATGCTGTGATTGCCGCAGCCAAAGCAGCGGAAGCGCACGAGTTCATCAGCCAGTTGCCGCAGGGTTACGACACACAGGTGGGCGAACGTGGCATGAAGCTGTCCGGCGGGCAACGTCAGCGGCTGGCTTTGGCGCGAGCAATCCTGAAAAATCCACCAATCCTGATTCTGGATGAAGCCACCTCAGCGGTGGACAACGAAACCGAAGCGGCCATCCAGCGCTCCCTCGACCGCTTGGTAGTCGGGCGCACCAGCCTGATCATTGCCCACCGGCTATCGACCGTGCGTCATGCGCATTGCATCCATGTACTGGATCATGGGCGAATTGTGGAATCGGGTACGCATGAGGAACTGGTGCGGGATAACGGGATTTATGCGGCCTTGTGGCGGTTGCAAACCGGGGAACGGGCGGTAAATCAATAATCCACCTTGCCGCGCCCTGCCTTGACCGTGCCGCGCTTTTTCTTGCTATCCACCCGCTTGATCTGGGAACTGCGGGTCGGACGGGTGGCTTTGCGTTTTTTCTGCACTTTGGTGGCATCGACGATAAGCTGGCGCAGACGCTCCAGCGCATCCGCACGGTTTTTTTCCTGGCTATTGTGGGTTTGCGCCTTGATGATGATTACACCATCGCTGGAAATGCGTTGGTCGGGGTAAGCCAGCAGTTTTTCCTTCCAGATCTCCGGCAACGAGGAAGCGCGGATGTCGAAACGCAGGTGGATAGCGGTCGACACCTTGTTGACGTTCTGCCCGCCCGAGCCTTGCGCGCGGATGGGCTGAAAGTCGATTTCTTCCGGGAGAATCCGGATATTGAACGCTTCGGCGCGGGCGGGCTGACCCGTTAAGCGCGTTTCAGTCATCAGCCCCCTTCCTGCGGCGCTGATAACGCCGGTAACGCCGCCACGCCCACATGACTGGCCCCGACAGCGCATACACCAGGAAAACCCCAAACAGTACCTTAGGTGGGTCAATCGTGGTCAACGCAAACACCAGCAGCACAATCAACACCGCAACAAACGGTACCCGGTTGCGCAGGTCAAAGTCCTTGAAACTGTAGAAACTGATATTGCTGACCATCAACAACCCAACGGAAAGGGTCAGGAGTAAGGCAGGCAGTTGCACATTCCGCCCGGTGATTTCCAGGTCGTGGAACACCCACACCATCCCCACCATGACAGCCGCAGCCGCAGGGCTGGGCAGGCCGACAAAAAAGCGTTTGTCCACTTTGCCGATCTGGGTGTTGAAACGCGCCAGCCGCAACGCAGCACATGCCACATAAACAAATGCAGCCAGCCAGCCTGCCTTACCCCACGACGCCCCGAAAGACTGCAAATGCACCAATGCCCATTGGTACATCACCAAACCCGGAGCCACACCAAACGAAATCAGGTCAGCCATGCTGTCGTATTGCGCGCCAAACTCAGACTGCGTATTGGTCATGCGCGCAACCCGCCCGTCCAGCCCATCCAGAATCATGGCGACAAACACTGCAATTGCAGCAGCTTCAAACTTGCCCTGCATGGCTGCCACCACGGCATAGAAACCGCCAAACATGGCTCCAGTGGTCAATAAATTGGGCAACAGATAAATACCCTTACGTGCAAGGGCCTGGTTTTCTGATTGTTGGTCTTCCACTTTCTGCTCTTTCCTGTCTACGCAAGTAACTGCATATTAGCCACCCTCGTGACAAAGTGGAATGTATTTCTGCCGCCCCAGACTATTCGCCTGATTTTTTTACAAATACCCAACCCAGATAAGCCATCATTACCAACATAAATAGAATGACGATGATGGTTAATATGCCCATCCAGCTTCCAAAGAGTAGTTCCGCCATGATAGCCTATGCTCCTTATACTAATGACAATAAATGTGTACAATCAAAGTGTAAGTGAAGTCACGCACAGTGCTTTGATTCACATCAAGAAAAACGATGACTACCAGGGATTTGTGCAAACCCTGAAGTAGTTGGGTCGGAACCGATTGATAATCCACACAGTTTGGAATAAGGCATGAAAACAGTCCCTTTACACAGCGCCAAGAAAGCCGCCGTCGCCTGCCACAATTGCAGCCTGAGCGAGCTGTGCCTGCCACGCGGCCTGACGCGGGAAGAACTGGATCTGTTGGAAAATTCCATCAACAAAACGGTTAAAATCAAAAAGAAAGACTACCTGTTCCACCGTGACGACAGCCAACATGCCATTTACGCAGTCAAGGCAGGCGCGGTAAAGACCTCACTCTCAACCCCGGATGGCGAAGAACAAATACTCGGTTTTTACCTTCCTGGCGACCTGCTGGGCTTTGATGCCTTCGCCCGTGACCGCCATACCTGTGACGCACAGGCGCTTGACGATACCTTGGTATGTGAACTAAGCATGGATAATTTCCAGGACTTGTGCGGCAAGCTTCCGGTCATGCGCGGGCAAATGATGCGCCAGATCGGCACTGAGCTGGAACGTGAACAGATGCTGCTTCTGACCCTTGGGCAAATGCGCACCGAAGAACGCCTCGCCACATTCCTGTCCAGCCTGTCAGAGCGCAACCGGGAGCGCGGGTTTTCCGCCAATGAATTCAACCTGCCAATGGCACGCCACGACCTAGCCAACTACTTAGGTATGGCAGTCGAAACGCTCAGCCGCATGTTTTCACGCCTACAGGAGGAAAGCATCATTTCCGTCCAGCATCGGCTGGTAAAAATTGATGATATGAGCCGCCTCAAGCAGCTGGCGCATCACACCTGCCGCCCTGCCAGTGATGTACTTTAATTTCAGATAACCCGCGAAAAACGCTGCTGGACACTCTGCTTGCGCAGGCTGACATCAAACACCATGCAAATGTTACGGATCAGGAAACGCCCACGTGGCGTGACTTCTACACCCTTGTTGGTGAAACGCAGCAATTCATCCGCAGCCATGGGCTGGAGCATTTCCAGTTCGCGCTGAAAATAATCAGCGAACTCCAGACTAAACAGACGCCCAACCTGGGAAAAATCCAGCGCAAACTGACAAGCCAATTGCTGGATGATGTAACGGCGCAACACATCATCTTCATCCAGGGTCAGCCCCTTGATAACTGGCAGATACCCTGCATCTATGGCCGCGCAGTACTCTTCCATGCTCTTGGCATTCTGGCTATAGCACTCTGCCACGCTACTGATGGAACTGACGCCCATGCCAATCAGGTCACAATCCGCATGGGTGGTATAGCCTTGGAAATTGCGGTGCAAAGTTCCCTGCCGCTGGGCGAGCGCCAACTCATCATCCGGCTTGGCGAAATGATCCATGCCGATGTATTCGTAGCCCGCAGCAGTCAGGTGTTCAACCGCCAACTGCATGATTTGCAGCTTGGTTTCCGGCGTTGGCAAGTCTTCTTCGTTGATGCGGCGCTGCGGCTTGAACAGGTTGGGCATGTGCGCATAATTGAATACAGAAAGGCGGTCAGGTGACATGTCAATGATAGTATTCAGCGTCTGGCGGAAGCTATCAACCGTCTGGAACGGCAACCCGTAAATCAGATCCACGCTGATCGACTTAGCGCCTTGTGCACGGCAGGCATCAATAATGGCAGTGGTCTGTTCAATCGGCTGGATGCGGTTAACGGCGGCTTGCACCTTGGCATCCACATCCTGTACACCTAGGCTGAAACGGTTAAAGCCGATTTCACGCAAAACGCCAATCGTTTCTGCCGTCACGGAGCGCGGGTCAATCTCGATGGAATAATCGCCTTCATCCGTAATATGCAGGCTGAAATGCTGACGGGTTTTTTCCATCAGCGCGCGCATTTCATCGTGATTCAGGAAAGTGGGCGTACCACCACCCCAATGCAATTGCTCCACCGTGCGGTCGCGGTCATACAGCTTGGCCTGCATTTCAATTTCACGGAACAGGTATTCCAGGTAAGTAGTCGCTTTGGAATGATCCTTGGTGACAATCTTGTTACAACCACAGTAAAAGCAAACCGTGTCGCAAAACGGGATATGAAAATACAGCGACAACGGCAGAGGAATAGGATCCTCATTGCTCATGTAGGCGTGCGCCTTGTATTCATCTTCGGTAAAAGGTCCAAATGCAACCGCCGTCGGATAAGATGTATAACGCGGCCCCGCCGTGTCATACCGGCGTATCAAATTTGCATCGAATTGGACTATGTTCATAATAACCTCATTTAATGCCATAACCCTGGCAGCCTATATAAATGCTGCATCCACACAACAATTGCAAGATCCCAAATCAAAACCTCAAACATAGTTGATATGTATCAAGAAACTGGAATCCGGCAGATTGTAAACCACACACAAAATGGGTTTAATGAGTCGTGGAGATTGCTGGTGTCGATGTTCGTTACCTCCTCTGAATCGGCAGTCTTCACAACGCTCTACATACCCTAAAGCACTTAGGCCCTCCTTTCGAGGGCCTTCTTTTTTATATCCATCAACCGGCTGGGGGTTTACAAATCCGGTTGCAAATCCAGAGTGGCACTTTCTACCTTAGGCAAAGTACCTTGCAAACGCCAGCTTTCATCCATCGGCATCAGATGGATATACCATTTGCCTGCTGACAAGTCATGGATACGCCCGCTCCACTGGCCGGAACCGGCTTTGCTCAATAGCACCGACTGGTCACGGCCTGGGAAAGTGGCATGGTACAGTTTCAGCACCAGTTGCTGCTGAGCTTGGATGTCAGCATTATCCAGCGCCAGTTGTACCGATTGCCCATCCAGCGTCAGTTTTCCCTGCAAGCCCATGGCCGCTGCTTTTTGGCCTTTCGCCAATGAACGGTTGATGGCTTTGCCTGCATTGTAATAGTCATCCACCACTAAGCCACTGGAACCGGATGCGGCCAGCGAATAGGTGTAGAGGCCAGCCACCACCGCCGTTGCGGGCATCACCATTAACGCCCAGGGCCAGAACTGTTTATACCAAGGGCTGGTATCTTCAACTTGAACGTGCATTCTGTAACTGCTCCTTGATTAATTAGGGCCGAGGAACCGAGCCTTCTGGGTTTGCGCCAGCGCCGGGGTATCGGTAGCTTCAATATGGAACATGACTTCCTGACTACGGGATTCCATTTTGTCAGGGTTGGCAACCACTTTAACCGGCACTTCCGTTACCTTACCGGATGGTACGTGCACATTTTCCGCACCTACCAGCTTCATGCCATCAATACCGGAAACACTGATTGTATAGCTGTGTTCCTTTTCATCCATATTGATGACTTTCAGGGTGTAAACATTTTCAATGTTACCATCACCGGTATCGCGGTACAGGGAATTGCGGTCGCGGATAATATCCATCTCCAGCGGTATCCGGTTGAAGATGGAATACATCAGCGCTAACGCGATCAACGACAGCAAACCGGCATAAATGAAGGTGCGGACGCGGAAGACGTGTGTCGTCCCACCCTTCAGGGCATGTTCGGTCGTGTAACGCACCAGACCACGCGGGTAACCCATTTTATCCATAATGCTATCGCAAGCGTCGATGCAGGCGGCGCAACTGATGCACTGGTATTGCAGGCCATCCCGGATGTCGATACCGGTCGGGCATACCTGTACGCACAGAGTACAGTCGACGCAATCACCCTTGTCGGCAGGCTTGTCCGCCCCGCGCTTGCGTGCGCCACGTGGTTCGCCACGCGCCTCGTCATAGGAAATGATCATGGTGTCCTTGTCGAACATGGCGCTCTGGAAACGTGCATAGGGGCACATGTAGAGACAGACCTGTTCACGCAGGAAACCGGCGTTGCCATAAGTGGCGAAGGCGTAGAACAGGATCCAGAACAGCGACCAGCCCGCGATAGTCCCGCTGGCAAGCTCAAACCACAAATCTTCCACCGGCACGAAGAAACCCACAAAAGTAAAGCCCGTCCACAACGAGAAGAAAATCCATAGCACTTGCTTGAGCACTTTCTTGCCGATCTTGACCCGATCCCACGGTGCATTGTCCAGCTTGATTTGTTGCGGGCGGTCGCCTTCCACCCACTGCTCGATCCAGATATAAACCTCACTCCAGACCGTTTGCGGGCAGGCGTAGCCACACCATACGCGCCCTGCCAGCGCCGTCACGAAAAACAGCAGCAAAGCTGCGAGGATCAACAATACCGCTAGGTAAAAAACGTCCTGTGGCCAGAAAACCATACCGAATATGTAAAACTTACGCGCTGGCAGGTCAAACAATACCAATTGCTGGTCGTTCCACTTGAGCCACGGCAGAATATAGTAAAGCCCCAACAAACCCCATACGGAGAACTTGCGCAGGTTGGTAAACAAACCTTTGGTTTTGCGTGGATAGATCTTCTTGTGCTTCTGGTAGAAACCAGAGTCATTGCCGCTTCCGGCATCAGTTTTGGCAGGATTTTCAGACATTTCAATACCCTTCAGCCTGGCTAATCAAGGCTCGTAAGCTAACACGCTATACTTCGGATTCCTTTGATAAAAAGCGGTTTGAAAAACAGTTTGTTGCTTTACAAAACACTTTTACGACTTTTATCAAGAAACAGGCCGTCTTGCGACGGCCCGTTATTGTGGGTTTTACTTACCCGCTGGATTGGATAACCCGTAGACATAAGCTGCCAACAAATGCACCTTGTCCGTACCGAGGAAGTCGGCATGGGCAGGCATCTGGCCGTTACGGCCATTGGCAATGGTTTCCTTGATGGTTTCTGCGGAAGAACCATACAACCAGGTATTGTCCGTCAGATTAGGAGCGCCCAGCGCCTGATTACCTTTACCGTCCACGCCATGGCAAGCAATACAACCATTTGCTGTGAACAGTTGCTGGCCTTGCGCCACCTTGGCTGCATCGGCTTCGCGACCACTCAGGCTCATGACGTAATTCGCCAGCGCATCAATGCCAGCTTCATCCACGCGATCCTTGTGTGGAGGCATCACGCCTTGACGGCCATTCAGGATGGTCTGTTCGATCTGCTCAGGCGCGCCACCATACAACCAGTCATTGTCGGCCAAGTTGGGGAAACCTTTCGCACCGCCAGCGTCAGAGCCATGGCACTGTGAGCAGTAGCTCAGGAACATACGACGACCCATGCCTTTGGCTTCCTCATCCGCAGCTACCTGGGCAATCGGCATGGCGGCATACTTTTTGAAAACCGGATCATAGGTTTGGGCGGCCTGTTCCATCTCATCGCCGTACTGGCTTCCCTGGGAACTCCAGTTCAACACACCTTTGAAAGTACCCAAACCGGGGAACAGCACCAGATAACCCAGTGAGAAGACCAGGGTGCCGTAGAACAACCACAACCACCAGCGCGGCAGCGGATTGTTATACTCTTGCAGGCCATCCCATTGATGCCCTGTAACCTCACCCATTGCTGCTTCACCTGAACGCTTTTTGGTTGTCCAGCGAACCAGCCAGTAACAGGCAAAAATATTGCCCAGTGTGATCAGGATAATCCAACCACTCCAAAAACTACTCATTTGTCTACCTCCTTAACTGACGCATCGTGCAACTGCTTTTCCTCGTCCTCGAAGATGGAATTGGCAGCATTATCAAAGCGCTGTTTGCGTCTGCTGCTGTAAGCCCACCATACGACCCCCAGAAAGGCGATCATCACCATCAGCGTCGTTATGCCACGGAAATCGTTGTAATCCATCATGATCACCTTTTGGTCTTGACGACCGTCCCCAGGTTTTGCAGATAAGCAATCAAGGCATCCTGTTCAGTTTTGCCTTTCACCTCATCTGGACCTTTGGCGATTTCTTCATCTGTGTAAGGAACGCCCAGCGCCTGCATGGTTTTCATCTTGGCCGCCGTATCCGCGCCATCCAGCACGGTGGTGGACAACCAAGGGAACCCCGGCATGTTGGACTCAGGCACCACGTCACGCGGGTTGTTCAGGTGGACACGATGCCAGTCATCACTGTAACGCCCGCCAACCCGCGCCAGATCAGGCCCAGTACGCTTGGAACCCCATTGGAACGGATGGTCGTAGACAAACTCCCCGGCAACGGAATAGTGCCCATAACGCTCGGTTTCCGCACGGAACGGGCGGATCATTTGCGAATGGCACAGGTAACAACCGTTCTTGATGTAAACATCACGCCCTTCCAGTTGCAGGGCGGTATAAGGCTTCAAGCCGTCGACAGGCTCGGTGGTATCTTTCATGAAGAACAATGGCACAATCTCAGCCAAGCCCCCCATACTCACCACGAGTACAATCAACAGAGCCATCAAGCCCGTATTTTTTTCAACAATGTCATGTCCGCTACTCATGATTCATCCTCCTTAGTGGGCGACTGCCGGAATGGCATCATTGGCAGGCTTCGCATCAGCGACGGTTTTCCAGACGTTGTAGGCCATGATAAACATGCCAGCAAGCACCAGGACACCACCGAGGAAACGCACGAAGTAGAACGGATACATGGCTTCAACGGATTCGATGAAGCTGTAAGTCAGCGTACCGTCCGCATTGACTGCACGCCACATCAAGCCTTGCAGCACACCGGAAATCCACATGGCAGCGATGTAAAGCACCACGCCCACGGTCATAACCCAGAAATGCACTTCAATCAGCTTGGAACTGTACATGCCATCACGGCCGAACAGCTTCGGAATCAGCGCATACAGGGAACCGATGGACACCATTGCCACCCAGCCCAATGCACCGGAGTGAACGTGACCAACCGTCCAGTCAGTGTAGTGGGAAAGCTCGTTCACGGTTTTGATCGCCATCATTGGGCCTTCAAACGTGGACATGCCATAGAAGGACAAGGAAACAATCAGGAAGCGCAGGATAGGGTCAGTACGCAATTTGTGCCATGCGCCGGAAAGCGTCATGATGCCGTTGATCATACCGCCCCAAGAAGGAGCCAGCAGGATCAGGGAGAAGATCATACCCAAGGATTGGGTCCAGTCAGGCAGCGCAGTGTAGTGCAGATGGTGAGGGCCGGCCCACATATAAGTGGAGATCAGCGCCCAGAAATGCACAACAGACAAGCGATAGGAATAAATAGGACGGCCAGCCTGCATGGGCACGAAGTAATACATCATCCCCAGGAATGCCGCAGTCAGGAAGAAACCTACTGCATTATGCCCGTACCACCATTGTACCATCGCATCAATCGCGCCAGGGTAAACAGAGTAGGACTTGAACCAGTCACTGCCACCAAACAGAACAATCGGCAACTCGGCATTATTCACCAGATGCAGCAAGGCAATGGTCAGGATATACGCACCAAAGAACCACAACGCCACATAGATATGCGAAGTCTTGCGCTTCATGATAGTGCCGAAGAACAGGATCGCGTAAGCCACCCACACCACGGTCACCAGCAGGTCAATCGGCCATTCCAGTTCTGCATATTCCCTGGAGGATGTAATCCCCAACGGGAACGTAATCGCCGCCAGCACAATGATGAATTGCCAGCCCCAGAACACGAAGGCAGCCAGCTTGTCAGAAATCAGTCGCACATGGCAGGTACGCTGTACTACATACAGCGAAGTCGCAAACAGGGCGGAACCCCCGAAGGCAAAGATAACCGCATTGGTATGCAGCGGGCGTAAACGGCTAAACGTCAACCACGGCGTATCAAAATTCAACTCCGGCCAACGTAACTGCGCGGCAATGATCACGCCTACCAACATGCCGACGATCCCCCAGACCACCGTCATAATGGCAAACTGCCGCACGACCTTGTAATTGTAGGTCTGCTGGTTTTGCATAAGTCCCTCCGAACATTAAGTTAAACATCACCACTCTGGAACATTCCGCATGGGAAGGCGCGAAACTATCCGTCGTGGAAACAGATAATCCGGCTTCTAGAGCATCTATCAGGGAGGGCAGCCAATGCTTGACTAAAATCAACATCAACTGTGGCGGATTGGAGACAAATCAAAGAACTCTAAATTTATTGATTTATATCAAGTAAGTTAACGGAACCAAGCGCAAAAATTTCACCTCAGCGGAGAGCATAAAAGTCCGAGGTTGGGTTGCGCGTAGCAAATAAACAACAATCCGGATGGACATAAGGCAATTTTTTCACTAGTCTTGACCCACACCCATTCATTAGGCAAAGCAATGCTCCGCATCTTGTTGCTGTATTTCGTTTGCACCTCCTGCGCCCAGGCATTACCGGTGTTTCCTGGCGCGGAAGGCTTCGGAACCCGCACATCGGGTGGCCGTGGTGGCATCGTTTGCAAGGTAACCAATCTGGATGATGACGGGTCAGGCAGTTTGCGCGATTGCGTCGAAAAAACACAACCCCGGATTGTCGTGTTCACCACTGGCGGCACCATCCACCTGGAAAGCAACCTCACCATCAGTAACCCCTATATCTCCATTTTCGGCCAGACTGCACCCGGTGACGGCATCATGATTACCGGCGCACCTACCATCAGGCGGGAACCCTTCACCATTGCCACCCACGATGTCCTGATCCAGCATGTGCGCTTCCGTGCCGGTGCAGCGGATGAAGCCAACTGTTGCCGTGATGCCCTGTCGATTCTGGGCGCGGAAGGCAAAACCGATGGCAGGCAGACCTATAATGTCGTGCTGGATCATTGTTCATTTTCTTGGGGAACTGACGAAATCATTTCCACTTGGTACGACGCACACGATCTCACCATCAGCAACAGCATCATCGGCCCGAGCCTGTACAACGGCTCCAATGACGAAGGCCCGGGCAGCCGGGGTGTATTGCTGGGGTCGGAAGGTTCGCATTCCATCAGCCTGCACCACAACCTGATCGTACACAGCCAGGAACGTAACCCCGGCATCAAGACCGGCACGGGTGTGGTGGATGTTGTCAACAACCTCGTGTACAACTGGGGGCACAACGGCGCTGAAATCATGGGGGAACTGGGCAATATCCAGGCCAACCTCGTCCACAACCTGTATGTCATGGGGCCGGACTCCAACCGTGAAATGCCGGAAATCGTCGCCCGCAACTCAGGTGAAGGCTACCAACTGTTTCTGGAAGAAAATCTCAGCATCCGCGAACACGACCAGCCCGAACCATTGCCCGTCGATTTTGGCCTCAAGGGCTGGCCAACTACGGACTGGGAATCCAGCATCCGCTTTCCCGCCCCGCCCATCACCACATTCAAGGCACAAACATTGCTGGAAAAGCTGTTGCCCATAGTGGGTGCTACCCTGCCCAAACGGGATCCAGTCGACACCCAAGCCATTCATGACACCAAAACAAGCCAAGGCGAAATCCCCCAATGCGTTAGCTCAACCGATCAAGGCTGGACACACGGCTGCAAACGCAATGCCGGTGGGTGGCCACCATACACCGAAGGTAAACCCTACCCTGATCAAGACGGTGACGGCATTCCTGACGCATGGGAAACCGCAAACAATCTAAACCCCGAACAAGCGGATGCCACCGATGACAGGAATGTCAACGGCTACAGCAATATCGAGGAATGGGTCTTCAGCCTGACGCCCTCGGCTGAGCCATGAAATCCCGCAGCCAGACGATGGAGTACTGGACTTTCAACTTCAGTTCCAGTTGGTTTTGCAGACGTACCCGCAACCAGTAATAAGCCACTCGTGGCCCGTGCAACAAATACCCCAGTATCGTTTGCGGCGACGTAACACGCCAGCGCACCATACGCTGGCTGGAAGTCCATAGGGCTTTATGCGCCCCCTCCCCCTGCATGAAATCAACCCGCCGCAACCGCTGGTTAATGGCCTGGCGGATAATGAAATCAAACAGTAAACGGCCTGGCGCATAGGGTTTGTATTTCTCATCCATCAAAGCTGAATGATGAAAAATGTAACAACAGCTATCATCCAATAATGTCAGCGCATACGTAACCACCACCCCATCCATCAGCAGCAACACCAATTGCGCCTGCCCACTATCCGCCAACCTGGCAGCGCTACGCAAATGCAGCGCAAACCCATCATCATCCGTCCACAGGCACGAGGTATAGTGTTTTTCCCAACGTTTCAGGAACACTTGCCGTACCCGTGGCAACCAGACCTGCATCCCCGCTGCATCACTGACAACCATAAACTCCAGCCTGCATTCATGCCGCTCCAACATCCGGTAACGGCGGCGGATTTCCTTCCAGAAACGGCTGGAAAACATAGCCTCGAATTCCGTCACGCCACTTGGTAAATCCAGATATGGTGCGGGCATGAAAGGAATGTCCGTACACAATAACCCGGGCGGATGTGGTTGCCCCGGCAGCACAATCTGCTCGGGCGAATTGAAGTCCGACTGGATGTAGGCATAAAGTGCAGTCATGTCCGCCCCCCTGCGGCAAACACCTGCGCGGCGCGTGGCGGCAAGCCCCAACGCAGGATTTTCCGGCGTACCGCTGGGTAAAACTTGCGCTCCAACCACCAACTGAATGCCAGCAAAACAGCCAGATACGCGAACCACTCCATATAAGAGTTACCCAGAAAAGAAAACCAGGTCGCTTTCTGCATCAAATGCACATGACTGATATACAGGGCATAGGAAATGGGCGCGAAAATCATGAATGGCCATACCAGCCAATCAAACCCAATCCAGTAAAACTTGCTCCAGGCAATTGCCGCCAAGATCAGCGCCAGCGCAAACCCCTCGTGGCGCAGTTCCAGAAATGGGTGGAAGCCAATTGCCGGATTATTCCCCTGCTGCATCCAGTTGAACAGGTTAATCAGCAGGATCAGGGACACCCCGCCCAAACCGATAATGGCAGGCAGCGCATCCCTGAAGCCGACCCGCTGTTTCCCCAGCCAAATTTCAGCCAACCAGACGCCGGCCCACCAGATAGAAAAATACATCAGCACCCGCAATACATAAAGGGGTTCCAGCGTATAGGCGATGGCAGCGGCAATAGAGATGCCAAAAACCAGCATCGTCCGCCAGCTGGCATCTTTAACCCAGGTCATCAACGGGAAATACAGCATGTAAAACCACCACTCATATGACAATGACCACAACGGCGAATTGCCCATATACGGCCCGACCAACGCGCCAGGCCGGGTTTCATCCTTCAGGTCCTGCAACATCAGCAAGTTGCCCGCCAAGTTGGGGAAATCCGGCAAAAGCCATTTACCCTGCAACCACGAACTAATTAGCCAAGTGAGCGGCAAAACCACCAGCAAAGGCACATACAGGCGGGTAAACCGCTTGAGGAAATAAGCACGGAAACGCCGGTCACTGGACAGGCTCCATGAATAATGGATGACAAAACCGGACAGCAAAAAAAAAGTAATCACCGATTCCTGCCCAAAGCGCAGCAAATTCCCGACATTGACACCCCACAGCCAGATTTCATGCGGCAAGGTATGGTGCAACACCAGATAAAAAGCGGCAGCGCCACGGACTGCTTCCAGCTTGTATAGTTTCATTGCCTATCCTTAGCATGAAAATTCAGGTTTCCAGCAACTTAACCCCAGTCAGCAGCAGACGCCCCCACAACCTGCGCAGGCGGGCACAAGCAACCGATTAACGTGCCCCACCTGCATTCATCCGGTAAATAGCCGCCCCCGTCCTGCCTCGCCTTTATCACCCCCTTTCGTTGTAAGAGGATGGTTAACAATCAACTGGAGGAATGGCTTGCATGTGCCGCGTGGTCAACGTCCTGATCGTGGTTTTCATCTTTTCCGTACCCTGGCACGACATGGTGGAATTTCCAGGGGTTGGCACTCTGGCGCGCATGTTGGGTGCCGCCGCCTTCGTGGTGGGGATGGGTACCATCCTGATGAACAACCGCATCCGCCCTTTGCAAGGCGTACACTTGTGGATCGGGCTGTTTACCCTGTGGGTCTGGCTAACCCTGTTCTGGTCTGTCTGGCCAGAAAAAACCCAGGAATACGCCTTCAGCATGGTGCAGCTGTTCCTGTTCAGCATACTCATGTGGCAATTCATCCGCACCCGCGAAGATTTGCGGGAAGCCTGGCAAGCCTTGGTACTGGGCGGTTATGTGCTGATTTTCTTTACCTTGCAGTCATGGTTTTCCGGCCATCAGGCCAGTTTCAACCGTTACGCAGCAGAAGGGGTCAATGAAAACGAGCTGGCCGCCATGCTGGCTTTAGGTATTCCGGTCGCGCTGCACCTGTTGATGGAAGACCGCAATATTGGCTGGAAGCTAATCAACCTCCTTTATATTCCGGCTGCACTGTCAGCCATCGTTCTCAGTGCGTCGCGCACTGGCTTTGTCATTGCCTCAGTTGGCTCACTTTACGCCCTGGTCATATTCCAGCGCAGTAGACTGGCATGGCGCGTCATTACCGCTGTCAGTGTGATCGGCCTGATCGTCGCCTTGCTGCCAATGATCCCCCAGACCTCGCTCGACCGCCTGGCTACCATCGGCCACGAAGCCTCCTCAGGCACCCTGACAGGGCGCACGACCATCTGGAAGTATGGCCTGCTGGCTTGGCAGGAGCACCCCATTGTTGGTCACGGGCTAGGTGCGTTCCGCAAAGCCGTCAACCCCTTTTCCATTTCGGAAAGCGCGCACAACACATTTATTTCCCTGCTGGTGGAAACCGGCCTGATTGGAATACTGATTTTTTCCGCTTTTTTGCTGGCGCTGCTGCGGCTGTTGCCGCAAGTTCCCCACCAGGACAGGCGATTCCAGATCATCCTGATGGGCTGTCTGTTGCTCACCCAAATGTCGACCGAATGGAGCATGGAAAAAATTGCCTGGGTACTGTATAGCCTGCTGATCAGTCATGCATGGTTAGACAATCAACAAATCATCCTCCGCTGGCGGCTGACGCCCTCGCCATTATCGGTCATTCCCAAAACTGCCCATGTCTGAAGCATACCTGACCAAGCCAGAGCGTATTGCCGTTGTCATCTACAGCCTTACCAAAGGGGGGGCGGAACGGGTGGCATCCTTGTTGTCCGAACAGTTCGCACACACACATGCTGTTGACCTGATCGTATTCGACGGCAGGCTGACAGCCTACCCTCATGGTGGAACCCTGGTTGACCTGGACTGCCCCGCCAGCAGCAATCCCTGGAAGAAAACCCTGAACCTGTTCCGCCGCTTTTATAAATTACGCTGCCGGTTTCAGCAACACCACTACACCCACATTTTTTCCTTCATGGAAAGCGCCAATTTCCCAACCCTGCTTGCCAGCAGGCGGGCGGTTGTATCCGTGCGTAACAACCCACGTAAATTTTCCCCCGTTACCCGCTGGATGATGCGCTTGCTCTACCCACGGGCACACAAGGTTATCGCCGTTTCTACCGCCATTGCGGACATGCTTGAGCAAAATCTGGGTTTAAAAAACGTCACCAGTATCCCCAACCCACTGGATTTCCACACCATTGACCTATTAAAGAAACAACCCATTGAACACCCCCGCCCCTATTTGCTGGCAATTGGCCGCCTGCATCCACAGAAAGGTTTTGATTTGCTGATAAATGCTTTCGCCAACAGTAAGGCATCGCAGACAACCGACCTGCTGATCCTGGGTGAAGGCGGGCAACGGGCCAACCTGCAACAGCAGATTAGGCACCTCGGGCTAACTGGAAAAATCCATCTGCCCGGTATGGCCAACAACCCTTACCGTTACTTGGCGAATGCACAAATATTCATTCTTTCAAGCCGTTATGAAGGTTACCCCAATGTCCTGTTAGAAGCGCTGGCCTGCCGCTGCCCGGTTATCGCCACAAACTGCCCGACTGGCCCAAACGAAATTCTCACACACGGCGTGAATGGTATCCTCATAAATAATGAAAATACTGATGAACTCACAAAATCCATTGATTACTTAATGGAAAATCCAGAACTTTGCGCAGCATTTCGCCAACAGGGAGTCAATGCGGTCACGCATCTTGAATTAGGTGTCATTGCTCAGCGCTGGCTTGAACTTTAAATCGCATGGGGTCTTTCTGATGGATAACGAAATCAACAAAATCCGGGTGGTACACGTCATTACCTGCCTGTCAACGGGGGGGGCGGAAATGATGCTGTACAAACTGTTGGCGCATACCGACCTCACCCAGTTTGACCCGATTGTCATCTCGCTGGATGACGAAGCCGACCTGGGCAAACGCATCCGGGCGCATGGCATTAATGTCCATTCGCTCAACATGCGCCGTGATTTCAGCTCTGGCTGGCACATCCTCAGACTGGCGCGGTTATTGCGCAAATTACAACCCGATATCGTGCAAGGCTGGATGTATCACGGCAATCTGGCTGCCTCCTTGGCCAACATGGCGCTGGGTGGCCGCTTCCCGTTACTGTGGAATATCCGCCAGACCCTGTATGACATCCGCCATGAACCCATGACCACCCGCTGGGTTATCCAGGCAGCAGCGAAACTCAGCCATCGCCCGGAACACATCCTGTACAACTCATACCTCAGTGCAGACCAGCATGCCGCCTTTGGCTATTCCCCCTTGAAAACCCGGGTCGTGCCAAACGGTTTTGACATCCAGCGGTTCGCGCCCAACAGCTACTACCGGGAAAGCATCCGGGAAAGCCTCGGCATCCCGTCTGATGCACTGGTGATTGGTATGACCGCGCGCTACCACCCAATGAAAAATCACGCGCTGTTTCTGGAAGCTGCCAGCCTGTTGATGCAGCACCAGAAAAATGTCCATTTCATTCTCACGGGGCGTGATGTCACCGCAGACAACCCTGCCCTGCACCCCTTGCTGCAACGCTTCCCTGGCAAAAACCAACTGCACTTGCTGGGCGAACGCAAGGACATCTACTGCCTGCTGAACGCCATGGATATTTTCTCGCTGACCTCATCCCGTGGCGAGGGCTTCCCCAACGCCATTGGTGAGGCCATGGCTTGCGGTATCCCCTGCATCGCCACGGATGTGGGCGATGTCCCCCTTATCATTGGCAAAACCGGTCGGGTGCTGCAAGTGCCGGAGGCCACACCTTCCGCCTTGGCATTCGCCTGGTTGGAGTGGATCAATGCTGGCGAGGTATGGCGCAAGGAATTGGGGTTACGCGCCATGCAACGCATCCGCAAGCATTACAACATCCACGCCATCACCACCCAATACCAGAACATATACAAGGAGTTAGTAAATCATGTGCGGACTGACGGGCTTCTACTCCCTCTCGAACAAACGGAATTCAGCAGACATGCACAGCAATCTGCACCGGATGACATCCACCCTCGCGCACAGGGGGCCTGATGATAGTGGCTTGTGGATAGACCGGGAAGCTGGTATCGCGTTGGGGCATCGGCGGCTTGCCATCCTCGACCTGTCTCCCGAAGGCCATCAACCCATGGCCTCGGCTTCTGGCCGTTATACCCTGATTTTCAATGGCGAGATATACAATCATCAGGAATTGCGCAAGCGTCTCGCCAGGGAGGGCTACACCCACTGGCGCGGCACATCGGATACTGAAACCTTGCTGGCAGCTTTTTCCTGCTGGGGAATCCGCCGCACCCTACAAGCCTGTATTGGCATGTTCGCCATGGCTGTATGGGATGGGCACACCCGCCGCCTGACGCTAGCCCGCGACCGTATGGGGGAAAAGCCACTCTATTACGGCTGGGTCGGGCGGCATTTCCTGTTCGGTTCCGAACTAAAAGCCCTGCGCGCCCATCACGAATGGAATGCCGGTATCAACCGCGACGCCATCGCCAGCCAGTTACGCCTGAGCTACATACCCGCGCCGCATACCATTTACCAGGGTATTTTCAAGCTGGAACCTGGGCATCTGCTGCATGTCACCCCCCAGGCAACGCCGGGCTGCACCTTTCAAACGGAAAGCTATTGGTCATTACCGGCGTATATCGGCAACACCCACGACAGTATCACCTTCAAAAACCTGCCCGAACAAACGGCAGCCCTGGAAACACTGCTAAGCCGCGCAGTACGTCAACAGATGCTATCCGACGTGCCACTAGGGGCATTCTTGTCTGGAGGTATCGACTCCTCGCTGGTGGTCGCCCTGATGCAGGAACAATCAAACCGCCCCGTCAAAACCTTCACCATCGGCTATGAGGAAGAAAGCTTCAATGAAGCTGGCTACGCCCGCGAAGTCGCCCGCCACCTGGGCACGGAGCATACCGAATTCATCGCCAGCCCCGTGGATGCGATGGATATCATTCCCCGCCTGCCAACCCTGTTTGACGAGCCATTTTCAGACATGTCGCAGATCCCCACCCTACTGGTAGCGCAATTGGCCAAAACCCGGGTAACGGTCAGCCTGTCCGGTGACGGGGCGGATGAATTGTTCGGCGGCTACAACCGCTATTTCTACGCCCAGCAAATCTGGCGGCGTTTACAACACCTGCCCGGCTTTCTGCGCAGCGGGCTTGCCGGAACCCTGGGGAGACTGGACGCACGCCAGTGGGACAGGCTGCTCAATCCACTATCTTCCGCCTTGCCGGAGCAGCTACGTTTTAACGAACCAGGCGAAAAGCTACGCAAAGCAAGTGAAACATTAAATGCCCGTTCACCCGAAGACATTTACCGCCGCCTCATTTCCCACTGGAAGCAGCCGGAAGAAGTCGTGCTTGGCCTCCAGCACAGCCCCGACCCGATCCCTACCAACATCCCGGCAGGGCTGACATTTCCGGAACGGATGATGTACATGGATGCAACCGGCTACCTGCCCGGCGACATCCTGGTCAAGGTTGACCGCACTGCCATGGGGGTCAGCCTGGAAACCCGCGCGCCGTTCCTGGATCACCGGGTGGTGGAGTTTGCCTGGCAATTGCCCTTGCCGCTGAAAATCCACAATGGCCAGGGCAAATGGATCCTGCGCCAGATTCTGGACCACTACGTTCCACGCAACCTGATTGAACGCCCGAAAAAGGGCTTCGGCGTCCCGCTTGACAACTGGCTGCGCACCAGCCTGCGTGACTGGGCAGAAAGCCTGCTGGCACCTGCGCGGTTACGACAGGAAGGCTTTTTCGACCCTGCCCCCATCGAAGAAAAATGGCGTCAACACCTAGCCGGAACCCATAACTGGCAGTACCTCCTGTGGGACGTATTGATGTTCCAGGCATGGCATGAACAGCAAAGCCCAGTCATCCGGGCAATGGCGGCGTAAAGGGGGAGCCAATGAAAAAAATCCTGTTCGTCGGCAATGACGCCGCTTTTTTTCTGTCGCATCGCCTGCCCTTGGCAAGACAGCTCGGTAACCAGGGGTACGATGTGCATGTTGCCATGCCGGAGCCGGAAAGCAACCCTTCGGCCATGAGTATCCAGAGCCATGGCATGAACTACCACCAGTTTTCGATGGATCGGATGAGCCGTAACCCCTTGCGCGAACTCAACACTGTCTGGAGCCTGTTCCGTCTGTATCAGTGGGTACAACCCGACCTGATCCACCATATTGCGGTCAAGGCCATCCTTTATGGTGGTATCGCCGCGCTACTCTCGGGGCATACCCGTTCCATCTACGCTTTTACCGGCATTGGTACCCTGTTTACCCATCAGGATATCGCCACCCGGGTATTGAGGACGGCCATCACGCCGGTTTACAAAATCATCTTTCTCCCGTCACGCGCCTGGGCCATTTTCCAGAATCCGGATGACCTTGGCCTGTTCACCGAGGCAGGCATCACCCGCGAACAACGCTCGGTATTGATCCGCAGTTCCGGCGTCAACCTGCGTGAATTCAGCTACCGCCCCGAACCCGAGGGGACGCCAGTCATCATCCTCGCCGCACGTATGCTCAAAAGCAAAGGGGTGCATGAATTCGCTGCTGCTGCCCGCAAAATCCACGCCAAAGGTCTGGAGGCACGCTTTGTGCTAGTGGGCGAAGCTCCCTACAACCGTGACGCCGTTCCCGTGGGAGTGCTGCAACAGTGGCAACAGGAAGGCTTCCTCGAATGGTGGGGATACCGTAGCGACATGGCTGACATCCTGCCCCAGGCACACATCATCTGCCTGCCCTCCTACCGCGAAGGCGTGCCGAAAGTCCTGTTGGAAGCCGCTGCTTGCGGGCGTGCTATTGTTGCCAGCGACGTACCGGGTTGCCGTGAAATCACCCTGCACCAGCAAAACGGCCTGCTGGTGGAACCCCGCAGCAGCGATGCGCTGGCAGCAGGCATTGAAATCCTGTTGCGCAACCCGCATAAACGCAGACGACTGGGGCACGCTGGACGCCAACTGGTGGAACAGGAGTTCAGCGTTGAGCGAGTTGTCCACCAGACCTTGCAGGTTTACCAGAAGCTGTTCACATGATCATCCGTCACAGCCTTCTGTACCTGTTGGCACGCGGCCTGCCCGGGCTGATCAATTTTGTTGCCCTGGCGCTTTATACCCGCCTGCTAAGTCCCCAGGAATATGGCCAGTACTCTTTGGTGCTGGCCTTGGTCAGCTTCCTGCAAATGCTGTTGTTTGGCTGGCTAAATCTTGGGGTACTGCGCTTTCTGCCACGCTTCGCCAACCGGCAGGCTGTGTTTTTCTCCACCATCCTGGCTGCATACGGCATTATTGCCCTGTTTGGGCTTGGAGCCTGTCTGCTAGGCTGGCTGTTCATCCCCAGTCCGGTGGTGGCACAACTGGTGTTGGCCAGCGGATTGCTATTGGCAGCATGGGCATTTTTTGAGCTAAACCTGCAACTGCAAAACTCGCAACTGAACCCTTACCGCTACGGCGGCATGATGCTCGGTAAAACCCTGCTAGCACTGGGTATTGGCGGCTCGCTGGCATGGGCAACCCACAGTGCCGCAGGCATTTTGTGGGGGCTGTTCCTCGGCAACCTGCTGCCCTTGTTGGTCTTGTGCCGCCGGGAATGGCAGCACTTCCACTGGCGCTGGGTGGACAAAAGTATCCTGCGGCAAATGCTGGCCTATGGGCGGCCGCTGACAGCTTCCGCCCTGCTGAACGAAGTCATCAACAGTTCCGACCGCCTGTTGCTGGCATGGCTGGATGGCGTGGACAGCGCAGGGCAATACGCGGTTGCCTATGACCTGCCGCGCTTTACCCTGGTCATGCTGATGATGAGCATCAACCTCGCCATTTACCCCATGTTGGTCAATGCGCTGGAAAAACATGGCATGGCCGCCGCCCGCGAGCACAGCCGCCAACATGCCCTGCTCCTGTCGGGCATTGCGCTGCCAGCAGCCGCCGGGCTGGTGATGATTACCCCCAACCTTGCCGCGCTGCTGATAGGGGCAGAATTCCGGGCAACCGTGCTGGCACTGACACCGCTGATTGCCGCAGCCATCCTGTTAGCCGGTTTCAAATCCTATTTCTTTGACCTGGCATTCCAACTGGGAAAACACACCCAGAGCCAGGTATGGATATTGCTGGTCGCAGCAGGGTCTAACCTGCTTCTGAACCTGTTGCTGATCCCGCACCATGGCATGTTTGGCGCGGCCTGGGCCACCTTTGCGGCTTATGCAGCTGGCCTGTTGCTGAGTGCTTGGCAGGGAAGGCACTGGTTTCCCTTACCGTTACCCGGCAAAGCACTTGCTGGCATTGTTCTGGCTACCCTCGGTATGTCGCTGGCCTTGTATCCGCTCCACGGTAAAACCGGCCTGGGCTGGCTGGTGCTGCAATTGTCGACGGGTTGCCTCGCTTACGCTGCCCTACTGCTTATGCTGGATACCGGTAGCATACGTGCGCATCTGCAACGGTATTTTCCATTCATCCAGAGATCACAGCAGCTAAAGCCGTAACCCCCTTTCACCATCATCACAATGCGATAAAACAGTAGCCTGGATAAAACAGACATTGATACACCGCTTTCAGAGATAGCCAGCCATGCCATCAGACCACGGAACTTTTGTCATTTCGCTCGATTTTGAGCTTTACTGGGGGATGCGTGATGAAACCCGGCTGGATGCCTACAAAGCCAATCTCGCAGGCGTGCACCAGGCTATCCCCTTGATGCTGGAAACGTTCAACCAGCATGGCATCCGTGCTACCTGGGCCATCGTGGGGTTTATCTTTTTTCAGGACAGTGCCGAATTGTTGCAATATGCCCCTGAAATCAAGCCAGCCTACTTGAACCCACAGATGAACCCCTATCTGCACCTACCGGACACAGACCGGCATCCTGAGCTGAAACCTTACTATTACGCACCTGAACTGGTCAGATTGATAAAAAGCTATAGAGGCCAGGAAATTGCCTCGCACTCATTTTCTCACTATTACTCCGCTGAAGCCGGCACCTGCCCAGACAGCTTCCGCGCTGATCTGGCTGCCGCCCGGCAAACCGCCAAACATTTTGGCATTGATTTGACAACTTATATTTTCCCCCGCCAGCAATACTCGCCTTGTTATGCTGCCGAACTGGCCATGCAAGGCATACGGTACTTCCGGGGCGATGCACGTTCCGGCATTTACCATTGCCCCGAAAAGCATGACATTTTTTATGCCGCCAAACGTGGGTTGCGCGGGCTGGACTCACTATTCAACCTTAGCGGACAACAAACAACCCTACCACAGACATACCCGACGCCCCCCCAGCACACCCTCGTTAATGTTCCCGCCAGTCGGTTTTTCTATCCATACTGTCCTAACCCCACCATCAACCGTCTACGCCTCGAACGTATCATGCAGGGTATGACTTATGCGGCACAAAGGAATGAGATTTTCCACCTGTGGTGGCATCCCCACAACTTTGGCGCGCATATTCCTGAAAACATGCAACGTCTGCAACAGGTCATTGAGCACTACCACAACCTGCAAGCACGCTACGGGATGCAAAGCATGAACATACAGGAAGCTGCCACCGCCTACCCATTAGCGGTGGGTACAGGAGAAGAGGGTCATGGGGTTGCCCTATCAAAGCAAAATAACCAGCACGTTTGCAAGACTGAATGGATCAGCAGCATATGAAACAAGGTGGTGAAATCCTGATTCCTGTCACGGAATCCCCTTACCCATTCAGGCAGGGAAACGAGGTTCCGATCATCCTGAACGCGGAATCAATCACTTCCAGAGCCAGCGAGCGTGACCTGACCCTGTCCCACATATGGGAAATCATAAAAAAGCGCAAGTGGCTTATCCTTAGCACATTATGCTGCGGCTTGCTGGCCACCTTCCTGCTCACCAAACTGACGCCCCCCAGCTATCAGGCTAATGCCACCATCCGGATTGAAAAGGAGCCAACCCGTATTGTCGAATTTGGGCAAATTTTCGATACAGAGCAAAAAGACAGCGTTGATGTGCTGCAAACTGAGTATGAACTGCTTAAAAGTCGTGCACTCGCTGAGCGGGTGGTCAAGGAAATGGGGCTGACAGAAACACTGCTGAACGCCAACCAGCCCTGGTTCTCAAAGCTGTTTGGCAATGGGGATGCCCCTGTTGTGGATACAAGCAGCAAGCTACATAAAGCCGCCGAAACATTTTCCAAAAAACTGTTTATCCAGCCACTCGAACAATCCCGTCTGGTCAAGATTTATTTTGAAGCACCGCAAGCAACCCAGGCTGCTGACATCACCAACACCCTGATCAGTACTTACATCAAAATGCGCAATGAAGCCCATACTGAAACCGGCGACTACGCCAAGGGCTATCTGGAGCAACAGATCGACACTGCCCGCCGCGACCTTACCCAGTCCGAACAACGCCTGATTGATTACGCCAAAAAGAAAAACATCCTCAATATTGATGACAGTCAAACGGTCAACGTCCAGAAACTCACGGACATGAACCAAGCACTAGCCGATGCGGAACGGCGGCGCATCCAGACAGAAAGCAAATACAAGCAGTTGCAGGCAACCGGGGGCAACCGTGACGCGCTGGATAATCTGGCGATCCAGAACATGAAAAACACCCTGGCCACTCTGGAAGCCGAATATCAGGAAAAATCCCGCCTGTTCAAACCCGGCTACCCCGACATGCAGCGCCTCAGCAGCCAGATTGCTGATATGCGCCGCACCATCGGCAAGGAAACCGCCAGCGTCACCAATGCGATCAAAGCTGAATACCTGGCCGCAAAAGAAGAAGAAAACAAACTGCACGACCGGCTCAGCAAATTGAATAATGAGCTGATGCAGATTCAGGACAAGAGTATCGAATACAACGCCCTCAAGCGCGAAGTCGAAACCAACCGCCAGCTTTACGATGAACTGTTGCAGCGGATGCGCGAAGTCAATGTCGCCTCAGGCGTGAACCCCAGTATTGTCCGGATCATTGACGAAGCCCAGACGCCGCTGCAACGCTACCGGCCTAATATGCCACTCAACCTGCTGATCGGTTTGCTCGGTGGCCTGCTGGGCGGTATCGCCTTGGCATTCCTGCGCGAGGGCATGGACGATAGCGTGCATACGGATGAAGACATGGAAAAATTCACCGGGCTACCTGTCCTAGGCAGTATTCCCGAACTCTCCAAGCTACCGGAAACCACCCTCGCCCTCAAAACCCTGAAGGAACCACGTTCGGAACTGGCGGAAGCCTACCGTATCCTGGTCGCTAACCTGGGAACCGCGTTGAAGAAGGAAAAAGGCAACTCCATCCTGTTCACCAGCATCGAACCCGGTGAAGGCAAGAGCACCACAGCCATCAACGTTGCCTACGCTTATGCACGGATGCGCTATAAAGTACTGTTGGTCGATGCCGACATGCGCTGCCCAACCCTGCACCACAAACTGGGTATCGACAACAATGTCGGGTTAGGCGATTACCTGGACAATTCCATTGACCTGCCCAATATCCACTCCATCGACGCGGATGCCAACCTGCATATCCTGACCGCCGGTTCCGAAACCTACGATCCGGTGGGGCTGCTATCCTCCAACCACATGCTGGCATTGATGGGTATTGCTGCCCGCCGTTACAACTACATCATCATCGACGCACCACCACTGAAAGGGTTTGCCGACCCACTGGTCTTGTCCGCCATGAGTTCCGCCACCGTGCTATTGGTAGGCCCAAACAACAGTAACCAGCGGATGATCAACGCCGCCATCAAGCAGCTGAAACGCGCAGGCGGTAACCTGACAGGCTTCCTGCGCATGAAGGTGAAGCGCAGCCATACAGTTGGCCAGCACTATTATGACCGTTACTACCAGCAACGCTCCCACCAGTTAGTGCCAATTGCCAGCGAGGCCTGATCAGGCATCTTCAGCAAAAAAGTGTTCGTCAAACATTTCGATGAAACGTTTGGCTTGCGGGGTGAAGAATTTGCCCCGCCGCACAATCAACCCGTAACTACGTGATGGAAAATAGTCATTGAGGGGAATGGCACTAATTCTCTCATGCCCGGTCAGGCACACCTCGGTAACAATGGATACGCCCAACCCCTGTTCCACATAACGCTTCACGATTTCCCAGCCCCCGGCTTCCATCGCTACTGAGTATTGCAATTCGTGCTGGCGGAACACCGTATCCACCATCCGCCAGGTACTCATGTTGCGCGGCGGCAGGATGAGGCCATAGGGGCTAATGTCTTCCAACGTTACTTTCTGCTTCAGGTTGGCCAATGGATGGTTTTCCGCTGTGATCAGGATCGACCCAAACGAGACAAACGGTTTGTAAATGATGCTGTCGGGAATCTGTAACAGCGGGCCTACAGCCAGATCCACCTGATCATCCAGCAACATTTTCATCCCGCTCTGCCCGGCCACATTATGCAGGTTGATACGGATACCGGGATAAGCTTCATTAAAACGCCTGAGATAGTCAGGCAGCACATACAAGGCAGTCGATTGCCCTGCCGCGATATTCAGCTCCCCCTTTTCCATCTTGCCCAGGCTCGCTGCGAACGTGTCTTTTAGTGAGTCGATCCCCGCTGTAATCGGTTGTACCAGCTGATACAGGACTTTCCCTTCGGGCGTCAGGCGCACGCTAGGCCCGCGCCGCTCCAGCAGCTTTTCCCCCATTTCGCGCTCAAGCGCCTGAATCTGTAAGGAAACAGTAGGCTGGCTAATATGCAGCTGTTCCGCCGCATGGGTAATGTTTTCCTTTTGCGCCACCACGCAAAAAGTCCGCAACAGCTTGTAACGTGTCTGCTTGTAGTAATGCATTGCCACTGTGGGTTTATCCTCCTGATTATTTCATTATTGTGCAATACAATAGTAATAATTGAAACAATTGATTTTTTACTGATCCGGATTTTCGGTATCGTGTGCGCCAGTTAAACATTCACACCGAATGTTTATCTCATGCTAACTGTGGTGCTTGCGGCGTCGCCTATGGACGCCGCTCTTTTTTCCTCCCTCCCCCTGTGAAACAATCATATATAAGCCCAAGGGTATAAAGATCGAATAACTTCCAAATCTCGACTCAGGAGTAGTTCACGATGGCAGATTACATTCTTTGGTTTGATCAATTGGGAATGCACGATGTTGGTATCGTCGGCGGTAAAAACGCCTCCCTAGGGGAAATGATCAGCAACCTCGCCAATGTTGGCGTTACCGTCCCGAATGGGTTTGCCACCACCACGCACGCTTACCAGGATTTTATCCGCGCTGACGGCCTGGCTGACCGCATCAACGCGCTACTGGATTCACTGGATATTGACGATATCCACGCATTAACCAATGCGGGCAAAACCATCCGCAGCTGGGTTATGGATACACCGTTGCCACCACGCTTGCTGGAAGATGTTACCAGCGCCTACCAGCAACTGGTGGGTGACTCCGGCGAAACAGCTTCCTTTGCCGTGCGTTCTTCGGCAACTGCGGAAGACCTACCGGATGCATCCTTTGCTGGCCAGCAGGAAACCTTCCTGAATGTACGCGGCCTCGATAATGTCATTGATGCCATCAAGGAAGTATTTGCATCCCTGTATAACGACCGCGCCATTGCCTACCGTGTCCACCAAAACTTCGAGCACGACAAGGTATTCCTGTCCGCCGGCATCCAGAAAATGGTACGTAGCGACATCGGTGCCAGTGGTGTCATGTTCACCCTCGATACCGAATCCGGCTTCCGCGACGCGGTATTCATTACTGGCGCATACGGCCTGGGTGAAACCGTGGTGCAAGGCGCGGTCAACCCGGACGAATTCTACGTCTACAAGCCGAATATCGAAGCTGGCCGCCCTGCCATCCTCTCCCGCCGCCTGGGCGCAAAAGCCATCGAAATGGTTTACGCCGAAACCGCTGGCGAAGCGCACAACAAGGCCACCCTAATCCGCGATGTCGAGCCAGCCCGCAGTATGCGTTTCTGCCTCACTGACGAACAGGTCGAATCCCTCGCCCGCCAAGCCCTGATCATCGAAAAGCACTACCAGCGCCCGATGGACATCGAATGGGCGCAAGATGGCGGCGACGGCAAGCTCTACATCGTGCAGGCACGCCCTGAAACCGTCGAAAGCCGCGCCTCCGCCACCATCATTGAGCGTTACCAGCTCAAGGAAAAAGGCAGCATGATCGCCGAAGGCCGCGCTATCGGCCAGAAAATCGGCCAAGGCCCTGCCCGCATCATCAGCAGCATCGCGCAGATGCACGAAGTCAAGGAAGGCGACGTACTCGTCACCGACATGACCGACCCTGATTGGGAGCCGATCATGAAACGCGCCTCCGCCATCGTCACCAACCGGGGCGGGCGCACTTGCCACGCCGCCATCATCGCGCGTGAAATGGGCATCCCGGCAGTGGTTGGCTGCGGCGACGCCACCGACCGCATCGAAAATGGCGCGGAAGTCACCGTATCCTGCGCGGAAGGCGACACCGGCTTCATCTACAACGGCCTGGTCCCGTTTGAAGTGCGCACTGCCGACACCGGCAACCTACCTGACCTTTCCGTCAAGATCATGATGAACGTAGGCAACCCTTCCCGCGCCTTCGCCTTCTCGCGCCTGCCGAATGCAGGCATTGGCCTCGCGCGTCTGGAATTTATCATCAATAACACCATCGGCATCCACCCCAAAGCCCTGCTGGAATACGATAACCTCCCGGTTGAACTGATGACCAAAATCGGCAAAAAGATTGCCGGTTACACCAGCCCGGTCGATTTCTACGTGGAAAAACTGGTGGAAGGCATCGCCACGCTGGCCGCTGCTTACCACCCGCACAAGGTCATCGTGCGCATGTCCGACTTCAAGTCGAACGAATACGCCAACCTGACCGCAGGCGACCGTTACGAACCGCACGAAGAAAACCCGATGATCGGCTACCGGGGCGTTTCCCGCTACCTGTCCGAATCGTTCCGCGAATGTTTCGAGCTGGAATGCCGCGCCCTGAAAAAAGTCCGTAACGAAATGGGCCTGACCAACGTCGAAGTCATGATCCCGTTCTGCCGCACGCTGGAAGAAGCCCAACAAGTAACCGAACTGCTGGCGACCCAAGGCTTGAAACGTGGTGAAAACGGCCTGCGTCTGATCATGATGTGCGAAATCCCGTCCAACGCAGTACTGGCGGAAGAATTCCTCGAATACTTTGACGGCTTCTCCATCGGCTCCAACGACATGACGCAGTTGTCGCTCGGCCTCGACCGTGACTCCGGCCTGATTGCCCACCTGTTCGACGAACGTAACCCGGCAGTGAAAAAGCTGCTGAAAATGGCGATCGAAGCGTGCAAGAAACAAGGCAAATACGTCGGCATCTGCGGGCAAGGCCCATCCGACTACCCTGACTTCGCCGTCTGGCTGCATGAACAGGGCATCAGCAGCATCTCGCTGAACCCGGATACTGTCGTGGATACCTGGCTGCATCTGGCCAGTCTCGACGCATCCAAAGCATGAACAAAAACTGCAACAAACGGCGGACGGTGTTTTACCTGTCCGACCGTACCGGCATCACCGTCGAAACACTGGGTCACAGCTTGCTGACCCAGTTTGATGGCATCCAGTGGCGCAAGGTCAGCATCCCCTTCCTGGACTCCGAGGACAAGGCCAAGGAAACCGCCGAACAGATCAACCTGATGGCGCAACTGGACGGCTGCCGCCCGCTGGTGTTCAGCACCCTCATCAACCCGGAAGTGCGCCAGCATATCGAACGCGCCGATTGCGCCATTTACGACTTTTTCGACAGTTTCATCGACTCAATGGAAAAGGAGCTGGGGCAACCCTCCTCCCACGCTATCGGGCGTTCGCACGGGTTGCACAACGACGCCTCCTATTCCAAGCGCATTTCCGCCATCAATTTCGCCCAGGCTAATGATGATGGCATCAGCGCCAAGAACTTCGCCGAAGCCAATATCATCCTGATTGGCGTATCACGCTCCGGCAAGACGCCAACCTGCCTGTATCTGGCCATGCAATATGGCATCTACGCCGCCAACTATCCGCTGACCGAAGAGGATATGGGCAGCAACGGTTTGCCGCGCATCCTGCACCCCTTCCGCAGTAAACTGTTCGGCCTCACCATCACCGCCGAACAATTGCAGCGCATCCGTCAGGAGCGCAAGCCCAACAGCCGCTATGCCTCGCTCAGCCAGTGCGAACAGGAGCTGGAATGGCAACAAAACCTGTATCGGCGCGAAAACATCCCCTACATCAACACCACCGCCATTTCTATCGAGGAAATCGCCACCACCATCCTCAACCGCAGCGGTCTGAAACGGCAGTTGTACGGCGAGTGAGGCTGACACCGGTACAGGGAAGTGCGACAATACGCGCTTTTCCTTGCCCCCTCAGGAAATGCCATGACAGCCCAGATCATTGATGGAAAGAAAGTCTCCGCCGAAGTCCGCACTGAGGTCAAACAGCGTATTGACGAACGTTTGGCACAAGGCAAACGTTGCCCCGGCCTCGCCGTTATCCTGATCGGTTCCGACCCAGCATCACAGGTGTATGTCAGCCACAAGCGCAAAGCCTGCGACGAAGTAGGCATCATGTCACGCTCTTACGACCTGCCTGCGGAAACCACCCAGCATGAACTGGTGCAGTTGATCGACGAACTCAACCGTGACCCACAGATTGACGGCATCTTGGTACAATTGCCCTTGCCCGACCACATTGAAGCCTCCCTGATCATCGAACATATCGACCCACGCAAGGACGTGGATGGATTTCACCCCACCAACATCGGCAAACTGGCATTACGTATTCCCGGCCTGCGTCCCTGTACACCGTATGGCGTGATGCGTTTGCTGGAAAGTACGGGTGAAGTTTTCAAAGGCCGTCATGCCATGATTGTGGGCGCATCCAATATCGTCGGTCGCCCGATGGCGCTGGAATTGTTGCTGGCAGGTGCAACCGTTAGCGTCACCCACCGTTTCAGCGGCAACGCTACCCCTGACCTGGTACGGCAAGCTGACATCGTGGTGGCTGCTGCGGGCAAACCGGGGTTGGTCAAGGGAGACTGGATCAAACCGGGAGCAACGGTCATCGACGTAGGCATCAACCGCCTGGAAAGCGGCAAACTGACTGGCGATGTGGAATTTGCGGCGGCTGTAGAAAAAGCAGCGTGGATCACGCCGGTTCCAGGAGGTGTTGGCCCGATGACAGTAGCGATGCTGATGAAAAATACGCTGGAAGCGTGCGAGAAACATTCATTCTGACGTAGGGGCAGACCCCGTGCCTGCCCAGTCTTATGGGCTAGGGCAGGCACGGGAGCCTGCCCCTACGGTTTTTATTTATCCTTTTGCTGCCCTTGCAACTGTTTGACGGTCTCGGCGTCCAGCGCGCCGGATTCCTGCAAACGGCGGATCACCGGCGCAGGCAAACAAACCACCTCTGACGCGCGGAAATCAACCCCACCCGATACGCCGCCGCATTTCTGGCGCTTGGCATCGCCGTACTTGGTTTTTTCTTCGTCATAGACCAGTTTGCTGTCATCCAGCCAGCCGTTCTGGCCTGCCCAGCGCACCCGTTCCATGGCGAACTTGCCTGCTTCAGCACGTTGCCCCAATTTGACGATATTGGTGCCATTGTGTGGAATTTCGACTGCAATGGCGTCATCACCATGATCCACATACATCATCAGGCTTTCACCCGCCGAGAAGCCTTTCACGGCATACACCGGGATGGACTTGAATACCCCGCCCTTGGCAGCTTCAGGGTATCCACAGCACTCTTTTTCCGTTACTGCCGGGTCAGCCAGACACTGGCGGCGGGCATTGGCCACTTCGGTGGCATCCTTGTCTTCCTCCAGGGAGTCTGACAGAACCCAACCGGTCTGGTCATCCCAACTGACTTTTTCCCATACCTTGTCACCCATTTTCATCTGTGCATTGCGGCGGGAAATCCAGGTGGCATTGTGCGGAATGTTCACAACCACATCCCTGCCCGGTTCCTTGTACATTTTCAAGACATTACCTGCATCCATCCCTTTAACGCGGTAAACCAGCGAAGTATCAGCCGGCATGGACAAAGCTGTCATGCCCAGCAAAGGTACAAGCAGCAGCATGAATCCAGTCAGCAACGGTAAAGCAGTTTTATTTAGGACACCCTTCTTCATGATCGACCTCCGGCGCATTCCCGCCAAAACGCGGGAGCACCCTTCACACAAGTTAACAAGCAGGCGGAAAATGGGGGGTTCCCACCTGTCTGACGCATTATCAACCAAAAATAATCTTGATTAATCAAGCAATAAGCAAACATTTACGTTACGTGATTATGATCTTACAGATACAAAAAAGTCACAACCTTGACGGACGAAATCACGATTTATTCTGCTTATAGGCCATGAACATGGCATCGCCGTAACTAAAGAAGCGATATTTCCGACGAACGGCATGTTGATAAGCTTCCATGATATTTTTATAGCCAGCGAAGGCCGACACCAGCATCAACAGGGTGGACTCAGGCAGGTGGAAATTGGTGATCATGGCGTCCACGACCTTGAAGGTATAACCGGGTGTAATGAACAAGCGGGTATCACCCTGAAAGGGTTGCAAGACGCCTGTTTGCGCCGCGCTTTCGAGGCTGCGCACGGAAGTTGTGCCCACTGCCACCACCCTGCCGCCACGCGCCTTGCAGGCCGCCACCGCAGCGCAGACCTGCGGGGAAACTTCCACATATTCGGCGTGCATCACATGTTGCGACAAATCTTGCACCCGCACAGGCTGAAAAGTGCCCGCGCCGACATGCAAAGTAACGGCAGCAGTCTGCACCCCCTTCGCCTCCAGTGCGGCCAGCAGGGCACTGTCAAAATGCAAACCGGCAGTTGGCGCAGCCACTGCGCCTGGCTTTTGTGCATACACCGTCTGGTAGCGCTCACGGTCTGCCGGGGTATCCGCACGCTCGATATAGGGCGGCAGCGGGATATGCCCATAACGTTCCAGCAAGGCCAGCACAGGATCGGGCGAGAGGAAACGCACCTCGAACAGGTCGCCCTGCCGCCCGCTGACTTCCGCCTCCAGCGCATTTTCCAGCCGCAGGCGCGTACCGGCTTTGGGAGCCTTGCTGGCACGGATATGGGCAAGCACCGAATGCTCACCGGTAATGCGTTCCACCAGCACTTCCACCTTGCCGCCGCTGGCCTTTTGCCCAAGCAAACGCGCCGGAATCACGCGGGTATCATTGAACACCAACAGGTCGCCGGGTTCCAGCAGGGCTAATATATCGGCAAACTGGCCGTCGTGGCATTCGCCGCTTGCCCGGTCGAGCACCAGCAAGCGGCTGGCTGTCCGCTCCGCCAGGGGTTCGGAAGCAATCAGTTCGGGGGGAAGCTCGTAATGGAAGTCACTCAGTTGCATCATGGGCGCGGATAATATCAGCTTGTAAAATTTCTTTCGACAAATGCAAAAAATCAGGTAGAATCTCATCCCTTCACATCCTGCCTGGATGGCGGAATTGGTAGACGCAGCGGATTCAAAATCCGCCGGTGGTGACACCGTGAGAGTTCGAGTCTCTCTCTAGGCACCAGACAATAAATCCAGCCTAGTCTGGATTGACCTGAAAAGGCTTAATTCTTAGTGAGTTAAGCCTTTTTTATTGCCCGCCCTCTTCCCATCACCTTGGCTATTCAGGCCAGAATTCGGGGTTTAGCGCTGCTTCCAGCGCCCATGGGCATTCCTTCGGAAAGGTCTGTGCAGGCAACCCTGTTTCATCTGCTGCCGATTCCCTGGCATCCTGATAAGCTTCCTGAAGGATTTCTTCCAGCTTGCTTTTCAGGCCGGGGTTTTTCTTCAAGCGGCGCGGTATCTTGCGCCGTTGTTCCTTGATGGTGTTTACCCAGCTTTTACCGCGTAATTCTGGTTCATATACCCATTTCAGCAGGTGCATAAACAAGATTTCCAGACGGCTTTCAAGGTCGCTTTCTTCACTCTTGCCCATGCTTTCCACTTCCTCTATCAAGTGTTCCAAGTCGATTTCATCCAGACGCCGCGCCCGCAATAATTCGGCCTGCTCTTGAGTCCAGCCATAAAAATCCGTGTCGTATTTGGTTGCGGCTCCCATCTGTCAGCCCTCCCGGTTTGGTTCATGGGTTGATTGTAGGTTCATTGCAGCGTAGTTGCCAGTAGTGCCCACTTGCCTCCATATCGCGCCTGTGGTGATACGCGGGCACCACCCCACTACGTTATACTGCCCCTTTTCGCACCCAGTATTTGCCCATGCTTGCCAACCCCATCGGGCTGAGCAACGCGAACAGTTGCAACGTCTGCTGGAACAACAAGGCGGCGATGCAGAGGCGCTGGTGGTGCAGCTCAGCGGCGTATGGCAATCCCTCCACCTGTTCGAGCGCAAGAACGCATCCCGGTCTCCAAGATTGCCAATGACGCCAGTTTCGTCCTCACCCGTTACCCGAAGACGCCGATTTTGCTGACCAGCTCCACCATCGACGGTTATGGCCGCGCCGAGCTGATGGAGGCAGGCGAAACCGTCAAGGAACGTGAGCTGCTGTAACAGGTGCTGACCCAGGGGCCGCCGCCCGGCGAACGCTTTGATATTGACCTGATGTTGTGGTTCAACGGCTGGGCGACGCTGTTCAATGCGGTGCATATGTGCCTCGGCGATGTGTATCAGGATGGCATCGGGGTGATCCGCGCCCGCCAGCGCAAAGACCCGCTGACCCATGCGCTGCACCGGTTTGACCGGCGGCTGCTGACGCTTTACGCGGAGGTGAAACCGGATTTGCAGGCGCTGATCGACAAGGCGACCGGGCCGCATCATTTGTTTCATATGCTGACGGAGGATGCGGGGGTACGGTTGCATATGACGCGGGGGTTGATAGCCCGGTGATTCCCCCCTCCCTAACCCTCCCCCCGCAAGGGGTGGAGGGGACAAGAGGTACGACCTTCTTACTCCCTGCCCCCCTTGCGGGGGAAGGGTCGGGGATGGGGGGTAATCTTACTCCCCATAATCCACCTCCCCCAGCTTATACAAGGCCAGCTTGCCGGAGGTCAGCGGCACGGCGATCCAGCAGCCGGTGGGCGTGCAGCGGAAGTCGAAGTCCCAAAGTGGGCCATGATTTGGGTCAAAAGTTGTTGGCAAGCGCAGACTGAACAATTCGCTTCGGGTATCCAGATCCCAGAGCCGCACAGTCATATCCCAGCTCACGGTTGCCAACTGCCGACTGTCCGGGCTGAAAATGGCTTTGTAGACGGCTTGTTCATGCCCGTTCAGGCGCAGGGGTTCCTGCCCGCCGTGGGTGGGGTAGACGGTGACGGTTGCTTCGCGTCCGACGCTGGCGAGTTGTTTGCCATCCGGGCTGAGGCTTGCCCAGAGCAACTTATCGTTTGCAACCTCACTTTTAAGCAGTTGGGGTTTGTCGCCACTTATATCCCAGAGTTTGAGTGTAAAATCCTGTATGCCTGCACTTGCCAAATATTTCCCTGATTGGTCGAAATTTACAGAAGCAACGTTGCCGTCATGCGCCTCAAACAACTTTCCCTTGCCACTTTCCAGATCAAACAGCCCAATCCGCCCGTCATAGCTGGCGGTGGCGAGGCGGGTATTGTCGAGAGAGAAGGCAACCGCATAGACAGAATTCGTGTGGTCTTCGATCGTGTGTTCCAGCACCAGTTTGCCATCAGCACCAACCTTCCATATTTTGGCTGTTTCATCATGGCTACTGGATGCCAATAATGAACCATCCTTATTGAATGCAAACCGCAACACAAAAGTGCCATGTGCGTCTTTAATTTCTTGCTGTAGGTCGGGCTTCAGCCCGACATCAGGCAATGCATAAACTTGCATACCACCATCTTGTAATCCAACAACAAGATGCTTTCCATCGGGAGATATAGCCGAAGCGGTCGCAGCACCCGGCAAATCCACCAGCCACTGCCCCGGCAAATCCGCCTCCCACTGCTTCACCGTGCCGTCATTGCTGTTGCTATACAGCCAGCGCTGCCCCTTGTCCGCATAAAGCGCCAGACCAGCCACCGCAGCCGTATGCCCCTGCAATACCCGCCGTGTCACCCCCGTCGCCACATCCCACAGCCGCACGGTGTTGTCGCTGCTGGCGGAGGTGAGTCGCTGGTCGTTGATGAATTGCAGGCCGAAGACCATGTTCTGGTGGCCTTTGAGCGGTTTGCCAATTTGTTCACCTGTTTCACTATTCCACAACAAGATGCTGTTATCGTAATTTGAAGCAGCCAACAAACTTCCATCACTGTTGAAAGCAACACCCCTACGCCCTTGTAAACGGTGAATTTCTTTGCCAGTTTTCCAATCCCAGATTCGGGCAGTATTGTCATAAGACGCACTCGCCAGCCAGCGCCCCTGCGGATCAAAAGTCAGCCCTATTTGTGGAATCGGCCCCTCATGTCCTTCCAACATACGCAAAGGCTTCCGCTCTTTCTCCTCCCCTGACAAGGGGAGGTTGGGAGGGGTTTCTTTAACGTCCCAAAGCCGAATTTTGCCATCTGTGTACCCGCTAGCTAGCACCCGACCATCTGGTGATAAAGCCAGCGCCCATACTGGTGCACCCGCATCCACCTTCCACTGATCCAGCACCCGAGCCTCCGCACCCGCCTGCGGCAACTGCCACTGGATGATCTGCCCGTCATCCCCCGCCGAAAACAGCCAGGGTTGCTTGGGGTGAAAGACAATATCCCAGACAGTTCCTTGTCTATTGCTGCCTGCCTTCGGATCATGCCCCTCCAGCTTCTGCACCAGCTTCCCGCTCGCCCGCTCAAACAGCGCAATCGTGCCACGCTCCCCGCTGGCGGCGAGCCACTTCCCGTCCGGGCTGATGGCGACATTGCCGGTTAATTGCGGCAAGGGCTTGTCATCGGCATCGGTGAATGTGCGTTCGGCGCTGCCGCCCATGATGTCCACATAGCCCGCCAGCAGGTCGCGGGCATGGGTGCGTTCCGGCTCAACTTCCCCATTCAGGTCTTGCGTATGCTTTAATTTTTCGCGGGCGGCAGCGTAATCCTCCATTTTTGCCATCAACGCAGCATGAGTCGTATCAGAATCAAATAGTTGTACAGTACGTTGTTCACGTTCCCCCATTGCCCACAACGCCAGCCCCACCGCAATCACCAACCCGATCAGTGCATACACCAACAGACGCCGCGAACGACGAATTTCAGCCTGTTGCCGGTGTTTTTCCGCCTGCAACTGCGCCTCTTCAGCCGCCGCGCTCTCTTCCAGGAAGGCCATCGCCTGCGCAAACGCCGCGTCGCTGGCGTCGTAGCGCAGCGCCCAGACCGCATCCGGCTGGTGTTTTTGCTTCCAGTCCCGCGCCAGCGCCAGATCGGTGCCGCGCCACAACTCGCCGCCCGCGTCACTGGCGCGGCGCTGTGCCGCATCGCGCAGGCGCTGGTACATCTCGACTTTGGCGACTTCCTCCGCCAGCCAGCCTTGCAGCCGCCGCCACTGGCGGATCAGGCTTTCGTGGCTGATGTCCAGCACGCTGTCGACTGCCAGTTGCGGCGTGGACGCGACCAGGAAATGCCGCCCTTCGCCCCGGAAGGCATCGACCACTGCCGCCAGTTCGGCCAGCGAGCAGCCCGCCAGCGCCAGCACATCGGCCACGCGCACCGGGCGGCGCACATCCTGCCCGTCGGCTTCGCGCTGGGTCAGGGCGCGGAACAGGGTTTCGGCCATCGCCTGCTGGCGCGGGTCGAGGTCGCCGTACACCTGCTCCAGATGCCCATCCAGCGCCCCGCGCAGGCCATCCAGTTGCTGGTATTCCGCCAGGGTCAGGCGCTTGTCGGCGTCATTCACCCACAGGCGCAGCAGCGCGTGCTGCAACAGCGGCAACTGATCCGGGTTGTTGCCCGCCTCGTTGAGCAACTGGTTGATCAGCGCCTCATCCACCGCGCCGCCAAACAGTTTGGCAGGCAGCGCAATCGCCTCGCGCAACTGCTCGCGGGTCAGACGCGGGGTGAGGTACAGCCCGTCGTTGATCGCCTCCGGCAGGCCATGAAACGCCGCCGCCTCGCCCAGAAAATCCGAGCGCATGGTGATCACCACGTAGATGTCGGGGTGGCGGCAGGCTTCCAGCAACAGCGCGACGAAGGCCGCCGCCTGATTGCCGCTCTGCTGGCGGTAGCGGAAAATCTCCTCGAACTGGTCAGCCAGGATCAGCAGTTTCTGGCCATCTTCCAGCGGGGATTGGCTCAGGTAGTCGTGCAGGCTGCGGGAGCCACGGCGGAGTTGGGCGGCTAGGAACCCGGAAGAAAATCCTCCCCCAGCCCCTCCTTTTGCAAAGGAGGGGAGCAAGATTCCATCCTCGCCTGATTGTGCGGAGTTCGATCCAGCTTCCCCCTTTGCAAAAGGGGGATTGAGGGGGATTTTCCCCACCAACCCCTCCGCCAGCCGCTCGAACGGCTGATCCCCCGGCCTCAATTCGGCAATTCGCCAGCTTGCGCCGACTTCGCCCATGTAGCCTTTTTCCAGCCCCGCCAGTAGCCCGGCCTTGACCAGCGAAGACTTGCCGGAGCCGGATGCGCCCAGCACGGCGAGGAAATGCCGGTCTTTCAGGCGTTGCAGCAGCTCGTCAACCTGCGTCTGGCGACCGAAGAAAATGCGGGATTCGCGCCGCTCGAAGGGGCGCAGGCCGGGGTATGGCTGGAGTTGGCGGCGGTTCATGCGCTGACCTCCGTCGCCAGAAACTGTTCCAGACAATCTGCTTCAAAGCGGTCATTGCAGTGCAGGATTTTCATCAGGGGAGGAATAAAATGCAGTTTTTCCGCTCTCTGACACTGGCACAGCAAGACTGTCGGAGATTTTTTTGCATACACCTCCAACTCTGCCAGATAGTCTTCCACCAGATCAGCGGAAGCACGCTGTTGCAGCATCAGCAGAACGTCACAGTACTGGTAGCCACGTTCAATGCTTTTTCGTATCCGCTGCGCATCGCCCTCATAGCGCGGCAGGACAATACCAAATCCACGCTCTTGCAGGGTAGCGGCAACCTGTTCGGCTTTGGGAAAGTCCTCTGGGCTGGCGTGAACGAACACCATTTTGTTGCCATTTACGGGGGGAGGTGGTGGAGGCGGTTTTGGCAACACCTCTTCCCGCACCTGACGAATAAAATCCGGCAACTCGCAGGCGATAACGGTTTTCCCTTCCAGCAGAGCCTTTTGTTCATGATTAGCCTTGCTGCAATCCAGCATAGGATCACGCCATTGCAACACAGGCTTTTCCATTGTCTGGGCAATCAGGTACTGGTCACATGACAAACCTTGCACGAAGTCAGTGTCCAGCAACTGCACAAAGTGCGAACAGCGTTGCAGGTTGCTTTCGAACTCCCGGTCAAAACGGTTGGCCGCCGGTAACGCCTGAATACCGAATTGCGCCAGTTCACTGACCAGTTGGCTGCGTTGGTCAAACAGGGAATCGTGCACCGGCGCAACATAGGCAGTAGCTTTTGTCTCAACAGAACGCGGTTCGGCAGACTTGAGAACCAGTGCTTGAGCAAAACGGCGCAAGGATTTTTCCAGTTGAAAAGACAGCTCAACGATACGGCCAAAATATTCCCTGTCAGCAACATCCGGCACCGGATACCCCAATCGCTGGATTTGATCATGCGGTGTTTTTTCGTAGAGCGGGCAACTCACCAAATCATGCAGGATTTCCGGCTGTTCTTCACGCGGCAAACCATCCTGATTGATAATAAAAATGCGCCCTGCGAGGTCGTCATGTGTTGCGCAGAAATATTCCAGCTCCCTGACGCACCATTCTGATTCCAGCCAGCCTCTGGACATCATCACGATCAGGATATGGGCGTCGCGTAACTGCTTTTCGATTTCCGGCGTCACTGCATCATTGGCGCTGAGTTTAAAATCCATCCACAGCGAATAGTTTTCGGCGCGGCCAATCCGCTGACTGGTTTCATTACGCAGATTATTGATGAAATGCGATACCCAGCCCTGTTTCTGCCCACTGAACGGCTGATCGTTGATGCGCGCATAACTTACAAAAATATCAGACAAAACGGAGTCCCCTGCAAGCGACACTTATCTTTAACAAGATGCCTGCATTATAGACATAAATACCGTTTGTCGGGAAAGAAAGCGTCATACCCACAGCTCTCGCCGGGATGCACATTTCAGTATTTCGGCAGCGCGTTACAGGGCAGCCAACCATGCTAAACTCACGGCATGACCAGCAAACAGGCCAGCATGATGCAGCGTAAACTCTTACCCATCGGCATCCAGACCTTCGGCGAAATCCGCCGCAATAACCACTATTACGTGGACAAAACCTATCTGGCGGTGAAGCTGGCGAAAGAAGGCAAGCATTACTTTCTCTCCCGCCCGCGCCGCTTCGGCAAAAGCCTGTTCCTCGACACCCTGAAAGAGCTGTTTGAAGGCAATGAACCGCTGTTTGTGGGGCTGTCCGCTCACCAGCAATGGGACTGGTCAGTGAAATACCCGGTCTTGCGTTTCAGTTTCGGCGGCGAAAACTACAGGGAAACCCAAAATCTCGCCAACACGCTGGATGCACAACTGAAACTGCTTGAAGGGCAATACCAACTGCCCCCGCAAGTGGACAGCATCAGCGGACGTTTCGCCCACCTGATCGTGAAGCTGCACCAGCAGGCGGGGCAACCTGTGGTAATCCTGATCGACGAATACGACAAGCCGATCCTGGACGCCCTGCTCTACCCGGAGGTTGCCCGCGCCAACCGTGACTTCCTGCGTGGGTTTTACGGCAACATCAAGGATTACGACGCGCACATCAAGTTCAGCTTCCTGACAGGGGTCAGCAAGTTTTCCAAGGTCAGCCTGTTTTCCGGCCTCAACAATCTGTATGACCTGACCCTGACCCCGGATTACGCCACCATTTGCGGTTATACCGACCATGATATTGACAGCGTGTTTGCCCCCGAATTGCCGGGGCTGGAGCGCGACGTCATCCGCGAATGGTATAACGGCTATCACTGGCAGGGCGAAGGCGTCTACAACCCGTTTGATATTCTGCACCTGTTTAAAAACCGCACCTTCAAAAGCTACTGGTTTGAAACCGGCACGCCCACCTTTTTGCTGGACTTGCTGTTCCAGCGGCAGGTTCCCAGCCTGCAACTGGGGGAAATGATCAGCAGTAGCAGCATGTTATCGAGTTTTGACGTGGACGACATCACCACCGAGGCGCTGCTGTTCCAGACCGGCTACCTGACCATCCTCAAGGAGGAAAACCTCGGCGGGCAGTATTTTTACACGCTGGGCTACCCCAACCGCGAGGTCTACCAAAGCCTGAACGAATCGCTGCTGTCGGTGCTGGTGAAAGACAAATCCAAGCAAGCCGTGCAAAGCCTGCAATTATACCGCCTGCTGGAAAACAATGATTTTGCCGGGCTGAAACAGCTTTTCCATGCCTTTTTCGCCAGCATTCCCCATCACTGGTATACCAATAACGACATCCAGAGTTACGAAGGCTATTACGCCTCGGTGTTTTATTCCTACTTCGCCTCACTGGGCCTGAAGGTGACGCTGGAAGACATCACCAACCTGGGGCGGATCGACATGACCCTGAAGTTCAACGCGCAAATCTACATCTTTGAATTCAAAGTGGTGGAAATGGCGCCGGAAGGCAAGGCGCTGCAACAGATTAGGGACAAGGCTTACGCGGACAAATACCGTGGCTTACGGCAACCGATCCATTTGCTCGGCGTGGAATTCAGCAAGACGTCACGCAATATCGTCGGGTTTGATGTGGAACAGGCATGAGCCACGGCTACAGGGCCTGTCCCAAACCTATTTCACCTCAATCTGCCGGATTTCCGCCTCGCTGAACCTGGCGTCGCGGTATTTGGGTTCCTTCACCAACCCGCGCAGGTTTTTCAGCGTATTGAAAACCGATTCGGCCAGATGGTCATTGCTGGGGCCATTGAACGGCGTCTGCGGATCAGCCTGAATCTGGTAGCTGACCCTGACGTGGGCGGGGCTGGTCTGCTGGAAAAGCAAGTTTCTCATCGGTATTCCACCAAATCTTCCAGTGGCTGGCGCAGGCGCGGGGTTTGCTCACCAGCACGGTAGCCAAATGCCACAACCACCGCCACGCCGTATTGGGAGGCATCGACACCTAGCACGTCTTCAACGCCCGGCTTGGAAAAACCTTCGATCGGGCAGGAGTCAATCCCCATGCTGGCCGCCCCCGTCATCATGTTGGCAAGCGCGAGATAACACTGCTTGGAAGCCCAAGCAAACGTGTTCATGTACGGCGCAATTTCGGTTTCGTTGTGGGCAGCGTAACGGTCGAGATAAGCATCCATCGCATCCTGTGGCAGGTTGCGGCGGGCAAACAGTGTTTTCACATAGTTGCTGCCGGGTTCCACCGCAGCATGTTTTGCCAGGATCACCACCACATGGCTGCTATCAGTGATCTGCGGCTGATTCCAGCAAACTTCACGCAGCCTTGCGCGCAACCCAGGGGTTTGCACCACCACGAAACGCCAGTGCTCCATGCCGAAAGAAGACGGCGACAAACGCCCAAATTCCAGGATTTGCTGGAAATCCGCGTCGGGAATCTTGCGCTCGGGGTCAAACTTCTTGCAGGCATGGCGGAAATTCATCGCTTGCATGAATGGCTGCATGGTGAAAACTCCTTAACTTAAAACCGCTTGGTAAATGCGTTACAGTATAGCCACACCGTTATACAAGGACACAGGAAATCATGATAACAGGACTGTTCAAAGGTTTCGGCTACGTGTTTACCGGCCTGTCGCTCATCACCCAGAAAGGCATCCGCCCGTTTGTGCTGGTTCCGCTGCTGATCAACATCGTGCTGTTTTCCGGCGGCATCTGGCTGGCGTCTTCACAGCTCGAATACTGGATGAACCGTTTGCTGCCCAGTTGGCTGAGCTGGCTGGAATGGTTGCTGTGGCCGGTCTTCGCCGTGCTGATTTTCTTCGTCATCTTCTACGTATTTTCGATCGTGGCCAACCTGATTGCCGCGCCGTTCAACTCGGTGCTGGCGGAACGGGTGGAAGCGCGCCTCAACGGCCTGCCGGTGCCGGAATTCGCCGGTTACAAGAGCCTGTCCGGCCTGATTGCCCGCACCTTCAAGAGCGAAGCCAGCAAGTTGTGGTACATGGGCAAGTGGTTCATCCTGCTGCTGATCCTGACCGTGATTCCGGGCGTGAACGTCATTTCACCCGTGGCCTGGACGCTGTTCGGCGCATGGATGCTGGCGATTGAATACGCCGATTACCCAATGGGCAACCATGAACTGTTTTTCAAGGAGGAACTCGCGGCGTTGAAAAAGAACCGTCCGGAAGCTTTGGGATTTGGCTGGTTGCTGTCATTGCTGACCGTCGTACCGATACTGAATTTCCTGGCCATGCCGGTGGGGGTAGCGGGCGGTACGGCCTTGTGGGTAAACAAGCTCTCAAAAAATGCTTAAGTTTTCGTGGCCATGCGCTCTGCGGTAGTCAGGGCAATCTTGTTGCGCAGGTAGATCGGCTGGGCATCTTCGGGCGCTACTGCCCTACCCGCTTGCCATTCGGCAACCGCCAGTGGCAGCATGAATTCGGCGGCAGGTAATGATTCCGTATCCGTACTACTGAGTTTGCCTGCAAAACGTGCCTGCAAAACTTCGACATAGGCTGACCAGCCATGTCCGACGGCAAACCAGCCTTCAGTTTCGGGTACAGGCGTATCCGCCGCCGCACACACAAGCTCCTCCCCTTGCAGCTGCATCAGGCCATCCTGCAAGGCATATTGCCCCCAGTAAACTTCGGTCATGCGTGCATCCAGCGCCGCCAGCACCTGAGCCGCCCCCTGTTGCGCGTATGCTTGCTGCGCCAGTGCCGCCAGCGTGGAAACAGGTATCACCGGCTTGCCAACAGCCATCGCCAGCCCTTGCGCCACACCTACGCCGATGCGGATGCCAGTAAATGCGCCCGGCCCCCGCCCAACCACAAGGGCATCCACAGCCTGCAAACGTAAGTCAGCCGCAGACAACACCTTATCCACCATCGGCAGGATCAACTGGGTATGCGCCCGAGGCGTCAGCGCAAATTCGCTGAATACCGCACCATCGGCATAGACGGCGGCGGAACAGGCTTCGGTTGAGGTATCAAGGGCTAACAGTTTCATCCGTATCTCTGGGGCTGGGAATGGGAGGTATACTATTGGCAAAAAACCGCTCCACAATTTCCAGCTTCTGGGTGCGGGGCATACGCGGCAGGCTATCGAGGAAAATCTTGCCATAACTGCGGGTGCGCAAGCGAATATCGCAAATCATCAGCACTCCCCGATCATGCTGGTCACGGATCAAACGCCCCACGCCCTGCTTCAACGCAATCACCGCCTGTGGAATCTGGTATTCGCCGAACGGGTTGCCGCCCCGTTGGCGGATACTTTCCAGCCGCGCCTCCAGCACCGGGTCGTTGGGTGCGGCGAACGGTAGCTTGTCGATGATAACACAGCTCAGGGCTTCGCCGCGCACGTCCACCCCTTCCCAGAAACTGGAAGTCCCCAACAGCACTGCATTGCCCAGTTCGCGAAACTTGTCGATCATGTCGCGCTGTGGCGATTCGCCCTGGATCAGCAACGGAAATTCAATCTGGTCGCGCAGCAGCTCCGCCGCCTCATTCAGGGCGCGGTAACTGGTGAACAGCATGAAGGTACGCCCGCCACAGGCTTTGATCACCGGAATGGCCGCCTCCACCAACGCTGAAACAAAATCCCGATCCTGCGGCTCCGGCAGGTTGGCGGGCAGATACAGCAACGAGTTATGCCAGTAATCGAACGGGCTGTCGAGTTGCAAGGTCGCCGCCTCCGTCAGCCCCATGCGCTGGTTGAAATGCTCAAACGACTGCCCAACGGCCAGCGTGGCGGAAGTCATCACCCAGCTACAGGGCAATTCCTCCATGCACTTCTTGAATGGCACGGCCACATCCAGCGGCGTGGTAGTGATGGCGAAACCACGGGTGAAGGTTTCAAACCATTGCACGCTATCCGGCGCGGGGTTGTGCAGGCGCTCCAGCCGGGCGCGTTGCTCCAACAGACGGGCGTAGCAGGATTCCAGCCCCTTGCTGCGTTCGGCGGCATTTTCCAGCAAGGCAGCCAACTGGCTCATACTCTCCTGAAGTTCCTGCAAATGGTTGATGATGGCAGGTTTGTTGCGGATACGTGTCCACGGCGCGCGCTGCCCCGGCGTATCCATCGCCAGGCGCAGATCCAGCACCGCTTTTTCCAGACGATCCAGCAACTCACGGATCTGAGGCATGTCGGAAGCGCTTTCCAGCGTTTCCATCAGGGTGTCGCGTTTCCAGTCGAGCAGCTGACGGCTACTGAGGGTGTCGCTGAAAAAGGTGGAGGCGATTTCCGGCAACTGATGGGCTTCGTCCAGCACCACCACATTCGCCAGCGGCAGCAATTCGCCAAAGCCTTCTTCCTTGAGCGCCATGTCGGCGAAAAACAGGTGGTGGTTGACCACCACCAAATCAGCCTCCTGCGCTGCACGCCGCGCCTTGACGACATGGCAATCCTGATAATCCCCACACTCCGCGCCCAGACAGTTTTCGGTGGTGGAAGTCACCCGCGCCCAGATGTCAGCATCGTGGGGTACGGCAGACAGCTCGGCAATGTCACCCTTGCTAGTCAATTCCGACCAGTCGCGGATGCGGCGCAGCCAGGTGACACTTTTGCGGTCAGGCAGGCGGCCTTCCGCCAGCGTCGTATTGAGACGGTGGATGCACAGGTAATTGGCGCGGCCTTTCAGCAAGGCCGTTTTGACCGCGCTTTTCAACGCCTTGCGCACCAGTGGCAAATCCTTGTGGTAAAGCTGGTCTTGCAAGGTTTTGCTGCCGGTGGAAATGATCACACGCTCATCGCACAGCAAGGCGGGCGCGAGGTAGGCGAATGTCTTGCCAACACCCGTGCCAGCCTCGATGACCGCAGCGCCCTGCCCTTGCATGGTGGCCTGCACGGCTTTCAGCATGGCTTGTTGCTGGGGGCGCGCCTGAAAACCTTCAATCAGTTGGGCAAACGGGCCTGCCTCACCCAGTAGGTCAAGCATCTCGAGTTCAAGCTCAATGTCGCTGGATCGGCTAATTGAGCTGCTCCTGGTAGAACTTTGCCTTGCTGGCCATGCTGGCTGCCTGCTCGTGCTTGCCCTGACGTGCATTGATGGTACCGAGTTTCAGCCACAACTCCGGGTTATCGGATTCAATCCGCAGGGCGCGTTCAATGGTCGATGCGGCCATGTCAAAATCGTTTTTTGCCATCGCCGCATCAGCCTGCCTGACCAGTGCCTGCACCGCCGGGGAAGATTTGTAGGTTTTGGTGGGGGAAACATCCAGCGCTTCTGTTTCCACGCCAGGCGCGTCGATGATGTCTGGCGTTTCCCGTGTGGGCGGCGGAGTCGTAACCGTTGGCCGTTTGTCCTGGGTTACAACTTTGGTGCTTGCCGTGGCAGGTGGCGTTTCCCGCGTAGGCTTGGCCGGAGGACGGGCAGGTGGCGGTGGCGTGGCGACGACAGGTGGCCTGCCGTTGCCGTATACCCGATCCTGCAACACATACGGGCTGGGTGAGCAGGCGGATAAAACACCCGCCATCAACAAACCGACTGCAAGGTTTCTGCAAAATATTGGCGTCATTATTGATCTCATTGCATCAGATTATCAATCCAGTTGGACGGGTCTTGTTTCTTTGCCGCAGGCGCTGGAGCGGGGGCTGTCGTTGCCGGGGCTGCAACTGGCTCTGGTTTTGGCGCGACCGGTTCCAGTGGCGCGCAATAACTGGTTTTCTGTGGCTGGCTACCCTTGATGAAAGGTGTCCGCACCGCTTTGCCGCAGTCAGGATTAAACCGCAAGCCCGAAGACTGATCAACATCAACCCATACCAAACGCGAAGAATTGGCCGTCTGGAGCGGCTTGGTTGGCAATACCCGGAACAGGTCTGACCAAACTTTCAATGCGCCGGTACCACCTGTCAGGTTGGTCGGTTTGTTGTCGTCACGGCCTACCCACACGGTCACCACATGCTGACCGGAAAAACCGGCGAACCAGCTATCTTTCTTGTCATTGGTGGTACCCGTCTTGCCCGCCACCTTTTTCCAGCCCGGCAAGGTTGAAGCGAGTTCCTTGGCAGTGCCTTCGATGGTATTACGGTGCAAGGCATATGCCAGCAGGTCGGCAGCTTCCGGGCTTGCCACTTGCTTGACCGTCAACGGGTAACGGGTCAGCAACTGGCCATGCAGGTTCATGACGCTACGGATTGCTTTCAGTGGGGAATAAGAGCCACCAGCCGCCAGTGTCTGGTACATCTGTTGCACGTCAATCAGCGGCAATTCCAGCGCCCCCAGCAAGATGGAAGGGTATGCGGGGATTGCCGAATTTATGCCCAATTCGTGCAGAGTCTGCACAACCTTGTCGACACCCAGATCAACCCCAATCCGTACCGCTGGGGTATTGCGTGATAAGGTCAGAGCTTTCAGCACCGTAACAGCACCCATACTGCGGTGATCATAATTGCGTGGCTGCCAGTATTTGCGGGAAGCCAGTTTCACCGTGACCGGGCCATCATTGATGCGGGTCGCCAGAGTATATTTGCGGGAGTTTTCCAGCGCCCGCAGATAGATGGCCGGTTTGACCAGCGAGCCAATTTGCCGCAACGATGTCAGCGCCCGGTTGTAACCCGCATAGCGGACATCCCGGCTGCCGACCAGCGCCATCACTTCCCCCCCTTGCACACTGCTGATGATCATCGCGCCGTTGAGTTTGCCCTTGCTGATACGGTTGGCTTTTTCGAGGCGGGCAACCCGATTTTGCAGGATAGTTTCCGCCGTCAACTGGACAATCGGATCCATGGCAGTGAAGATCATCAAACCCTGGGTGCGCAGGTCGTCTTCTTTGTAATCACGCTGCAACTGCTGGCGCACCAGATCCAGATAAGCGGGAAACGGGCTGTTGCCGGAAGGTTTTTTCTCAACCACGCCTAGCGGCTGAGCCAGGGCTTCCTGATAAGGCCCTTCGGTGAGGACACCACTCGTCCGCATGACCTGTAGCACCAAGTTACGCCGTTCCAGCGCCCTGTCAGGGTGCAAACGCGGGTCATAATAACCCGCACCTTTCGCCAAACCGATCAGCAAGGCAACCTGGTCAGCCTTCAATTCCCATATCGGGCGGTTGAAATAAAACTGGGCGGCCAGCCCAAAGCCATGAATGGCACGGTCACCATCCTGCCCAAGGTGGATTTCGTTTAGGTAGGCTTCCAGGATGTCCTTCTTCTCGTAGCGCATTTCCAGCAGGAAAGCCATGATGGCCTCCTTGATCTTGCGGTGCCAACTACGTTCATTGGTCAGGTAAAAGTTTTTCACCAGCTGCTGGGTCAAGGTACTGCCGCCCTGCACGGTGTGGCCTGCTTTCAGGTTAGCCACCATCGCACGGCCAATCGCCATCGGGTTGACCCCCTGGTGTTCGTAAAACTTTTTATCCTCAACGGCAATCAAGCCTTTGAGCAGAATTTCAGGCACATCTTTTTGCCTTATCAGCACACGGTCTTCATTGTGGCGCGGGTAGAAATTGCCGATGAGCACCGGTTCCAACCGCATCAGGTCGAGTGGGTTTTTACCATCGGCATAGGCCAGCGAGGCAATTTTACCATTGGCAACGGATACCTTGATGCTGCGTGCCGGTTCCTTGTCGTCCGCAAACTGGAAGCCGCGCGTATTGATGACGAACTTGTCGCCTTTGCGGAAATACTGCCCGGTTTCAACCGGCTCATCCACCTGGCGGTAGCTTAGCAGTTTCAGTTCCTGCTCCAAATGGTCAGCAAACAGTTGCTGGCCTTCGTACATGTCCAGCGGGCGGGCAAACACACGCGCCGGCAATTCCCAGCGGCGGCCTTCAAACTGCTCACGCACTTTTTCGTCCAGTTGCATGGTGTAGGCGATACCCGCCAGCAAACCCAGCACCAGCACCACCAGCAGCAGGATACGGAACACCCGCCCAAACAGCGCGAGCGTAAACCATAACCCCTTGAAGAAACGCCGCACAGACGATTCCTGTTTTACTTCCTGATTCAAGATATTTTCCTGCTATGCTTATATTTTCGGGTCATATTCTAGCAACTGGCATGTCCTTACATACACCTGACACCCTGTGGGAGGCAATGCAAAAACCTGCATTCTACCCACATACGACACACAATATACAAGTAATTCACACGCATATATCGACCATTTTCCTGACTGGCGAGTTCGCTTACAAGATAAAAAAGCCAGTTAATTTCGGTTTTCTGGATTTTACCCAGTTGAGTAAGCGGTATTATTTCTGCGCGGAAGAAGTGCGCCTCAACAGCCGCCTTGCCCCCAGGCTCTATCTTGGCGTCGTGCCGGTACTGCTTGTAGAGGGCAATTACCGCCTTGGCTCCACGGCAGACATGGATTCCGCCACTGTGGTCGAATACGCCGTCAAAATGCGTCAGTTTGACCCTGCGCAGCAACTGGATAGGCTGCTGGCGGCAAACCGGCTACCGCTGGAGGCAATGGATACCCTGGCAGACATTCTCGCCCGCTTTCACCGGCAGGCCGAACAGGCTCCCGCTGACAGCCCTTACGGCAAGCCAGACAGCGTGCTTGCACCCATGCTGCAAAATTTTGTCCTCCTGCGGCAAAACCTGCCTGACCCGGCCTTGCAGAAACACCTGAATGCACTGGAACACTGGACGCAGCAGGAATATGCCAGACTGCGTACAAACCTCCTGCAACGCAAACAGCGGGGTCATATCCGCGCCTGCCACGGCGACATGCATCTGGGGAACATGGCCCTGATTGACGGTAAAATCACCCTGTTCGACGGCATCGAGTTCAACGCTGAACTACGCTGGATTGATACCGCCAGCGACTGCGCTTTCCTGCTGATGGATCTGGAAGACCAGGGGAAACCTGCCTGGGCACACCGGCTACTGAACCAGTGGCTGGCGGCAACAGGCGACTACGAAGCGCTGCCCATCCTCAATCTGTACAAGGTTTACCGGGCACTGGTACGCGCCAAGGTGCAGGCATTAAGGCTCAGCCAGCTTCAGGATACGGATGAACGTGCCGACATCCAGTCACACTGCATCAACTACTTGCAACTGGCGGAAACCTACACCCAGCCCGCCCGCCCTGCCCTGCTGATTACGCATGGGTTGAGCGGTTCCGGCAAATCCTGGGGTTGCCATGCACTGGTTGAGGAACTGGGCTTCATCCAGTTACGTTCGGATGTGGAACGCAAACGGCTGGCGGGAATACAGCCCACCGAACGGCAGCAAGAGGCACTGGATCAAGGCATCTACAGCCCGGACATGAACAGGCTAACCCATGATCGGCTGGCCACCCTGGCCGTGTTGGCGCTACAAAGCGGATACAACGTGGTGGTAGACGCAACCTTCCTGCGAATGGAGCAACGCCAGCGTTTCCGGCAGCTGGCGCAGGAACAGCAGGCTACATTCCTGACCTTGCATTTCGAGGCCACACCCGCGCAACTGGAAGCCAACATCAAGCAACGTCAGCAACAGGGCAACGATGCCTCAGATGCCGATATTGCTGTGTTGCACAAACAATTAAGCCATTACAAACCATTGCAGGCAGACGAACCTTGTGTAACAGTTCACAGCAACGAAAGTTTACCGTTAGCGAGGATACAAGCCCTGCTTGGTCGCACCTAGAGACACAATGGAGTCCAACAATGAACATGAAGCACCTTTCCAGTAGCCTGATGACAGCTTTGGCCATGACTCTTGCGGCCAGCAGCCATGCCGATACCAAGCTAACCTACACCGATACCGGATTCGCCCCGCAGGATCGCCAGACTGTCATCCAGATTCATGGCGACAAAGTGCGCATGGGTGAAGTTGGCAGCGACATTTACTCCCTGTACGATAACACCAGCAAAACCCTCTACACCATCAACACCAAGACCAAGCAGTACATTGAAACCACCCCTGACAAGGTGCGTGAGCGCATGGCCAAGGTGGTGGAAATGCAAAACCAGTTCAAGGAAGACATGAAAAAGCAGATGGCTGCCATGCCGGAAGACCAGCGCAAGATGGTCGAGGAACGCATGAAGCAGACGGAAGAAATGATGAAAGCCCCGCCACCTGCCATCAAGATGGACAAAACCGACCGCAAGGAAACCATCCAGGGCATGGAATGCACCCTGTCCACCATCAAGGCCAATGACCAACCAGTACGTGATGTCTGTATTTCCGGCAGCGATTCCATGGACGCCGCCGACCACGCCATGCTGGTCAGTATGTTTGAATTTATGGATGGCGTCGCCGCCGAATCCGCCAAGGCACAAGGCGTAACCCCGCCAGCGGAAGGTTCCGCCAGCCTGCACAAGGATGGCCTCGCCCTGCGTATCCAGGCACTGCCGGAAGGCCCGCGCAGCGAACTGAGCAGCTTGTCGAAAGATGCCCTGAATGATGCTGATTTCATGGTACCGGAAGGTTTCACCATCTTTGAACCCGCTGCCGATGCGCCGCCAGCAGCCCCGCCTGCCCCGGCAGGCCAATCTGAACCGCCAGCCACTGGGAGCACCACCCCGCCAGCCCCAGCTCCTGCCAGCAGCGTACCAGCGGCTCCTGCTGTGCCAGCAACCCCGGCGGCTCCCGCGAACTGAAGACCCATGGCGCATATCAGCCGCAGCGCACTGGTTCCCTACAGTTCGGAACAGATGTACCGACTGGTCGACGACATCAAGCTCTACCCGCAATTTCTGCCTTGGTGCAGGAATGCGGCAGAGCACGAACGCGACGCCGATCAGGTCAAAGCCAGCATTGAAATCGCCAAGGGGGCGGTGAACAAGCAATTCACCACCCTCAACCGCCTGCAAAAGAACAAAACCATTGAAATGCGCCTGGTTGACGGGCCATTTAAACACTTACATGGCTTCTGGCGTTTTGATGAATTGAAGGCGGATGCCTGTAAGGTATCGCTGGATCTCAACTTCGAGTTTTCCAACAAGCTGCTCAGCATGGTGGTCGGGCCGGTTTTCAACCAGGTCGCCAACACGCTGGTGGATTCTTTTGTTGAAAGGGCGAGAAAAGTCTATGGCAAACCCTGAAACCATCCGCATCGAAGTCATTTACCCCTTACCGCACGAACAGTTGCTGCTGGAAACCCAGGTTCCGGCGGGGAGTAATATCCGCGACGGTATCCTCGCCTCCGGTATTCTGGAACGTTACCCGGAACTGGACATTGGCACGCTGGAAGCCGGTATTTTTGGCAAGATGGCCAAGCTCGACGTCCCGTTGCGTGAACGTGACCGCATTGAAATTTACCGCCCGCTGATTGCCGACCCCAAAGCCGTGCGCAAACAACGCGCTGCTGAAGGCAAGGTCATGAAAAAAGGTGGCGGGGATACAGACAACGGCGAGGCTGCCTGATGCACGGCATGGTTCCCCCCGACCCTTCCGGTGAAGGCGTTTCCCAGCCGGTTTACGCCACCGTTTACATGCCCAAGTTCAAGGCCAGCCGCAACCGCTTTCCCGCCAGTTGCGTCACGCCCTACTCCACGGAAACGGAAGCTGCCGACGCCGCCCAGGCTGACGACAAGCGTTTCCCCGCCCTTGTGCATGGCCCCTCCAAATCGTCGGAAGGGCAATACATCTTTTATCTGCTGAAATGGCTGTGAGCCATTAACCCTTGGCGGCGGGTGCAGCATCCACGCGGATGTCACGCACTACGCCGTTCTGGAAAAACACGGTCGCGCTGCTGCGTTGCGGCGGCTGACCCGGCGAATGCAGGTAAAACACATAATCCCAACGGCTTTTATGGAAATCATCCACCAACAAAGGCGTACCGAGCACTTCCCTCACCTGCGCCTCACTCATGCCTGGCCGCACCGTGGCCAACGCTTCACGGCTGATGTAATTGCCCTGCTGGATTTCCATTTTATAGGTATTGCAACCTGCCAGCAGGATGGCGCTGAGGGAAAGTGAAATGATAGGCTTTATCATGTTAATCTTGATTCGTCCAAAGTAAACATGGGCGACATAATAGACTATTCAGGATGGAGAGTGCAGGGTGGAAGAGCAGGATATTAAACGTGCCGGATTAAAGATTACACAACCACGGGTCAAGATCCTCGACCTGCTGGGCAATTCCCCCGAACATCACCTGAGCGCGGAAGACATCTACAAGTCACTGTTGGCCAACGGGGAAGAAATCGGCCTTGCCACTGTTTACCGCGTCTTAACCCAGTTTGAAGCCGCCGGGCTAGTCAACCGCCACCATTTCGAGGGCGGGCAAGCTGTATTTGAACTCGCCACCGACGAACACCACGACCACATGGTGTGCATGAAAACCGGCAAAGTCGTCGAGTTCTACGATGAAGTCATCGAACAACGCCAGCGCGAACTTGCCCGCAAGCATAATTTCCGCATCAAAGACCATTCCCTGATCCTGTATGGGGAATTCATCGGGGAAAATGACGAAATCGCGTGAATTTTTTTGCATTTGGCTGACAGGCAGGTATAATCCCGCGTTTTACTCACAGTGGATTTGAGACAGGATTTTTATGCCAAGTGTAAAAGTACGTGATACCGAGCCTTTTGAAGTTGCCCTGCGCCGATTCAAGCGCACCTGTGAAAAAGCAGGCGTAGTTGCCGAAGTCCGTGGCCGTGAGTTTTACGAAAAGCCCACTTCCGTGCGCAAGCGTATGCGTGCTGCTGCCGTCAAGCGCAACCTCAAGCGCATCTCCCGCGACCTGAACCGCCGCGTCCGTCTGTACTGATTGCTTGGCAAACACCCTGGGTTAGCCATGAGCCTCAAGGCGCAAATCACCGAAGACATGAAAGCCGCCATGCGCGCACAGGACAAGGCGCGGTTGGGGGTTATCCGTCTGATCCTGGCGGCGGTCAAGCAACAGGAAGTGGACACGCGCGTCGAGCTGGATGACAGCGCCATTCTGGTGGTGCTGGACAAAATGACCAAGCAGCGCCGCGAATCCATCCGCCAGTATACCGATGCAGGCCGTGACGACCTTGCCGGGCAGGAAGAATTTGAACTGGGCATTATCCAGACTTACCTGCCCCAGCCGCTAAGCGACAACGAGCTTGCCGACCTGATCGGGCAGGCTATCGCTGAAACCGGCGCGTCCTCCATGCGCGACATGGGCAAAGTCATGAACTGGCTCAAACCCAAAGTACAGGGCCGCACCGACATGGGCCAACTGAGCGGGCAAATCAAAAACCGCCTCAACGGCTAAGCAGCCAACCAATCACACGCTTTCAAGGGCGTCGACATGACCAAACTCAAAAACGACCGTTTTCTACGCGCCCTCCTGAAACAACCGGTAGACACCACCCCTATCTGGATCATGCGTCAGGCAGGCCGTTACCTGCCCGAGTACCGCGCCACCCGCCAGCAAGCGGGCAGCTTCATGGACTTGTGCAAAAATCCGGAACTCGCCTGCGAAGTCACCCTGCAACCGCTGGAACGTTACGCGCTGGATGCCGCCATCCTGTTTTCCGACATCCTCACTGTTCCCGATGCGATGGGGCTGGGGCTGTATTTTGCAGAAGGCGAAGGCCCACGCTTCACCCAACCGGTGCGCACACTGGCAGATATTGAAAAGATCGGCATCCCCGACCCGGAAGGCGAGTTGCGTTACGTGATGGATGCAGTGCGCACCATTCGCCGTGAACTGGACGGGCGCGTTCCCCTGATCGGCTTCACCGGCAGCCCCTGGACACTGGCCACTTACATGGTGGAAGGCAGCTCCAGCAAGGAATTCGCCAAGGTCAAAGGAATGCTCTACGGCAACCCTGCCGCCCTGCACCTGTTGCTGGACAAACTGGCCGACAGCATCATCCTGTACCTGAATGCGCAAATCGCAGCAGGCGCGCAAGCGGCCATGATCTTCGACACCTGGGGCGGCACACTGACCCCTTCCACTTACCGCGAGTTTTCCCTGCGTTACATGCAGAAAATCGTCGACGGCGTGCAACGTGAACGTGAAGGCCGCCGCGTGCCGGTCATCCTGTTCACCAAGGGTGGTGCGCAATGGCTGGAGCCGATGGCGGACACCGGCTGCGACGCGCTGGGGCTGGACTGGACTATCGACATCGGCGAAGCCCGCAGCCGCGTAGGCGACAAAGTAGCCCTGCAAGGCAATATGGATCCGTGCGTGCTGTATGCATCACCTGAAGTGATCCGCCAGCAGGTGGCCGACATTTTGGCTAGCTTCGGGCAAGGTTCCGGGCATGTCTTCAATCTGGGGCATGGCATCCATCAGCATATTGACCCGGAAAACGTGGGCGTGCTGGTAGACGCAGTGCATGAGCTAGGGCGGCAATATCACCGTCAAGCGTAGGACAGCATTTTCCCCGGAACATCTGTCGGGGCGTATTGCATACGCCCTTTTCCGCCTTATCTGTGCCTGATCAGCCAACAGCCGTGGATTTTCGGGTCACGCTGAAAATCCTCCGGCAGTGACTGTATCCGGTAGTCCTGCACCTGGTAATCCGCTTCAATCATCAGGTCGAGTTTGAACCTGCGGAAGTTATTGGAAAACACCAGCACCCCATCCTGTTCCAGTATGCGCATACAGTTGCGGATCAATTCCACATGGTCACGCTGCACGTCAAACACATCCTCCATCCGCTTGGAATTGCTGAAAGTCGGCGGGTCGAGAAAAATCAGGTCATAACGGCTCCGGCAGCGTTCCAACCATTCCACCGCATTGGCCTGGATGAAACGGTATTTGTAAGGCTCCAGCGCCAAACCATTCAGGTGGAAATTGTCTTCCGCCCAATCCAGGTAGGTGGCTGACATGTCCACGCTATCCACCCGTTTTGCCCCGCCTACCGCAGCATGGATGCTAACCGCGCCGGTATAACAGAATAAGTTCAACACGCTTTTACCGGCGGCATGTTGCTGCATCCAGCGGCGCATCGGGCGGTGGTCGAGAAACAGCCCGGTATCCAGGTAATCAATCAGGTTGACCTTGAGCTTAACGCCATGTTCGGTAACGGTCAGGGATTGTTCCGCCCTGCCCTGCTTTTCATACTGGTTGCGGCCTTTTTGTTGCTTGCGCTGTTTGAGGACGATGTGGTCGGGGCGTACTTCCAGCACTTCGGGCAAGGTCATCAGCGCCTGTTCCAGCCGTTGCTGCGCCACTTTTTCGTCGATGGTTTTGGGTGGGGCATATTCCTGTACGTGCAGCCAGTCAGCGTAACGGTCGACGGCGATAGCGTATTCGGGGATATCGGCGTCGTAGACTCGGTAGGCATTGCTGTCACCGCGCTTGATGAAAGGTTTCAGCTTGCGCAGGTTTTTCTTGATGCGGTTGGCGAGGTCTTCGGCAAACAGGTTGGCCGCACGTTCTTTCTGCTCCAGCTTATCGAAAGTGTAGAGCTTGCATTCGGTTTCGCCGTTGAGCAGGCGGTATTCCTTGCTGTAAAACAGGTTAGTGAGGGCAATGGGGGCTTTGGCATCGGTGAAGATGGCTGCGTGGAAGCCTGGCGGGAGGCTGGCAAGTTGTTCACCTAACGCGGTGTAGATGGGTTGCAGGGCGACGTTGGTGGTGGTTTCGTCGTAGGGAAGGTGGGTGATGGCCAGGCCGGTGGCTCCGTTCTCCTCCTCCTTCCCCAACCCTTCCCTCCCAAGGGGGGCAGGGAGCAAGAGGGATGGAAGCAACCCGGCAGCTTGCCAGTCGGTGCGGAGGTTGAGGAGGGCTGCGGGGTTGCCAGCGGCGCTGAAAGTGTAGCGGCTGGCACGTTCCAGACCTGCTGCTTGACGTTGGCGGGCGGCATCGCGCAGGGTTTCCCACAGGGTTGCATCGTGGCCGAGCCAGCGGCTGGTGACGGTTCTGCCGCGTAACAGGCCGGGGGCAATGTCGAGCGCCATGAGCGCGCCTTCGATCAGGAAAGTGCTGGGTGCACCCAGCGGGTCAAACAGGGTGAGGTGAGCGGCATCGCTGGCAAGCAGCACAGGCCACCCGGCGCGGATCAAGGCAGCGGTGGCAAGGTTTTCGCGCAGGGGGTAATGCGCATCCGGATCATGGTAGCCGCGCTGGTGCAGGCTTTGCTGGTTGAGTTCGATACCAATGCTGGCGTTGCCCTTGTGCAAGTTGACCGCGACCACGATATCGGGGTTATCGCTGACGCTGGGGCGTTCGCCGTGGCTGCTCCGGAACTGGTCGCCAATCTGGTCTTTCACCCATTGCGCGCCGAACTGGGTGTTGCGGATATCGTCATTACGCCCGAAAAAGCGCACTTTCAGGGTTCCATCCGGGTGCACATGCTGATCCCAGGGGATGGAATGGATCAGGGTTTGCAGCTCGGCCTGATCCTTGCCGTAGCCTTGCGCCAGTTGCAGGGTGGCGCGCGAGGCGAGGCGGCTCCACAGCATGGTGGTGTAACCGAAACGCAAATCGCCGCTTGCCTGCACACCGGCGTGGCCAATTTTGACCTGTTCAGCGCCGAGGGCGGTTAGCTCATCCGCCAGCAGTGGCTCAATGAATTGGGGGCAGGCGAAAAACCATTGCAGTGGTTGGGCAGTGTCTGATGGCATGGTAGTCGGAGGTCGGGCAAAAGCAGGAGTTTACCATTAATCAGTTTTGCAACAGCTGCGAAATTTACCCTTGGGGGGATCAGGCTTTACAAAAAGTATGGTGGATTCGTATCATAAGTGCATAACCCGTTAAGCAAGGCGGGATGCGGCTTTTCTCCATAGGACAGAAGCAAGATGTGGTAAAAAGCATCCCGAAAAACCACTGACGGGAGAACTTCATGGCTTACACACACCTTACCTCTGACAATGTGTTGGTGCGTTTTCTAGTGCAGGATGATGAAAAGCAGGCACACATATCTACCCAGTTGCTGATCGACGCAGAAGCTCGGAAACAACCATTATTTGTCAGTAATGTGGTCGTGCTGGAGTTGATGTGGGTGTTGCGAAGTGTTTATGAAGTGCCCCGTGATGCCATACTGGATTCCCTGAGCGAATTACTTTCCATGGTCGCGCTGGAGTTTCAGGATTCCCTGAGTATCCGTGATTTTGTCAGCATCGCCCAAAACAATACTTATGATCTGGCAGACCTGTTGATTTCTCAGGTTGCTAGAGGTAAAGGTTGTGACACTACGCTGACCTTTGGCAAAAAAGCTGCTAAAGCACCCAATTTCACCAAGCTATAATCACAACTCCCTTGAGAAGCGGAAGGGAAGCGGGCTACATGGAGTCACTCGTACAAGTGGAACACCCATCCAGATCGTAGTGGCCTTAGGAACATACACGACACAACCTCCCAATCACGAAGGCCTTCCCCTACGGAAGATATTTCGTGCATGTTCCTTAGCTGGCTTTTTTCAGTAGCAGGCGGGGAGCACGGTTAACAACCTTGCGGCTGGATTGCTGCTCACGCATTTTCAACGCTTCACAAATGGCTTTCAGGTCATTGTTGTACTTGGCCGCATGAGCTTGCCGATGCTTGCGTACTTCTTCAACGATTGGATCGTCCATCATGGCTTAACCTCTGATGCAATGTAAACAACGGCTTTCATGTGTATTTTAGGTATTGCTGAACTATCACGGCGATGGTAACAAATACAGGATAAAACCGGTACAACCATGCCCGACATCTTCATCAGCTACGCCCGCGACAACAGCCATGGCCAGCACTAATGCAAAAGCCATGCACATGACCGTTTTAGCAATGTTATATTCCCAGTATGCAGTTTGAAATTGTCAGGTTGTATGAGGAAATGATCACCGCTGAGAAAAAGCGCGGGTGACATACTATTCACCATGGCATCACGTCACAGGAGCAATAACCATGTACACTGTATACAAACTCGACCCGGCTGACTTGAACGAAAATTTCCTGCAAGCCCTGAAATTGTTGTTCAGCGGCAAGACCATTGAAATTGCCGTGCGTGAAGTGGAAGCAGCCAATGAAACCCACGATATATGGCAGGCTATCGAACGCTTCCGCCAGCAGATGAATCCCGCCGACTACCCGGATAATGAGGATATTTTCGCCGATGTCCGCGATCGTTCGGCAGGGCGCGAGGTGGTGCTGTGAGCATCCGCTATTTGGTTGATACGAATATTTTGTCTGAACCGACAAGGCCAGAGCCTGACCCAAAGGTGATGCAGCGCTTGAAGCATGAACGTCACCAAATTGCCACAGCCAGTGTTGTCTGGCATGAGTTGTTGTTTGGTTGCCAACGCTTGCCCCTGTCCCGCAGACGCAGCCAGATTGAAGCCTATTTTCAGAATTTGTTGCAGTCAGGTTTGTTGGTGCTTCCCTACACGCAGCCAGCAGCAGAATGGCACGCTACGGAACGGGTTCGCTTGACAGCCATGGGGCAAACGCCTGCTTTTGCGGATGGCATGATTGCAGCGACTGCCTTTCAGCATGAGTTGGTTTTAGTCACCCGGAATGTCGATGATTTTACGGGTTTCTCCGGTTTGCAGATTGAAAACTGGTTTGAGTGAATGCCCGACATCTTCATCAGCTACGCCCGCGACCACAGCCACGGCCAGCACTTGGCCGAACGCCTCCACGGACAACTGCGCGATGCCGGATTCACGGTATTTCGCGATGTGCATGGCATTGAGGCTGGCGACCCGTGGGTAGTGGCGCTGGAAGAGGCATTGGTAAGCAGCCGGATGGTGGTGCTGGTGGCGTCCGCCAAGGTGTGGACTTCCCGCTGGGTGCACAACGAAATCAGTCTGGCGGAGGAAAAGAACATCCCGGTCATTCCGGTGCTGGCGGAGCCAATCTCATTGCCCTTGTGGATGCGGCATTGGCAGGCGCTGGATTTCAGCACGCGGGTGGATTGGGCGGTGTTGCTGGCGGCGGTGCGGAAGAAAATCCCCCCTGTCGCCCCTTTGACAAAAGGAGAAACCAAACCTGTCTGGGCGTCCAGCGAGGGGACGGATGCGTTTGGGCGCTATGTGGATTTGGCGGTGGCTGGCGTTACCCAGCGGATGCGCTGGATCGAACCGGGAACCTTCCTGATGGGTTCGCCGCCGGATGAGGCGGGGCGCGGCGCGAACGAGCTTCAGCATGAAGTGACGCTGACACGCGGGTTCTGGCTGGCGGATATAGTCTTTTCATTTTAGTCAGCTACAATAGGACGGATGATCAACTTCCCCATCCTTCATCATGCCGACTTACTACTCTAAGGATCTCCGTGAACGTGTTGTTGCTGCCTATGACAAGAGCAAACATAAATCCCACGTTTGTGGGACGTTTTCCATAGCCCGCAGCACCCTGGACAAATGGTTGGCCCTGAGGGAGGAAACCGGCAGCCTCCAACCCCGGACGCATCCCCGCCCTGGGCACAGCCATAAGGTGAAAGACGTTGAAGCTTTTCGCCAATGGGTGGAGAGCGAAACCCCGTTTGAACGCATCGAGGATTTGCTGCCACGCTTTGAAGCGCATTATGGCAAGGCCATTTCTTATCGTGGCCTGCATAAATGGCTGCAACGGATCGGTTGGAGCCATAAAAAAAACGTTCTTTCTACCAGCAAGCCAAACCGCTAGACCGCTGGGTTTTCCTGTGGCTACTTGGGCATCTGGAGAAAAAATACGGTCAGGATCATATCCTGTTTGCGGACGAGGCAGGATTCTACAGTACCGAACGCTATGAGTGGGGCTGGGCAAAAAAAGGGGAGCCTTGTGACATCCCCCGCCCTGGAGGCCGGGGACATAAACGCAACTGGATCAGCGCTATCCGCGCCTCTGATCAAAGCTGGCAAATGCCGTGGGTAGTGACCGGCAACATTAACCGGATGATTGTTGAACAATGGTTGGAAGCCTTGGGAAAATCGTTGCAGCAAGGTCAGGAAAAGCCCAAACCTTATGTGCTTGTCTGGGACAACGCGAGCTTCCATTTAGGCGGTGACCTGGAGGCGATTGCCATGAAATACCAGATTCGTATCATTCAGTTACCCGCTTATTCGCCTGATCTCAACCCCATCGGGCAATGCTGGGCAACCTTGAAACATTATGCGCGTCTGGCCATGGGAAAAGGTAGCACCCTGGACGACGCGATTGATTACGCATTCAACAGACAAAGTGTAGCCGACTAAAATGAAAAGACTATACGGCCTGCACGCAGGCGTTGTGGCAGGCGGTGATGGGCGGCAATCCGTCCCACTTCAAAGGGGCGGAGCATCCGGTCGAGTCGGTGGACTGGTACAAGGCGCAGAAGTTTTTGCACAAGCTGAGCGGGATGGTTACCGGTTTGAATGCGCGGCTGCCGACGGAGGCGGAGTGGGAATACGCCTGCCGGGCGGGGACGACGACAGCGTTTGCGTTTGGCGGTACAGGGGTTGCGCGGCGGTTCGTGGGTGAACGGCAGCGAACAAGCACGCTCGGCGGCGCGTTAACTATAAGTACTCCGGCAAAAGTTTTTCGGAAGAATGGTTTCTATAAAATCAATTAGTTATGATTTAAAAGTTCCGGGAAACTTATGCCTAAGTACTTAGTTCAGCGACATGGCTTCTTCCACAACCCCCCATCCTTTACTTCTGACCACTTACTGTGAAATCCTTCGCCGAGGTAATTGTTATTATTCAACCAATTTTGTATGCCATTTGTAATGTCATTCAGTTGGTCGCAACGATATTTGTGGTATTGATCTCCTTCAGATCTGAAATCGTAAGTAAATAAAATAGCTTTGGTAGATAAAGTACTAATTTGCTCCTTATCAAGCCAAGAGTATTGAGACTTCGATATTTTTGCTGGACTATATTCTGGTGAGTTTGAAACATCATTAGGCGTTAAGCTAACTAAGTGTGCCTTATCCTTGAGAGATGGATATTTTCCAAAAAGATCCTCTAATTTTTTGAAAGATAGCACAGGAGCACCTCCTGTATAAAACATGGCATCAACTTCATCTAATAATACTTTACAAATGCCTTCGGCTGGTGTCTCATTTTCGGAAATTAAATTGTTGTTCGGATAATTTTTTACGATTCCAGTAATATTATTTAGTATATTGACGGCGGAGTAATGTCCGCCAAATTTCATTTTTCCATAAGATATCCTCTTATCCTTAAGTTCATCTATATTGTTTATAGATTTTTTTGCGAACAAGTGTATTTCTTGATCGTAAAGTGATGCAAGTGGCTTTATCTTATCGACAATATTTTTAAATTCGGGATTGACTCTTGCCCATTGAATAAAATCACCTTGAATTAGACCAAATGAATATGCTTTATCTGGACTTCTTACCTTCCGAATATTGTCTTCAGAACCTTCAGTTTCTTGAACTATAATGTTGATTCCATATGGTCTCATTATTTTTTTAATGTCACATCCAATATCATAATATGTAGTGCCTTGGTAAGCTGCTGCAAGACCTATATTATCTTCCCAACCAGAAAATACTGATGAGGGTGATCTATCTGAGCAGTTGTCATGCTCTAAAGGGCCGAAAGGTTTTGAGGGTTCATTCATCCCTCTATTAATGATATCTACGCATTCAGCTAAGCTAGGAATGCTTTGCCCTGAAAATGGTTGTGATGGAGTGTTAGGGGGTTGTGATGGAGTGTTAGGGGGTTGTGATGGAGTGTTAGGGGGTTGTGATGGAGTGTTAGGGGGTTGTGATGGAGTGTTAGGGGGTTGTGATGGAGTGTTAGGGGGTTGTGATGGAGTGTTAGGGGGTTGTGATGGAGTGTTAGGGGGTTGTGATGGAGTGTTAGGGGGTTGTGATGGAGTGTTAGGGGGTTGTGATGGAGTGTTAGGGGGTTGTGATGGAATACGACTTCCAAACAATGCAATGCCAATCAATACACATCCGACAAATATAGCGAAAAAACGACCAATATTATCAATTTTTTCACTAATCATAGGTGCGAACAGGCCAGAAGCAAGGAACGCAATGCCTACTAACGTTATTAATAAATTTGACTTATTATTTCCAACAATAATTATTATTAACAGGAAAATTACTGCCATTAGAACAGGAAAAGAGTACTCCTTAACTGATTCAAGAAATTTGATTAACACTCTTTCCAGCATTTCCATTCCAGCACATCCTTCCTATAAGTTGGCCTAATGGTCGGGGACACATAACTCACATGATTGTAAGTAAATTTGTTTAGTTTTTTTATAATTTTTACTGAATTTAATATTTATTTTTCTGTTGGGTGTATTTGATAATTTTAATGGTCACTTGACTGGTCATGGTAAGCAAGCACAACTATTTTGCCGCTGGGGGGAATGGCTCATGTCCGGGGTAAACCTGCTAGAATCCGCACTTTGCCAACACAAGCCCGCGAGGTAGTTACCCAACGGCTGAACTAAACGATGATAAAACCATTATCAAACACCTGTTGGAGCATTTTGCCAGCATTCCATCGGCAACCGGAGAGGTGGAACTGGAAACCATTTTTGACGACCCTCAGGCGCGTTATCAGGTGATCGCCCAGGGTTGGCAAGATAAAAGACGCACTCATGGCTGTCTGGTTCATATTGATGTGAAAGGCGATAAAGTCTGGTTGCAGCATGACAGCACCGATGCAGGCATCGCCGATGAACTGGTGGAACGTGGTATTCCCCGTGAGCGTATTGTGTTGGGATTCTTGCCGGAATCCGTGCGCTCCCATACCGGTTTTGCAGTGCATTAAAAACCAAAAGCCAGACCTGCATCAGGGAAGGATAAAACCTGCTAGAATCCGCACTTTGCCAACACAAGCCCGACTACCCCCATGGACAAATTCATCCGCGTTCGCGGCGCACGCACCCACAACCTGAAAAACATCGACGTCGACCTGCCGCGCGACAAACTGATCGTGATCACGGGCTTATCGGGTTCAGGCAAGTCCTCGCTGGCGTTCGACACAATCTTCGCGGAAGGGCAGCGGCGCTACGTGGAGTCGCTTTCCGCCTACGCCCGCCAGTTCCTGTCGATGATGGACAAGCCGGACATCGACCACATCGAGGGGCTGTCCCCGGCGATTTCCATCGAGCAGAAAACCACCTCGCACAACCCGCGCTCCACCGTCGGCACCATCACCGAGATTTACGATTACCTGCGACTGCTGTTCGCCCGCGCCGGTGTGCCGCGCTGCCCGACCCACCACGTCGACTTGCAGGTGCAGACCGTCAGCCAGATGGTCGACCAGGTGCTGGCCCTGCCGGAAGGCAGCAAGCTGATGCTGCTTGCCCCGGTAGTGCGCGAACGCAAGGGCGAACATGTGCAACTGTTCGACTCGCTCAAGGCGCAAGGCTACCTGCGGGCGCGGGTGAATGGCGTGGTCTACGACCTTGACGTGCCGCCCACGCTGGAATTGCGCAAGAAACACACCATCGAAGTCGTCATCGACCGTTTCAAGGTGCGCGACGACATGCAGTTGCGCCTCGCGGAATCGTTTGAAACCGCGCTCAAACTCGCCAGCGGCCTCGCCACGATAGCGTGGATGGACGGCGACGGCGAAGACACGATGTTTTCCGCCAACTACGCCTGCCCGCACTGCGGCTGGTCGCTGCCGGAACTGGAGCCGCGCCTGTTCTCCTTCAACGCGCCCGCCGGGGCCTGCCAGACCTGCGACGGGCTGGGCGTGGAGCAGTTTTTCGACCCGCAGCGGATCATTTCCAACCCGGAACTGAGCCTCGCGGGCGGCGCGGTGCGCGGCTGGGACCGGCGTAACGCTTACTACTTCCAGATGATGACCTCGCTGTCCGACTATTACGGTTTCGACGTGGAACAACCGTGGGAAGAGCTGCCCGACGCGGTGCAAAAGCTGATCCTCCACGGCAGCGGCCTGAAGGAAATCGAATTCACCTACCACGGCCAGAAAGGGCAGGTCTACCAGCGCAAGCACCCGTTCGAAGGCGTGCTCAACAACCTCAAGCGCCGTTACCGCGAAACCGATTCCGGCGCGGTGCGCGACGAACTGAGCAAATACCTCGCCACCCGCCCGTGCCCGGACTGCGGCGGCACCCGCCTCAACGAACAGGCGCGCAATGTGTTCATCGCCGGGCGCAATCTGCCGTCCCTCACCGGCATCGCCATCGGTGACAGCCACGCCTTTTTCCACGCCCTGCAACTGCCCGGCACGCAGGGCAAGATCGCGGAAAAGATCGTGCGCGAAATCACCCTGCGTCTCGAATTCCTGGTCAACGTCGGGCTGGACTACCTGACCCTCAGCCGCAGCGCCGAAACCCTGTCCGGCGGCGAAGCGCAGCGCATCCGCCTCGCCTCGCAGATCGGCGCGGGGCTGGTCGGGGTCATGTACGTGCTCGACGAACCCTCCATCGGCCTGCACCAGCGCGACAACGAGCGCCTGCTGAAAACCCTGTTCCGCCTGCGCGACCTCGGCAACACCGTGATCGTGGTGGAACACGATGAAGACGCGATCCGTTTCGCCGACTACGTGCTCGACATCGGCCCCGGCGCGGGCGTGCACGGCGGCCAGATCGTCGCGCAAGGCACACCGGAACAGGTCGCCTCGGCAGCAGGCTCCACCACCGGCGAATTCCTTTCCGGGCGGCGCAAGATCGACATCCCCGCCGAGCGCACCCCGTTCAACCCGCAACGCACCCTCAAACTGATCGGCGCAACCGGCAACAACCTCAACGATGTGACGCTGGAAATCCCGCTCGGCCTGCTCACCTGCGTCACCGGCGTCTCCGGCTCCGGCAAATCCACCCTGATCAACCGCACCCTGTACCCCTACCTCGCCCGCCACCTGCACGACAGCAACGTGAAAGCCGCCCCGGTGCGCGGCATCGAAGGGCTGGAACAGATCGACAAGATCATCGACATCGACCAAAGCCCGATCGGGCGTACCCCGCGTTCCAACCCCGCCACCTACACCGGCGTGTTCACCCCGATCCGCGATATGTTCGCCGCCACGCAGGAAGCACGTTCACGCGGCTACCTGCCCGGAAGATTCTCCTTCAACGTCAAGGGCGGGCGCTGCGAAGCCTGTTCCGGCGACGGCGTGATCAAGGTCGAGATGCACTTCCTGCCCGACGTGTACGTCACCTGCGAAGTGTGCGAAGGCAAGCGTTACAACCGCGAAACCCTCGACATCCGCTACAAGGGCAAAAACATCAGCGAAGTGCTGGACATGACGGTGGAAGACGCCACCGAGTTCTTCGCCGCCGTGCCCGCCATCCACCACAAGCTGCAAACCCTGATGGACGTGGGGCTGTCGTACATCACCCTGGGGCAGAATGCCACCACGTTGTCCGGCGGCGAAGCGCAGCGCGTCAAGCTGGCCAAGGAACTCTCCAAGCGCGGCACCGGCAAGACCCTCTACATCCTCGACGAGCCGACTACCGGGCTGCATTTCCACGACGTAGACCAGTTGCTGCAAGTGCTGCACCGCCTGCGCGACGGCGGCAACACCGTGGTGGTGATCGAGCACAACCTCGACGTGATCAAGACGGCGGACTGGGTGGTGGATCTGGGGCCGGAGGGGGGCAGCCGGGGTGGGCAGATTATTGCGGTGGGGACGCCGGAAGATGTCGCCAAAATGGAAGGGTCGTTTACCGGGAAGTTCCTCAGGCGGATGTTGTGATAGAGTAGCAATCATGTAAAAAATTACTGCCGGAATGAGGTGGATTATGAATACCCAGGCGATGATGGAAGGGCTTTCATCCCTTCCTCCTGATGCGCAACAGCAAGTTGCCGATTTTATTGAGTTTCTGAAAACCCGTTACCAAAAAAACAAACCTGAAAAGAAGAAAGTAGCGCGTACCCCTTTGTCGCAAGAGGCATTCATTGGTATGTGGCGTGAACGTCAGGATATGCAGGATAGCAGCCAGTGGGTGAGGGAATTGCGTCGCAAGGAATGGGGCTGAGGATGTCAGACTTTACGCTGGTTGACACTGACATCCTGATTGATGCTGGTCATCAGGACGAGTTGGCCGTTGAGGTGCTGCAAAATATCGAAGCAACTTCGGGCTTAGCTATCAGCAGTGTGACCCAGATGGAATTAGTGGTTGGTTGCCGGAACAAGACTGAACTGCGTGAACTTGCCAAATTTCTACGGCGATTTCAGGTCATTCATTTATCAAAAAAGGCTCAATATGCGTTTCAGGGTCTTATCCCAACAGCAGCGAAAGCAAGGACTGTAAGGCAGCTTGCCCCCGTTTCCTGATGTTGTGAAGAGACTCGAAGAATGCAAGGTAACACGGTAGCTTTTCTTGTGAGATCCCCCGATGAGGTCGTAACCATGAGCGTAACAGTGACCAAAAACCTTCCATCGTATTGACGTGGACTTCATGGAAACCGTCACCATCTTCGTCACGGGCATATTCGCCTGCGCCATGGTTGACGGTTTTGTGGGCATAGCCCCATTCTTCCAATCGGCTGTAAATGTTGTACTCATCGGTGTAGACCAGCGTGCCTGCTGCCACCGTTTCCACAATCAACGGCTTGATCGTCGTCTGTTTCACATTCGCCAGCATACGGATCACGACCTCCCCGGAACGCTGGATCATGCCGAAAATGGGTGGTTTGTCCTTTTCCAGTGTCCCACGCCCCGGCGCACCTTTCAGGGCGCGGCGGCGACCTTCACGCCCAGCATCCGCGACGGCTTCGGGGTTTCCCTTGTGTCCAGCCTTGACATAAACCTCATCAAATTCAACATTCCCAAACAGGTTTACTGGCGTTTTTTTTCTCGACACCACGCCGTAACTGTTCCGTCATCGCCTGAACATCATCCTTGTTCAACCCCAATTCGCGGGCGATTTGTTGGTTGGACAGGTTCAACGACATCAGGTACAGGCACAACACCCACACCTTCAGCGGCTGGTGGTGGCCTTCAAACACCGTTCCCGTCAGGTCATCAAAACGCTTTTGGCAATCCTTACACTGGTAACGCTGGCGTTCCTGCTGGGTGTCATCCTTGCCTCGACGGATAGTGTCCTGTGAACCGCAGTGCGGACAAATCACCCCATTAGGCCAACGCACGGAACGGACTTGCTCGAAACAGGCGGCATCACTGGTCAGGCTGGAAATACTGATGAGCGAGGTCATAAAGCCTCTCCTTGGCTATCGGAAATGACTAACTTTACCGCTATCCATCACGTTTGCAATGCCGGGGAAAACAAGACCCTGAAACGCATATTGAGCCTCAAAAAATATTTCACAGCGAGGGGTGGAACTGCTACAGCAATACCGATTGAGCCACGGATTGTTGATTCCTGATGGACTGATAGCAGCTACTGCGATAGAGGCAGGTATTCCATTGATCAGCAAGAATCAGAAAGATTATCGGTTTATCCAAGAGTTACAGTTGTTGCCTTATCCACCATAAGGCGGGCGCTGCGAAGCCTGTTCCGGCGACGGCGTGATCAAGGTCGAAATGCACTTCCTGCCCGACGTGTACGTCACCTGCGAAGTGTGTGAAGGCAAACGTTACAACCGCGAAACCCTTGACATCCGCTACAAGGGCAGGAACATCAGCGAAGTGCTGGACATGACGGTGGAAGACGCCACCGGGTTCTTCGCCGCTGTGCCCGCCATCCACCACAAGCTGCAAACCCTGATGGACGTGGGGCTGTCGTACATCACCCTGGGGCAGAACGCCACCACCCTGTCCGGCGGCGAAGCGCAGCGCGTCAAGCTGGCCAAGGAACTGTCCAAACGCGGCACCGGCAAGACCCTCTACATCCTCGACGAGCCGACCACCGGGCTGCATTTCCACGATGTCGACGAGTTGCTGCAAGTGCTGCACCGCCTGCGCGACGGCGGCAACACCGTGGTGGTGATCGAGCATAACCTCGACGTGATCAAAACGGCGGACTGGGTGGTGGATCTGGGGCCGGAGGGGGGCAGCCGGGGTGGGCGGATTATTGCGGTGGGGACGCCGGAAGAGGTGGCGGAAGCGGAGGGGTCGTTTACCGGGGAGTTTCTCCGGCGGATGTTGTGATGTGCCTGAAAGAAATAGGGGCAGCACCCTGCCCAGTGTAAAGCTCTCGTTCATAAAATATATTTTACTATTCCCATAAGAATATTTGTATCTGGTAGGCAACATGAAAACAATAATGGGAGTTCTGCTATTTCTTCTTTCTGGGTATTTTTCTGTGGCATGGGCTACCGAGAAAGTTGTTGCTCCCGGCACTGGCACGCTGTCTGCCGCCATTGCCAATGCTTCCAACGGTGATACCCTGGTTTTGCAAGGGGGTAGTTACTATGGTGATTTCACGATTGACAAGTCATTAACCCTAAGAGCCAGTAACCGTTCTACCGATGCACTCATTGCTGGAATTGGCGCAATCCAAGGGGAAGGAATAAAAGTCACTATACAAGGCATCAAGTTTTCCCAATCACTGAATCTTGTTCAGGCTGCTGATATACGTTTATTACAGAATCATTGGTTAAGCGGGATTCCTGATGGTAGTAACTACAAGACAAGTGAAGGTGATGGCAGCCTTATAATCATTGGCAATACACTTAATAATGGCAATATCACAAGCTACATTGATAATGCTTATATAGCAGGAAATACCTTTTTAAAAGGTGGGATTTTTTCATTCAATTCTATATGGGTAATTGGTAATAATATTGATGGAGGAATAAGTGGCTCAGGGAATTCTATAGTGCGTATTTTAGGAAATAGAATAGACTGCAAAATTATTGATTCAAAATATTGTTTATTTATAAGCTCGCTGGATAATTTGATTAGTAATAATATTATACTAGATAAAATGTCTGCACCACGTGAACATGATGCAGTGATTTATATAAATACTAACATTACGGATGTAATTAGCTTCAATTTTACCAATAATATTATTCATGCAGATTCAAGTACGACTAGTGATTGGTATGGTTTTATAGGTAGCTATAGTAATACTATCAGGGGTAATATATCTGGAAATATTATTCGCGGCATAAATCGACCAATTGCAATTTCCTCTTCAATAAAAATAGCCAATAATATTTGTTTTGAAATAACGGATCCATGTCCATCAGGCGATGGAAACCTTAATGCAGATCCAAAATATGTGGATACAATAGATTTTAAATTGGCTGCTAATTCTCCGGCTATCAACGCTGGGCCATCAGATTACCAATATGCTGATCTTGACCGGTCCCGTAATGATATTGGCGCTTATGGCGGCCCATGGAGTATTGAGCAGTATGATATTCAACGAGATCCTAATAATTTGAAACCTTACGTCTATCCATTATTCAAGGGAGGTTCGGCATACAGTGATGGGGATTTGGAGGTTCAAGCGATAGGCGTGGCCAAACTACGCTAACTGCATAATAACAAAAAGAAGCGTCAGCACATGCGGTTATTACTCAATATTCTCTTTGTGATCCTGTCGTGCCTTACCGGCGTATGGCAATCTTCTGCATTGGCGGCAACATTGGTCGCAGCTGAAGCATTCATTGACAATCCCTCAAAAACCGCCGGTACGGGAACCTCCCTTCCCCTAGATGAAGCGCTGTCCGATCCGCTGCGCACAGCCAAAGGCGTTGTTGACATCTCAGCATTGGCGGAAGGCCCCCACACTTTGTATGTCCGGTTCAAGGATGATAAAAATGACTGGTCAACGCCATTAGCAGTGGGTTTTTTCATTGCGGAAGGTTCTGTCGGTGGAACCCTGCCCAGCGGCAACAACAGGATTGTCTCGGCGGAAGCTTTTATTGATACCGATCCTGGAAAAGGTAAGGCAACACCGGTTGCAACCGCTAAAGACGGAACCATTGATGGTTCATCCGAGATTTTGGGTGGAGCCATACCACTGACGGGTCTTGATGTTGGGGTGCATGTACTGCATACGAGGACACTGGATGCCACCGGGGTCTGGTCGCAAACGTTCAGACAACCCTTTTTTGTCCCTGTTTTGCAGAATGGCGGCTCGGGTAATCCGGTTACGCTGGCTGCTGCTGAAGGTATCCTGGATTCAAGCACTACCGTCTATCTTTCTGCTACTGATGGCGCATTTGATAATGGGGTTGAAACTACATCATGGATAGCATCCGTAACCAATGGTTACCACTCGGCTACCATACGATTCAAGGATCAGTACGGCCTTTGGAGTGGGAGTGGGGATATAGTCTTTTCATTTTAGTCAGCTACAATAGGACGGATGATCAACTTCCCCATCCTTCATCATGCCGACTTACTACTCTAAGGATCTCCGTGAACGTGTTGTTGCTGCCTATGACAAGAGCAAACATAAATCCCACGTTTGTGGGACGTTTTCCATAGCCCGCAGCACCCTGGACAAATGGTTGGCCCTGAGGGAAGAAACCGGCAGCCTCCAACCCCGGACACATCCCCGCCCTGGGCACAGCCATAAGGTGAAAGACGTTGAAGCTTTTCGGCAATGGGTGGAGAGCGAAACCCCGTTTGAACGCATCGAGGATTTGCTGCCACGCTTTGAAGCGCATTATGGCAAGGCCATTTCTTATCGTGGCCTGCATAAATGGCTGCAACGGATCGGTTGGAGCCATAAAAAAAACGTTCTTTCTACCAGCAAGCCAAACCGCTAGACCGCTGGGTTTTCCTGTGGCTACTTGGGCATCTGGAGAAAAAATACGGTCAGGATCATATCCTGTTTGCGGACGAGGCAGGATTCTACAGCACCGAACGCTATGAGTGGGGCTGGGCAAAAAAAGGGGAGCCTTGTGACATCCCCCGCCCTGGAGGCCGGGGACATAAACGCAACTGGATCAGCGCTATCCGCGCCTCTGATCAAAGCTGGCAAATGCCGTGGGTAGTGACCGGCAACATTAACCGGATGATTGTTGAACAATGGTTGGAAGCCTTGGGAAAATCGTTGCAGCAAGGTCAGGAAAAGCCCAAACCTTATGTGCTTGTCTGGGACAATGCGAGCTTCCATTTAGGCGGTGACCTGGAGGCGATTGCCATGAAATACCAGATTCGTATCATTCAGTTACCCGCTTATTCGCCTGATCTCAACCCCATCGAGCAATGCTGGGCAACCTTGAAACATTATGCGCGTCTGGCCATGGGAAAAGGTAGCACCCTGGACGACGCGATTGATTACGCATTCAACAGACAAAGTGTAGCCGACTAAAATGAAAAGACTATAATCCATCAGCCTGTGCCCATGGCAATATGCTGTCGGGGCGTCTTATTGATATGGTCACAGGAACCGTCTTGTCCGGGGTCACTATCCAGATTGATGGAAAGTCAGTGCAAACTGATGCGCAAGGGCGCTATGTGCTTGGCGATCTCGCCTGTGGAGTGCATGAAGTTTATGTCAGCGTCAATGGTTTTGATACTTACAAACGCAGTGTAGACATTAGCTCCGGCGGCTGGTTGGACATTCGCCTGACGAATGAAAAAACAACCAACGGCCTTGTTTCAGAATCAGCCATATACGGTGATCCGGTCAACACGGCAACCGGTAACTATGTTTACCAGCATAGGGATCTGGATATACCCGGTATTGGTTTATCTTTTCAGTTTGACCGCACCTACAATTCGCGGGATGCTGGTAACGGGCCGCTGGGATATGGCTGGTCACATAATTTCAATACCCACTTGAGAGCTGAGAATGGCAATGTGACCATCACCTGGGGAGATGGCCATACCGAAACCTGGGTCAGTGATGGGCAGGGTGGGTTTAGTAACCAGTATGGCGTATTTGATACATTGATTGGGGATGGCGGCGTCTATACCCTGCGCAAGAAAAACCGCATGGCCTACCAGTTTGACGTAACGGGCAACCTGGTTTCAATTACCGATAAAAACGGCAATTCACAAACGCTGACCTATACCAGCGGCAAGCTGACGCAAATTACTGATACAGCCGGACGTAGCTTTACCCTGGCTTACGACCTGTCAAACCGACTCGTACAAATTACTGATCCTATTGACCGAACAGTGGGCTATACCTACGATGCCAATGGCGATTTGGTGACCGTTACTGATCCGAACAAAAACCAGACGCACTATACCTACGATGCCAACCATCAAATGCTGACGATTGTTGGCCCCAGGGGAAATACTGTTGTTAACAATACCTATGACGCCGACAAACGTGTCGTCACTTACCAGACCGACGCCAAAGGCGGCGCTACCACCTATGATTATCAGGAGCTTGATAGGATCACCACGATAACCGATGCCTTGGGAAATATCACCCTACACCAGCATGATGACTTGCTGCGGTTAATCAAAGAGGTTGATCCTAATGGGGGAGTTTCATTGTATGAATATGACGCCCTCGGAAATCGCATCAGGGTGACCGATAAAAACGGCAATGTCACACAATACGATTACGATATTCGGGGTAATGTCACCAAAAAGATTGATGCATTGGGGAATGTGACGATCATTACCTATGACGGTCAGGACAATCCATTATCGAGAACCGATGCCTTGGAAAATACGACAACGTTTTCCTATGATCAATACCTTCGCCAAACCGGTGGTAAGTTCATAGGTTAAAAAGAGAGCAGTCATTGTTACCATGGGCAATCACAACAAAGTCCAAAGAATAACAACAACTGCTCATGAACGAACTTACCATGCTTCTTGGCTGCCTGTCTTGCCTACTGGATAGCAGCACCCTGCGCCAACTGACTGCCATCAGTGAGGCATTGCTCACGATGACAGGGCGTGTCACCTTGTTGGGGATCAGCCGCTGGACAGGCAAAGGTGGCAGCTACCGGACTATCCAGCGCTTTTTCGTGAAGCCCCTGCCGTGGGGCAAGCTGAACTGGACGTTGGCCAAGACATCGGTGAAAGCATCAACCGGAGCCATCCTGATAGCAGGTGATGCTACCACCGTCACCAAATCCGGGAAGGAGACCTTTGGCCTGGGGCGCTTTTTCTCTTCCATTTACTCCCGCGCGGTTCCCGGCATTGCGTTCCAGACACTATCGTTGGTGGATACCGCAACGCGGAAGTCCTGGCCCATCCTGATGGAGCAAATCCAGCCCCCTCCCAAACCGGAAACACCAGCCCAACCCAAGGCAGCCAAAACCCACCGGCGCAGGGGACGGCCCAAAGGCTCGAAAAACCGTAACAGCCGTGATGTCCAGCCCAATGCAGAAATGCTCCAGGTGCAGACGATGCTGAAAACACTGCTTGGGCTGGTCGGGGATACCGTGCAACCGGCTTACTTCGTCTACGATGGCGCGTTTGGCAACCATGCCGCCGTACAGATGACGAGGCAAACCGGCTTGCACCTTATTTCCAAGCTGCGCAGCAACGCTGCGCTGCACTTCCAATGGGAAGGCGCTTATTCCGGCAAGGGGCGGCGGCGCACCTATGGGGAGCGGGTGGATTATGACAACCTGCCCCCCTCCCACCTGAAGTCTGAACAAACCCATCACGACATCCGCACCCGTACCTACCCGTTCAAGGCCATCCACAAGAAATTTGCCGACCCTTTGAATGTGGCCATCATCCACAAGGAAAACCTCAAAACCGGCAAAACGGCCAAGGTCATCTTGTTCAGCACTGATCTGGAACTGGAAGCAGATGACCTGGTGGATTACTACCGCCTGAGATTCCAGATCGAGTTCAACTTCCGCGACGCCAAACAACACTGGGGGCTGGAAGATTTCATGGTGACACGCCAACAGGCGGTCTTCAATTCCGCCAATTTGTCCCTGTTCATGGTCAATGTCTCCCAGACATTATTGGCAGTCTCGGATGAGGCGGGCATCCTTGACCTGAAGGCACGCTACCACGGCATCTGCTACGCCCGCGAGGCATTTAAAATACTTCCTGAAACCGCCAAAGTGATTAATTTTGAGGACTGGATCAGGAAGGTTCCCATCCTGGGGCGGGTTCATGAACGTAAAATGGCGGCTTAGTGGCGAAGGTATTGATGATGAAAAGGGAAACCTGTTGCGGCAGATTGACCCACTCGGAAATGAGACAAGCATTACCTATACCGCCAGCGGCCTGCCTCTCACTACCACAGATCCGCGAGGCAATACCACAACCAATATCTATGATCCTGAAGGCAATCTTCAACAGGTTACGGATGCCCTCAACAATAAAACCACCTACACCTACGATGGCGTGGGTCGCAGGTTGACCCAGCAAGATGCACTGGATCACATCACGGCGTATGAATACGACGCCAATAACAATCTGGTAAAAAGCACCAATGCCCTGGAGGGCATCACCAGACATGCCTATGACGGGAACAACAACCGCATCAGTACGGAAGACCCCTCGGGTCATTTAACCCTGTTTGCCTATGATGAAAAAGACCTGAAAACCAGTACAGCCAATGCACTGGGGCAGATTACCAGCTACACCTATGACGCTTTGGGGCGACGTGTCTCGGTTACGGACGCTAAAGGGCATGTGACGCAATTCGCTTATGACGGCGCAGGCAACCTGCTTGAGACAAGCGATGCACTGGGGCACAAAACAGCCTATACCTACGACCTGAATGGTAACCGCCTGACCAGCACCGATGCCAACGGCCATCAGCAACAAATCCGCTACGATGCCTTGAACCGTGTCGTAGGCACGACTGATGCGCTAGGTTATACAACCTCGACGGAGTACGATGCTGTCGGTAATAAAGTCAGTCAGACTGACAGAAACAACCATACGACTGCTTTTGTTTATGACGCGAACAATCGGCTGATCCAGACCACTGATGCAGCAGGGGGAATGGTTCGCTATGCCTATGATGAGAATGGCAACCAGATCTCCGTAACTGATCCGCTCAATTTAACCGCTACGGCAAGCTACGACGCCAATAACCAAAAAATCAGCACGACCGACCCATTGGGAAATACTTCAACGACAAGCTACGATGCAGTGGGTAGGGTCAACTCGACCACGGATGCCAAGGGGCGGGTAACCAGTTTTGAATACGATGCCTTAAATCGTTTGCTCAAAGTCACTGATGCTGCTGGCGGTATTGTCACTTATAGCTATGATGCGAACGGTAATCGTACCGCGATGGTTGACCCCAATAGCCATACAACCAACTATGAATATGACGCACTGAACCGAAAAACCAAAACTACCGAACATCTGGGGCATGTAACTTCGCTGGCCTATGATGCCGTGGGTAATATCACGCAGAAAACCGACGCCAAAGGTCAGGTGATCCAGTACGGTTACGATGATACCGATCGGCTCATTACAAAAACCTATCCAGGTTCCAAGACGGTAAGCTTTGGCTATGATGATGTGGGCAACCTGACCCAGATGGTTGATAGCCTGGGTACAACGACCCATGCCTACGATGCGAATAACCGCCGGACTTCAACCCATGACCCATTCGGAAACGAGGTCAGCTATGGCTATGATGGCAACGGTAACCGCATTACTTTGGGCTATCCGGGGGGCAAAGTTGTTAGCTACGGGTATGACAAGCTGAATCAGTTAGCCGCAGTTACGGACTGGTTAAACCATAAAACGCAATATTCCTACGATGTTACAGGAAGGTTAACGGGTATAAATAACGCTAACGGTACGACAACTTCTTACAACTACGATAATGCTAACCGCTTGACTGGGCTTGCCAACAAGAAAGCGGATGGAACTGTTATCAATGGTTATTCCTACACATTGGATGAAGTGGGGAATCACACCCAAGAAGACAGGAATGAACCGCTGCCGCCTGAATTTACACCCGAAACCGTTAAAGACACTGTTGATGAAGAAAACCGCCTGACCAAGAGTAACGCGGTTGCTAACAGCTTTGACGCCAATGGCAACATGACAGGCAAAGGGAATGACACCTACCGCTATGATGTGGAAAACAGGCTGGTTCAAAGCAATATTGATGGCGTCGTGACTGCTTATCAATATGATGGGTTTGGTAACAGGTATAGCCGGACGCAAGGTTCCACAACAAGATATTTGCTTGATACCAATACACAATTGACCAATGTCCTGGCTGAGATGAATCAGGCAGGTGATGTACTCGTTTACAACATCTACGGGCACGGATTGATTGGCCAGATCAAGCCAGATAATTCCATGTCCACCTTCCACTATGATTCGCGCGGCAGCACCATTGCCATGACCAATTCCACTGAGTCTGTCACCAGTAGCTATGCCTACGATCCATTTGGCCTTGTTGTCAATTCATCAGGCGATGCAGCTAACGGATTCCGCTATCTTGGTAAATATGGCGTGCAGTATGAAGGCGATGGCCTGAACTACATTCGAGCTCGTTACTATGATAGTGGATTGCAGAGATTCATCAGCAAGGATACATATCTTGGTGAGGATGGTAATACCCAGACTTTGAATCGTTATGTTTATGCTTTGAATAATTCTGTTATTTATATTGATCCAACCGGTCATTTTGCGTGGAATGTATTTGGAGAATCATTAATAGAAAGATCAAAATTAATAGGTGTAAGTACTTTACAAATGACAGCTTCTGTTGGTGAGATTGTCGGAACTCTCTTATCTGTAGGCGCTTCGGGCGTTGCTGCACTGAGAACGCCCACACCTACTAATCTAGCAGGAGCTTCTGTTGCATTTATGGCAGGTTATGAAGGGGTTAATAGTGCATCAAAACAAACCTTGGCATCTCTTAGTAATTTAGGAACAGCTATGTTTGGCAATAATGCTTCCTATGCTTCAGATGTGAGTTTTGCTGATGACTTTGAAGGGAAAGGGATAATTGATCCAATGTATAAGAAATATCCAGTTACAGAAAACATAATTAAGACTGCTGTAGCTGTTAATTATGTCATGGATGTGAAAGATATTGCATCAAATGCTTTTGTGAATGTTAATTTGGGGGCTTACAAATTCCTCCCGGAATGGCAAAAATTTGAATTCATGATGTCGCGCATGAATGTTATCGAAAAAGGCCTGGATATTTCAGAGTGTGTTTACTATAAAGACTGCCCATTAGCTGATGAGTACAAACACTTTTCCGAACAAATTGAATTCTCGCCTAATAATAATGCCAATCATCCTTCAATTCTAGAAATAGAAGAGGTTACTCAACCAGTGAGTAACTTAGGTTATAAAAAAGAATACAAATGAATAGACTGCCTTTGGTTGTGAAATATTTATACGAATACTTCTTGCAAAGTAATTTTATATTTAAAATTATTTGTATTTATATTTTCTTGTCATCATCTGTATTTTCTCAAAGCATTAATTATCAATATGATAGCCTTGAGCGTTTGAGTAAGATAATTTATGAAGGTTATGCAACCATTGAATATGCCTACGATGCATCTGGCAATCGAATCCAAAAAGCAGTGACCTATATCGTTGATAATGGTGTGCCTGTTATTACATCCAATGGTGGTGGTGATACTGCGGCTCTGACGGCTAACGAGAACCAGGTGGTGACTACTACCGTGATCGCCAGCGATGCTGATGGCGACATGCTGAGCTATTCCATCAGTGGCGGGGTGGATGCTGCCCTGTTTACCATCAACAACGAGACCGGCGAACTGGTGTTCGTCGATAAACCGAACTTCGAGCATCCGCTGGATGCCGCAGGCGGTACATCTGCTGACGGCGACAACATCTATGAGGTGGATGTCACGGTGGCTGACGGCAAGGGGGGCGTGGACACCCAGATGCTGGCCATCACGGTAGCCAATAGCAACGATGCGCCGGTGATCACCTCCAATGGCGGCGGTACAACCACGACCGTACATGTGGCTGAGGAACAGACTGCGGTGGCTACGGTAACAGCAACCGATGAGGATAGTGCCGATACCCAGCACTACACCATTACCGGCGGTACGGATGGCCAGTTGTTCAAAATCGATCAGCTTACCGGCGTACTGGGTTTCATCGCCGTGCCGGATTACGAGAACCCGGCGGATACCGATCACAACAACCAGTATGTTGTGGAAGTGACAGTAGATGATGGCAAAGGTGGTTACGACGTGCAGACCCTGACGGTGATCGTGGATAACACCAACGACGCACCGGTGATCACCTCCAATGGCGGCGGCAATAGCGTGCACCTGAGCCTTCCCGAGAACCGCACGGCGGTAACCACAGTAGCAGCAGCCGATGAGGATGCGGATGCCCTGACATTCAGTATTGCGGGTGGGGAAGATGCCCACCGGTTCACCATCGACCCGGTCTCCGGTGATTTGAGTTTCATTACCGCACCGGATAGGGAGAACCCGACCGACGCCAATGGCGACAACACCTATCTGCTCACCGTGATGGTGAAAGATGGTAACGGCGGCAGCGATACCCAGATGCTGGAGATCGAGGTCAGTAATGCCAATGAAGCACCGGAGATTACCTCCAACGGTGCGGATGCAACTGCCGAACTGAGCATGGAGGAGGGCATCCTGCCAGTCACCACAGTAACTGGCACTGACCCGGATAACGATACCCTGACTTATAGCATCAGCGGCGGTGCTGACAGCGGCCTGTTCAGCATCGGCCCGGCTACCGGTGTACTGAGCTTTACCACCGCGCCGGACTTCGGGAAGCCGACCGACAGCAACAAGGATAACGTTTATGAAGTGGAAGTCGCAGTCACTGATGGCAGCGGCCAGCAGGATACCCAGACGCTGAGCATTACCATTACCGGTGGACACAAAGTAGTGCTGAATGTACGCGCTTTCCTGCAAGGGGCTTACAACAGCGGTACTGGCCTGATGGCGGATAAACTGCGCAGTCTGGGCATCCTGCCGGTTAACCAACCGTATGCGCCGGTGCCGACCAGTTACGCGGGTACGGAAACCCTCAACCTGGATCTGGCGCTGGTGGAAGGTGACAATGCCATCGTCGACTGGATGCTGGTGGATTTGCGCGATGCGACTAACCCAAAAACCACCCTTAAGACAAAGGCGGTCATGGTGCAGCGTGACGGTGATTTGGTGGATGCCCAGACCGGCAGCACTGACCTGACATTTGCCGACACCGTGGCGGGCAATTACTACGTTAGTGTACGTCATCGCAACCATTTGGGCGTAATGACCGCGACGGCACTACCGCTGGGTGGCCTAGCTTCCATGGTGGATTTTACCCAAACGGCTACCCCGACTTACGGTAGTCATGCACGCTTCGAGGCGGGCGGCACAGCCTTGCTGTGGGCTGGTGATGCAAACCAGACTCAGCAGATCATTGCCCAAGGCCAGTTTAACGACATTAGCCTGATCCTCGGCAATGTGTTGATCAAGGATGGCAAGAACCTTGATGCCAGCTCCAACTACCGCCTGAGAGGCTATGAGGCCACCGACATCAACATGGATGGCATTACCCTGTATGCCGGGCCGGGCAACGATGTCAATCTGCTGCTGGGCAATGTGCTGCTCCATCCAGCTAATACCAGCTTCGCCGCTAACTTTATTCTGCACGGGACGTTACCAAAATAGAAGCAAGCTACCACGCGGCCTGATCAAGCAACAGGCCGCTAAGCAACCGCGCTTTGTTCCCGTACATTGTCCGCCACGCGGACTGCTATAATGTTTCCATTCTTTTGGTAACGGACAAGACGCCATGCGCTTTCTCGACGTAAAAACCGATTTCGCCTTCAAAAAAGTATTCGGCAGTGAGCAGAGCAAGCATATCCTGATCAGCTTCCTCAACGCTTTGCTGGATTATCAGGGCGGGGACACCATCACTGACCTGACTATCATTGATCCGTACCAAGCGCCTAAAATCCTTGGTATGAAAGACACTTATGTGGATGTCAAGGCAGTGTGTGCCAACGGTAACACCGTCATTATCGAGATGCAGGTGCTGAACGTGGAAGGTTTTGAAAAGCGAGTCCTCTACAACGCCGCCAAAGCCTATTCCGCCCAACTCGGCAAGGGTGAAAAGTACCACCTGCTCAACCCGGTCATCGCCCTGACCCTGACCGACTTCGTGATGTTCCCCGACCAGCCGGAGGTGTTCAGCCACTACCGTTTATTGGAAAAGCAGACGCTGGCGCAATACAGTGGTGATCTGGAACTGGTGTTTATCGAACTGCCCAAGTTCACCAAGGAACTGCCGGAGCTTGCCACGATTAGTGACAAGTGGGTGTATTTCGTCAAGAACGCGGGCAGCCTGGATTATGTGCCGGACACACTTCAAGCCGACCCTTGTATTGTCGACGCCTTCGGTATCGCCAACCAGGCGGGACTGACTGAGGAAGAACTGGAAGCACAGGAACGGCGTTTCGATTTCCTGCGGGTGCAACGGGCATTTCAGGATCAGTTGAAAGACGCAGTGGAACAACGTCTGCTTACGGAAGAAAAGTTGCTGAAAAAGGAATTGGAATACCGACAAATACTGGAAAAACAACGGGAAGCGGAAAAAAAGCAGGAAGCAGCAGAAGCGCGTGCCGCCGAAGCTGAACATATTAAAGCCGTAAACATTGCCCGTAACCTGTTGGACATTCTGGATGATGCAACGATTGCCCAGAAAACCGGATTGACAGTCGAGGAAGTCAGCGCGTTGCGTTGACCTGCCGCGCGACCAACTGATCGTGATCGCGGGTTTATCGGACTCCGGCAAGGCGACATGTTCGCCGCCACGCAAGAGGCACGTTCACGCGGCTACCTGCCGGGGCGGTTCTCCTTCAACGTCAAGGGCGGGCGCTGCGAAGCCTGCTCCGGCGACGGCGTGATCAAGGTCGAGATGCACTTCCTGCCCGACGTGTACGTCACCTGCGAAGTGTGCGAAGGCAAGCGCTACAACCGCGAAACCCTCGACATCCGCTACAAGGGCAAAAACATCAGCGAAGTGCTGGACATGACGGTGGAAGACGCCACCGGGTTCTTCGCCGCCGTGCCCGCCATCCACCACAAGCTGCAAACCCTGATGGACGTGGGGCTGTCGTACATCACCCTGGGGCAGAACGCCACCACCCTGTCCGGCGGCGAAGCGCAGCGCGTCAAGCTGGCGAAGGAACTCTCCAAGCGCGGCACCGGCAAGACCCTCTACATCCTCGACGAACCGACTACCGGGCTGCATTTCCACGACGTTGACCAGTTGCTGCAAGTACTGCACCGCCTGCGCGACGACGGCAACACCGTGGTGGTGATTGAGCACAACCTCGATGTGATCAAGACCGCGGACTGGGTGGTAGATCTGGGGCCGGAGGGGGGAAGCCGTGGGGGGAATATTATTGCGGTGGGGACGCCGGAAGAGGTGGCAGGGGCGGAAGGGTCGTTTACCGGGGAGTTTCTCCGGCGGATGTTATGATAGAGTAGCGGAAACTATTGTGATTCAACTGGCTGCACGGGGTGGCAATATGGAAGCACGCAAACTGGCAACCGTGGATGATTTCCTGCTGGCTGCGTCGGCGGATGAACGTATTGAGTTAATCAACGGGGAAATCGTCAAGCGCCCGATGGCGCGGTTTAACCATGCGTTAGCCCAATCAGGATTGTCGGATGAAATTGCCCCTTTCAAGCGGCGCAAGGGCAGTGGCGGTTGGTGGATCGTGACGGAAATTAGCGTGCGTTATAATCAGCATCATTGCCCTACACATGATTTGGCGGGCTGGCGTAAAGAGCGTGTCCCGAATCCGCCGGAAGGTGTGGTGGATGTTTTGCCGGACTGGGTATGTGAAATTACTTCTCCGGGGCATGAAAGCAAGGATTTGGTCATACATTTGATGCGCTTGCAAACCTATCAAGTGCCTTATTACTGGATCATTTCACCCGAAAACAAGACCCTGATTGCCTACGAACTGGTGGGTGAGCATTACCGCGTCGCTTTCTCCAGGGAATGTGCGGAGGGCGAAGGTTGCCAGCGCGTATTCATTCCCCCGTTTCAGGAACAGGGGATTGATTTGGGGTATGTATTCGGTGGATGTGAAATTTAGTTTCTGATTCCACGCAGAATATTTCAGGTTGTTCCGTCCTGCTATAATCAGGCCATCTTCCAAACGGACAATGGCAACCATGCGCTTCCTCGATGTAAAAACCGATTTCGCCTTCAAAAAAGTGTTCGGCAGCGAACAGAGCAAGCACATCCTGATCAGCTTCCTCAACGCCTTGCTGGACTACCAGGGCGGCGACACGATCACCGACCTGACCATTATCGACCCGTATCAGGCACCGAAAATCCTCGGCATGAAAGACACTTACGTGGATGTCAAAGCAGTGTGCGCCAACAGCAGCACGGTCATCATCGAGATGCAGGTGCTGAACGTGGAAGGCTTTGAAAAACGTATCCTCTACAACGCCGCCAAAGCCTATTCCGCCCAACTCGGCAAGGGTGAAAAGTACCACCTGCTCAACCCGGTCATCGCCATGACCCTGACCGACTTCGTGATGTTCCCCGACCAGCCGGAGGTGTTCAGCCATTACCGCCTGCTGGAAAAGCAGACGCTGGCGCAATACAGCGGCGATCTGGAACTGGTATTCATCGAACTGCCCAAGTTCACCAAAGAGCTGCCGGAGCTTTCCAACATCAGCGACAAGTGGGTGTATTTCGTCAAAAACGCAGGTAGCCTGGATTATGTACCGGAGACGCTTCAGGCCGACCCTTGTATTGTCGATGCTTTTGACATTGCCAACCAAGCAGGACTGACCGAAGAAGAACTGGAAGCGCAGGAGCGACGTTTTGACTTCCTGCGGGTGCAACGGGCATTTCATGACCAGTTGAAAGACGCAGTGGAGCAGCGCCAGCTTACGGAAGAAAAGTTGCTCGAAAAGGAACTGGAATACCGACAAATGCAGGAAAAACAACGGGAAGCAGAAAAACGTGCCGCCAAGGCTGAAAAAGCCTTGCTAGAAAGCAAAACAGATTTTGCCCGCAGCTTGCTGGATGTTCTGGATGATGCAACCATCGCCCAGAAAACTGGATTGACAGTCGCAGAAATCAGCGCATTGCGTTGACCTGCCGCGCGACAAGCTGATCGTGATCACGGGTTTATCGGGCTCCGGCAAATCCACCCTGATCAACCGCACCCTGTACCCCTACCTCGCCCGCCACCTGCACGACAGCAACGTGGAAGCCGCCCCGGTGCGCGGCATCGAAGGGCTGGAACAGATCGACAAGATCATCGACATCGACCAAAGCCCGATCGGGCGTACCCCGCGTTCCAACCCCGCCACCTACACCGGCGTGTTCACCCCGATCCGCGATATGTTCGCCGCCACGCAGGAAGCACGTTCACGCGGCTACCTGCCCGGAAGATTCTCCTTCAACGTCAAGGGCGGGCGCTGCGAAGCCTGTTCCGGCGACGGCGTGATCAAGGTCGAGATGCACTTCCTGCCCGACGTGTACGTCACCTGCGAAGTGTGCGAAGGCAAGCGCTACAACCGCGAAACCCTCGACATCCGCTACAAGGGCAAAAACATCAGCGAAGTGCTGGACATGACGGTGGAAGACGCCACCGAGTTCTTCGCCGCCGTGCCCGCCATCCACCACAAGCTGCAAACCCTGATAAGACCCTCTACATCCTCGACGAGCCGACCACCGGGCTGCATTTCCACGACGTTGACCAGTTGCTGCAAGTGCTGCACCGACTGCGGGATGGTGGCAATACTGTGGTGGTGATCGAGCACAACCTCGACGTGATCAAGACGGCGGACTGGGTGGTGGATTTGGGGCCGGAGGGAGGTAGTCGCGGGGGGAATATTATTGCGGTGGGGACGCCGGAAGTGGTGGCGCAAGCGGAAGGGTCGTTTACCGGGGAGTTTCTCCGGCGGATGTTGTGATTCTCTTCTTTATTTCACTCCAGAACATCTTATCCAAAATATGAAGAGGTGGAGAACTTCGCACTCAAGGCAAAAACCGCGACCCAATAATGTGGTAAGTTTCCGCACTCAACAGCGTATCCCAGAACGAGCGTGAATCCGGCACGACCGCCCAGGCAAGAATGGTTGCCACCACTAGCACAGTAGACTTCCCACGATTTTTCCAGTCCAGAATTTTCAGAGCCGTGCCGAATGACTTCTTGATCCGGGTATTCATGAAATCCACGCTGTAAAGCTCATCCAACAGCAGATGCAGCACAAACCCCAGAAACACAAATAGCCCAAACAACCAGGACATGAACGGGTGTTCCCCCATCACATGGTAGGCAAACGCGGTGGTCAAGAACATAAACAGCAGAGCCGCCACCAGCGAATGGATGGAGCCACGATGGGTCGTGTATTGGTGAAACACCATCCACACTGGAAAGCGGATAACCGCAAACACCGTCAAGCCAATACCCCACAATTCAACGATCGACAATTCGCTTTTTTTGGCGAACACAAGCAGAAAGGCCGCCAATATCCCGAACAGGGAAAACATGATGCGGCTGGGGTAAGCGTGTTGCAGATCAATATCCGGCAGAATGCCGCCAATCGTGCCCAACAACGCCAGCAATAGCGCCTCACGAGACCCGGCCAGCCCGACTTGCAGGCAGAGGACGGAAAGCAAACCCGCCCCTGCCGCTGCCACGGTAATATGGGTACTGAAATTAGCCATTGTTGTTATCACCATCAGGGCGTATGCAATACACCCCTACGTCGGGTTAGGCGGTCTTGTCCACGATGAACTGTTTGACCGCTTCGGCGTCGGCCTCCATCACCTGGAAGCGCTGCGGCAGGCTCTCCATATCCTCCATGCCCTCAGGCCTTACCGGGTCACGCCCCAGTGCTTCGCGGATGGAATCCTCGAACTTGGCAGGCAAAGCGGTTTCCAGTACCAGCATTGGCACATCGGCTTCACGGTGTTCCAACGCCACCTTCAGCCCATCGGCAGTATGGGTATCAATCATCACGCCATAGGTTTCCCAAGTACTGCGGATGGCCTGCATCCGATTGGCGTGCGAGCTTGCGCCCGACTGGAAACCAAATTCCGGTACTTTGGCAAATAGGCCACCGTCATTCAAATCGAACGCGCCGCCCTTGTCCACCTCGCCCCACAATTCACGTACCTTACCGCCATCACGCCCCACCAGATCGAACACAAAACGCTCGAAGTTGGACGCTTTGGAAATATCCATCGACGGGCTGCTGGTGTGGTAAGTATTGGCCGAACCACGTGGACGGTAAACCCCAGTACGGAAAAACTCATCCAGCACATCGTTTTCGTTGGTCGCCACCACCAGATGTTTGATCGGCAAACCCATCATGCGTGCAATATGCCCGGCGCAAACATTGCCGAAATTGCCGGAAGGCACCGAGAAACTGACCTGCTGGCTGTTATCGCTAGTCGCCGCAAAATAGCCTTTGAAGTAATAGACAATCTGTGCCGCCACCCGCGCCCAGTTGATCGAGTTGACCGCACCGATGTGATTGGCCTTTTTATAAGCATGGTCGTTGGAAACTGCTTTCACAATATCCTGACAGTCATCAAACACGCCATTGACCGCAATATTGAAAATGTTCGAGTCTTGCAGGCTGAACATCTGCGCAGTCTGGAAACGGCTCATCTTGCCATAGGGCGACAGCATGAACACATTCACCCCCTGCTTACCTCGCATGGCGTATTCGGCGGAAGAGCCGGTATCACCGGAGGTTGCGCCGAGAATATTGATACCCTGCCCCGCTTTGGCCAGCACATATTCAAACAGGTTGCCCAGCAGTTGCATCGCCATGTCCTTGAAAGCAATGGTCGGGCCATTGGACAGGCACAGCAGGTGAAAACCCGGCTCCAGCGTATGCAGCGGGGTAATGTCTTCGGCATCCTCACCGGGGCGCACGTTGCAGTAGACTTCCGCCGTGTAGGTCTTGTTGATGATGGTTTCCAGATCATTCGCCGGAATATCAGTAATGAAACGCGACAGCACCGCAAATGCCAGTTCGCGGTAATTCATGCCGCGCATCTGGCCTAGGTCATCAGCACTGAAATGCGGGTAAGTTTCCGGCAGGTACAAACCACCATCCGGCGCAAGGCCACCCAGCAGGATTTCAGTGAAGGATTGCGCGGGCGATTGCCCACGGGTCGAAATATATTTCATTATTTTAGCCCAAACTTTCTACACGGATGCGGGTAACGCTGCTGCAAATGCTATCCAGTGCTTCGATGGCGGCAATCGCTTCGTTCATGTTGCCTTCGCGCACCCGCTGGGTCAGCATGATGATGTCCACCTTGTTTTCACCACCCTGTGGCTCTTTCTGGATGAAGGCTTCGATGCTGATTTGGCGGTCGCCGAGGATACGGGTCACATCCGCCAGCACGCCGGGGCGGTCGAGCGCACACATGCGCAGGTAGAATGCGGTTTCCACTTCCCCAATCGGTAGGATAGCGGTGTCCGCAAGTTGCGAAGGCTGAAAGGCCAGATGCGGAACGCGGTTTTCTGGGTCGGAAGTCAGTGCACGGGTAATGTCCACCAGATCCGCCACCACCGCAGAGGCAGTAGGTTCTGCGCCCGCGCCTGCGCCGTAGTAAAGCGTCGGGCCAACCGCATCGCCTTTTACCAGTACCGCATTCATAACGCCATCCACATTTGCAATCAGGCGACGTTCGGGTATCAGGGTCGGGTGCACACGCTGCTCAATACCCTTTTCTGTGCGACAGGCAACCCCCAAATGTTTGATGCGATAACCAAGCTCGGTGGCGTAGGTGACATCTTCGGCAGTGATTTTGGTAATGCCTTCGGTGTAAGTCTGCTTGAATTGCAGCGGGATGCCAAACGCGATCGACGACAGGATGGTCAGCTTGTGGGCCGCGTCAATCCCTTCCACGTCAAAAGTCGGGTCAGCTTCGGCATAGCCCAGTTGTTGCGCTTCGGCCAGCACGTCGCTGAAGGCACGACCCTTGTCACGCATTTCGGTGAGGATGAAATTGCCAGTGCCGTTGATGATGCCCGCCAGCCATTCGATGCGGTTGGCTGCCAGACCTTCGCGCACTGCCTTAATAACCGGAATACCGCCAGCAACAGCCGCTTCAAATGCCACCATCACACCCTGCTCATGGGCTGCGGCAAAAATCTCATTGCCATGCAGGGCAATCAGCGCCTTGTTGGCCGTGACGACATGCTTGCCATTACGGATAGCCTGTAACACCAGATCGCGCGCAACGGTATACCCACCGATCAGTTCAACCACTATCTGGATGGAGGGGTCGTTGACGACATCGAAGGCATCCTCTGTCAGACGTGCATGACCTAACCCCAGTTCTTCGGCGCGGCTAAGATCCAGATTAGCGGCGTAATCGATCACGATGCCACGGCCAGCGCGGCGGGCGATCTCTTCCGCATTGCGTTTCAAAACAGTTGCAGTACCGCCACCGACGGTTCCCAGCCCCAGCAGGCCAACCTTGACAGGTTCCATGCTTACTCCTTCAATTGAATTGGCAAGACGCTTACGCAGCGCCTTGATCTTTACGGAACATTTGTTTGATATTGCGGATTGCCTGACGGGTGCGATGTTCATTCTCAATCAGGCTGAAACGCACATGGTCATCGCCGTATTCGCCGAAACCGATCCCCGGTGATACGGCAACCTGCGCATCTTTCAGCAGCTTTTTGGCAAACTCCAGCGACCCCAGCGCAGCGTATTGTGCAGGAATTTTTGCCCACACGAACATACTGGCTTTCGGGCGTTCCACCACCCAACCAGCGGCATTGAGGCCATCACACAGGACGTTACGGCGGCTTTCATACATGCAACGGATTTCTTCTACACAGTCCTGCGGGCCATCCAGCGCCTGGATTGCAGCCACCTGGATGGGGGTGAACGTGCCATAATCCAAATAAGACTTGATCCGCTCCAGCGCCTTGACCAGTGTGGTGTTGCCGCACATGAAGCCTACCCGCCAACCCGGCATGTTGTAGGTTTTGGACAGGGAATAGAATTCCACGGCAATATCTTTTGCCCCCGGCACTTGCAGGATGGACGGCGCTTTATAACCATCAAAGCAGATTTCACCGTAGGCAATGTCGTGGATCACCCAGATTTGATGCTCCTTGGCAATCTGGATGACGCGTTCGAAGAATTCCAGATCCACCACCTGACCCGTCGGGTTGCCGGGGAAGTTGAGGATCAGCATCTTCGGCACTGGCCAGGAATTCTTGATAGCCGCTTCCAGCTCCACAAAGAAGTCCTTGCCGGGCACCATGGGTACATGACGGATATCCGCATCGGCAATAATGCTGCCATACGGGTGGATTGGGTAAGCAGGATTGGGAACCAGCACGGTATCACCCCGGCTCATGGTCGCCAGTGCCAGATGCGCCAGACCTTCTTTGGAGCCGATGGTGGCGATGGCTTCGGTTTCCGGGTCAATATCCACGTCGAACTTGCGCTTGTACCAGTTGCTGATTGCCTTGCGCAAACGGGGGATACCGCGCGACATGGAATAGCGATGGGTATCGTTGCGCTGGGCAGTTTCCACCAACTTGTCTACGATATGCTTCGGCGTAGGCTGGTCGGGGTTGCCCATCCCGAAGTCAATGATGTCTTCGCCCTTGGCACGCGCCTCTTTCTTGAGCGCGTCAGTGATTTTGAAAACATAGGTCGGGAGCCGGTTTATCCGTTGAAAATTGTCCTGCACTATTCTGCATCCATCGAAGAATACTACCCATTGACTGGGGCCATTTGTAAGCCAGCCACATTACAATTCACCATGCAGGCTGTCAATTGCAGAAACGGCAAGGAAAAGGAAATGAAATTCAGTGAAGACATGGGCGACGCCCGTTACCGTATTACCGGTTATGGGGATGGATGGATTGCAGTCAATCAGGAAACGCTGCAACACAGCTTTCTGCTTGGCCCGCAAACCTTGATCAGGAACTGGCAGCCACGCCACATGCAGGAACTGGAGGCCCACCATCTGGAGCCTCTATTTGATATTGGTGCAGAAGTTATCATTATTGGCACTGGCATCCAACAGGACTTACCACAGGCCAGTACCTGGAAGGCTTTAGTGCAGAACAGCGTTGGCTTTGAGGTTATGGGTAACGACGCCGCTTGCCGTACCTACAATGTATTGCTCGGTGAAGCACGCCGCGTTGCCGCGGCGTTTCTGCTTCGTTGAACATGGCAAACCGGAAATCAATGTATTCAGGAAATACCCAGCAGGCTTTCACCTGACAAACCCTTGTTCTCCAGGATACGGCGCAGGCGTTTGAGAGCATCCATCTGGATTTGACGTACCCGCTCACGGGTCAACCCCAAGGCTTCACCGACCTGTTCCAAAGTGGCACGCTCATGGCCATGCAGGCCGAAGCGGCGCATGATGACCTCGCGCTGTTTGAACTCAAGCTGCCCCAGCCAGTTATCGACGGACTGGGTAATATCTTCATCTTCCAGCTTGCTGTCAGGCTCGTCGCTGGTTTCCGTGCTGACAAAATCTACCAGCGGGCTGTCACCATCCTTGCCCACAGTCACATCTAGAGAGGTAATACGCTCGTTGAAGTCCAACAGCTTGCGCAACACTTCAATGGGTTTATCCATGGCCTCCGCCACTTCCGGCAGGGATGGCTCATAACCCAGCTTTTGGGTCATTTCACGCACCTTGCGCATGTAGGCGTTCAATTCCTTATTGACATGGATGGGTAGGCGGATAGTACGGGTCTGGTTCATCAGCGCCCGTTCGATATTCTGGCGAATCCACCAAGTGGCATAGGTGGAGAAACGGAAACCGCGTTCCGGGTCAAATTTTTCAACCGCGTGGATCAAGCCGAGATTGCCCTCCTCAATCAGATCTGGCAGCGGCAAGCCACGCCCCATATAACGGCGGGCAATTTTTACGACCAGACGCAAATTGCAGGTAATCATTTTCTTGCGGCCAAACTCATCGCCCTGACGGGCAAGACGGCCATAACGGATTTCTTCTTCAGGAGTCAGCAAAGGGGAAAACTCAATTTCCCGCAGGTACATTTGCGTTGCATCGACCTCACCTGCCGACAATGACGGGGCGATTTCTGAAAAACTTAACGTTTCAGTCTCTGGATCATCGTTTTCATCCATGTCTTCAAGTTCGTCTTCCAATCCATCTGCATCCGGGGGAATAAAAGCGACACCCTTTTTTTCATCTGCGCAGGGTTGTGGTTTATGCATTCCTGGAACTCCTTTTTTACAAAGGTGCAAGCCTTTGACTGTTTTTCAGCAACGAGCAAGAAAACCTACCCACACACCACCTTCACCATGGTCAGGATAATTTCTTCTCACCCCAATCTATGTTGACACTCTAAGAAATGTTTCTGGGGACACATTAGCATAAATCTACAACAACGAGAAGACCTTAACGCAAACTTAACGGAATACTTAAGTTATTGTTTTTTAAGTTACTTATATATAAATAAAATATAGTGATTAAAACTTAATCTGAATCCAACCTGAACAAATTAACGTTAATTTAGATCAAAAAAGAAATTTCAAACCACCAAACAGAACATTAACTCCGTCCGTATTTCTTCTGTAAATCCCGCATGTAGGCTTTGCGCTCTGCTTCTGTCATGCCCGGCCATTTCTGCTTGAGCTTTTTGCGTTCGTCTTCAGGCAACTTTTTCACCCATTCATGCCAGGATTTGATGCGTGCCTTTTGTGCGGGAGGCATTGCCTTGAAACGTGCCAACTGACGGGCCACTTTTTTCTGCTGCGGCGGGGAAAGCTGTTTCCACTCGCCAAACCGCTCCCTGATCCGTGCCCTTTCCGTTGCGGGTATGCTTGCCCAACGGCGCAATGCCTTCTGCTTTTTATCCGGGAAAGATTCCCACTCCTTCTGGAACGCTTTCAATACCGATCGCTCGTTACCGTTGAGGTCTTCCCACTTGACTGAGCCTGCCATTGCACTCCCACCTGTAAACAGCATCGCCATCATGAACAGGGCTGCTTTCAATCCAGACCGGACATTATTGCTGTTGCGTTCCATGCTGCATCTCCATAGTGTTTTCTGCCAGCACATGCAACGGCATATCCATTGCGGCAAATTCGATCAATTCTTTGGCATCTTCCCAGTCGCTGCCGAATTCATCCCACCATGTGAGCATCGCCGTAATATCGTCTGAGTCTTCAGCAGCCGCTACCGGCATTATCCAGATCCATGCAAGCAACAGTGCACAATAACCTGCCAGGATTCCATTCCTCTTCATGACCATCTCCTTGAATCATTTGGCTAGCCGTATTCAGCCTCCAGCCATTCGTACATTTCCAGATTTTCCAGAAAATCCATATCTTCACCGGACATCAGTACCTCCATGGTACTAATATCCAGCTCTGCATCAACCGTTTCTGTCGCGTCTTCACCCGCTGTTAGCATGGAACCCGGCAATGTATTCCTGACATTGGGAAGCACCCAAAGTGCGACTGCCAATGTGACAGCTGATGCCACTGCAAAGCCCCGTGAAAACGACGAAAAGCCAAAGCTACCTGATGACCGACCAGACTGTTCCAGTGCCTGTAAACGCAGATAGGTCAGTTTTGCCTGTGTCTGCCAGTCTAACCCCCTGACTGACTGATCCATTCCCTGCCTGACGGATTCAGCCAGTAAACGCTCCGTAAATTCTTTATTCATACCTGTCATTTTTGATCTCCCAGTTTTTCCCGCAAACTGTGGATAGCCCTTGAATAATGTGTTTTCACACTGCCTTCTGAGCACTTCATGATCGCGGCAGTTTCTGCGATGTCATAACCTTCCCACGCACGCAGCAATAGCGCCTGCTGCTGGCGCAACGGTAACTGCCCTATCGCTACTTGTATGATCGTGCTCATTTCTTCCTGCATCAATTGAGGCTCCGGCTCCAGAAACTGGGTTTGGGCAACCTGTTCTTCAGGCTGGAACTCATCATCATTGTCATCGGCAAAGAAAAACACCCGCCAGCGGTTACGCACTTTCTGGCGGCGATGCCAGTCATTGATGCGGCTATGCAAAATGGTGTGAAACAGGGCCCCCCATTCGCCGCTGGGGTGGCCTGAGTATTTTTGCACCAATTTAAGCATCGCATCCTGCACAATATCCATTGCCTCATCTTCATCGTGAGTCGCCAGACGCGCGGTCACGAACGCCCGCCGCTCAACCTCCCGGAGGAAGTTGCTTAACCGCGCGGTTGTATCCGAACCATTTTCCTTGTGCGAATCCCTTTCCAACCGGTTTTCATGGCCAGTTATCAGCGCCGCAGTTATCATCATGTTCCTTTGAGTGCCCCTTTCCCCCGCATAATACCGGGGACTCTGTTCCCTTAACGTTATAGCCATTTATAAGTTGACAGAGACCGTGTATTTGGCTTTAGTTCACGGAAAACGTGAAAATATTGCCCTGAAAGTTTTTATTGGAGAAAAATTATGCGCTGGAGAACAGGAAGGCAGAGCAGCAATGTGGAAGACCGGCGGGGTAGTGGCGGGGGTCGCCGGGGCGGGTTCCGCATTGGCTTGCTCGGCACTGCCGCCATTGTGCTGATTGGCTGGTACATGGGCGCGAACCCGCTGCAACTGCTGGGCATGGTTGGCGGTGCAAACACTATCCTCGGCAGCCTGGGTGGCTCCAGCCAGCCAACGACGGTATCCAGCACACCCAATGACGATGCCGGGAAGTTTGTATCTGTGGTTCTGGGAACCACAGAAGATGTATGGAACCCGACATTCCAGCAAATGGGCAAACGCTACACGGAACCCAAATTAGTACTGTTCAGGGATAGCACCGAATCGGCTTGCGGCTACTCCAGTGCGGCCACCGGCCCCTTCTACTGCCCTGGCGACCAGAAGGTTTATCTTGACACCGGTTTTTTCCGTGAACTGAGCGGCCTGGGTGCAAACGGGGATTTCGCCCAGGCTTATGTACTGGGGCATGAAGTCGGCCATCATGTACAAAATCTGCTAGGCATTACTGATCAGGTTAGCCGTTTGCAGGCGCGCTCAAGCGAGCGCGACAGCAATGCGCTTTCGGTTGCGCTTGAGTTGCAAGCAGACTGCTATGCCGGTGTATGGGCAAACCATGCGCAAACGCAATTGAACATGCTGGAAAGTGGCGACATTGAAGAAGCGATCACCGCAGCGGCATCCATTGGCGACGACCGCCTGCAACGTATGTCAGGGCGACGCATCAATCCGGACTCATTCACCCACGGTTCCTCAAAACAACGGGCAGAATGGTTCAATCGCGGCCTACAATCAGGCAACCTGAGGGATTGCGATACCTTTAGTGGCTAATTAGTGCAGCAGGTTGCGGGCAAGCCGTTCCACAGCCTGCTCCAGCCTACCAACGTTGGTAGTGTAGGCGAAACGCACATGTGTTTCCGCCCGATGGCTGCCGAAATCCAGCCCTGGCGTAAATACCACGCCGGTTTTATCCAGCATATCCTGGCACAAACGTTGGGCATCATTTCCAAACCGTCCTGACCCAGCATAGATGTAAAACGCCCCTCGCGGCTGGGTGCGAACAGTGAAACCCAACCCGCTTAAGGCTGGCAGCAGGAAATCACGGCGGCATTGCAATTCCTGCCGCTGCCTTTCCATGATGTCCAGTGCCTCTGGGGTGAACGCAGCCAGCGCTGCGTACTGCGCTGGCGTGGGGGCTGCCAGGAAGATGTTTTGCGCCAGACGGTCGAGCGTACCCACCATCTGCTCAGGCACAACTACCCAGCCCAGACGCCAGCCAGTCATGCCAAAATATTTGGAAAAGCTGTTGATTACCCAAATGTCTTCCGAGCCTACCGATAAGGCGGTTTCGCTAGCCTGCCCATAGACAAGCCCCTGATAGATTTCATCAACCAGCAAGATACCGCCTAACTGCTTTACCGTTGCGTGGATAGCTTTCAACGCATCCACACTCAGCAATGTTCCGGTTGGGTTGGCGGGGCTAGCCAATAGCACGGCCTTGGTCGCGTCATTCCAGTACTGCCTGACATGTTCCGGCGTCAGTTGGTAGTTGGTATCAGCGCCAACCGGGATGGTGACAGCCTTGCCTTCAAACATACGTACAAAATGGCGGTTGCAAGGGTATCCAGGGTCGGTCATCAGCACTTCATCCCCCGGGTTAAGCAGGCTTCCCAATACCAATTGCAAAGCCCCCGACGCCCCCGGCGTAACCAAAATCCGTTCCGCTGAAACCTTTACCCCAAAGCGGCTAGCGTAATAACCCGCAATCGCCTCACGCAACTGCGGCAAACCACGTGCAGCGGTGTATTTGGTCTGCCCTGCCTGCAAGGCGCGGATGCCAGCCTCCACGATGGGCGAGGGCGTCGGGAAATCCGGCTCACCCACTTCCAGATGGATAATATCCTGTCCTGCCGCTTCCCGTTGGCGCGCTTCCGCCAGCAGCGCCATGACATGGAAGGGCTGTATGTCCCGCATCCGTTCGGCAGCTATGTTATGCTTCATGCTTTATTCTGATAACAACTTGTCAAGGTCAATAAAAATGAAAAAATGGCTACTGCTCGGCATCGCATTGTACTCTGCCAATCTGGCGGCTTTTCCACGCGCCAACCCGGTTCCGGGTGGTATTGCCCTGGTTCCACTGGCTCCCGCTTCAGGCCAGCCGCCCATTGTACAGTACGCAGGCTCACGGGTAACGGTTATGCCTATTGATAACCAATGGATGGCTTTGGTAGGCATCCCCCTGGATGCGGAAGCCGGAACCCAGAGCCTGCGGCTGCAAAACGGCGCAACCGTCAACTTTCAGGTCAAGGCCAAGCAATACAAAACCCAGCGCATCAACATCAAGGACAAGAACAAGGTAAACCCGGACGATGAATCTTCCCAACGGATTGTGCGCGAACTGGCGATCCAGAAGCAGATCAAAGCCCACTTCACGGAAGGGGCAGCCACGCTGGATTTCATCAAACCAGCACCCGGGCGCGACACCGGGCGTTTTGGCCTACGCCGTGTCATCAATGACCAACCACGCAACCCACATAGCGGCATGGACATCGCCGCTGCCAAAGGCACACCGGTCAAGGTGGCCGCTGCCGGGCGTGTATTGTACACGGGTGACTTTTTCTTCAGTGGCAATGCGGTATACGTTGACCACGGTGCAGGCGTCATCAGCATGTATGCACACTTAAGCGCCATCGACGTAGCGGTAGGTGATGCCGTGCAACAAGGGGAAGTTATCGGCAAAGTAGGCAGCACAGGCAGGGCTACCGGCCCCCACCTACACTGGTCTGTTTATCTGAACGGTGAGGCAGTCGACCCTGCCCTGTTTTTGCCGAACAAAAAATAAGCCGTGAGTTAAGGTTTGATTCAGTGATGCTGGCTTACCATAGTCACAACTTCAGCAAGGAATCGCGAACTTGGGGTTTGTGGTAACGATTCCGTCGTCAGAAGTATCTGAAATACAAAAATAAGCTGTTCCGCCGTTCTGACACTCAATGGCATAAGAGATTCGGAATGACGGCACGCTGAAGTGATTTCTCAAAACTACCCCGCCAACCGGCCATTCATTGGGGAGCTGGTTGGGAGGTGAGGATTGGGAACCGGACTGAAGGCTGCAAACAGGGGGTTTGCCTTCTTCATCCCTACCGAAGTTCATAACTTCGGCGTTCTTGAATCACCTTCACAAAACGCGGGTCTCTCATGGCCCGCTTTTTTTCGCTTACCGCCCATTATATACAGCCTCCGTTCATAAATAAAATCTTTTTCTAAGCCAAATGCTTGAATAGAATAGGCCATCACCTCATATACAGGCTACACTAACAACGGGTTATAAAAAAGAGGACAAGCACATGGCCTATGCATTAAGAAAAACAGTTGGCTTCATCCTTTTGCTGGTCACCATCGGCGGTGTCAGTACCGTGTCCATTTTCCATTTGTTCCCACCCCTGTTCGGCTAAGGGAGGCGTAATGACTGCCGCCAAACGTTATGAACCCGCCTTGCATAGCGTCCGCTATGGTTTGAAAGGCATCCTGCTTTACTTGCTGCCATTGCCTGCGTTGATTACCGCCATTGGGTCACTGATGCGTGGCGCGGTCATGGATACCCTGATAACAGGCGGCATATTTGCTGCCTACATGTTGGGCGCGACCATCGCCCGGCACGGTTTCCGTCTGCAAGGGGAATACGAGCGACGTAAGATCGCGCGTGCGCCATCCACCCCCTTCAAGACCGTGGCCGCCATCATTATCAGCCTAGCTACTGCCGCGCTTGACTGGTGGACATCCAGTTTCGCCATTAGCGCCCTGTTATCCTCCCTGCTGGTGGGGGCTGTCGCTTTCCTTGGCTTCGCCCTGTATTACGGTCTTGACCCGCGCAAGGACAAAGCCACCGGGCTTTCTATCGGTGTCACCCTTGATGAAGTGCTGGAGGCACTCGACACTGCCAACATCAAGATTGACGCCATCGATCAGGCTCGCCGCAAAATCGGCAACCCCGAATTCAACGCCCGTTTGCAACGCATCACCAACAAGGCTCGCGAAGTCCTCGACAGCATTGAAGACGACCCCGCCCGGCTGTCACGCGCCCGCAAGTTCCTCAAAGTTTATCTGGATGGTACCCAGCGCGTGACCGAAGGCTACGCCCGCACTCATCAGGGGGAAACGCCAGTTGCTCTGGAAACCAATTTCAGCCGCGTGCTGGATTCGCTAGAACAAACCTTTACCGAGCAACAGGCCAAACTGCTGGAAGACAACCATTTCGATCTGGACGTACAAATAGAAGTGCTGGAAACCCAGCTTAAACGCGAAGGCGTCCTCTGACCAACCAATACCCCAAGGAGAATACCACCATGAATGAAACCCAAACGGTCACAGTGACCCAGACTGTCCCCGCAGTTGTACCGGGAACCGAACTGGCTCCCCTGCCGGAAGTGACCACCGAACTGGTCACTTACGAACAGGCTGAGAAGCCGTTCCAGCAGGAAATGGAAAACATTATCGCTGAAATCGACATGGCTGACCGCAGCAGCATCATGTTCTTCGGCACCAAAACCCAGGAGCAGATGACCACTATCTCCGAAAAAATGCTCACTGGCGTCAAAAACAAGGACATCGGCGCGGCTGGTTCCTCCCTGACCAATATGATCACCGCCATCAAGGGTTTCGACATTGACGAACTTAACCCGAATGACGAGCAAAGCTGGTGGGAAAAATTGATTGGCAAAGCCAAGCCCGTGGTGGAATTCCTTAGCAAATACGAAGATGTGCGCAAACAGATCGACAAGATCACCGACGAGATGGAAGGCCACAAAACCCAGTTGCTGACCGACGTGGTAACCCTCGACAAACTGTATGAAGCCAACCTCGATTTCTTCCACAAGCTGGAAGCCTACATCGCGGCAGGTGAGGAAAAGCTGCACCGTCTGGACAACAATGACATCCCCGCCCTGATTGCGGAAGCCGAGGCCAATGCCGAAGATATGGTGAAAGCACAAAGCCTGCGTGACCTGCGCAGCGCCCGTGACGATCTGGAACGCCGCGTGCACGACCTGCGCCTGACCCGCCAGGTAGCGATGCAAAGCCTCCCCAGCATCCGGCTGGTGCAGGAAAACGACAAGACCCTGATCAACAAGATCAATTCCACCCTGATCAACACCGTCCCGTTGTGGAAAAACCAGTTGGCGCAGGCCGTCACCATTTTCCGCATGAGCGACGCCGCCAAGGTGGTCAAGGAAGCCAACGACCTGACCAATGACCTGTTGGAAAAGAATGCCGAAACCCTACGCATGGGCAACGAAGAAACCCGCAAGCAGATGGAACGCGGCGTATTCGACATCGAATCCGTCAAGAAAGCCAACCAGACCCTGATTGCCACCATCAACGACTCGCTGCGTATTGCCGACGAAGGCAAAGCCATGCGCGCCAAGGCCGAAGAAGAACTCAAGGTGATGGAAGGTGAACTGCGCCAGGCACTGGTTGCCGCCAAAGCCAAAGCTGGCAGCCCACGTCAAGGAGCGTAAGCCATGGGATTATGGGACAAACTGATGGGTGAATTCGTCGATGTCATCGAATGGACAGACGACAGCAACGACACCATGGTCTACCGCTTCGAGCGGCACGGCAACGAAATCAAGTACGGCGCAAAACTCACCGTGCGTGAAACCCAGGTAGCGATTTTCATCAACGAAGGCGAAGTCGCCGACGTGCTTGGCCCTGGCTTGTACGTGCTGGAAACCAAAAACCTGCCGGTGCTTTCCACCCTGCAAAACTGGGATCACGGCTTCCAAAGCCCGTTCAAGGCAGAAGTTTACTTCTTCAACACCAAACAGTTCACTAACCTGAAATGGGGAACCCGCAATCCGGTGATGATCCGCGACAGCGAGTTTGGCGGGGTACGTTTGCGTGCTTTCGGCACTTACGCCATCCGCATTGAGGATGCCCGCAAGTTCATGCAGGAAATCATGGGTACTGACGGCCATTTCACTGTGGATGAAATCAGCGACCAGTTGCGCAACCTGATTGTCACCCGCTTCAGCAGCGTGATCGCCAGCGCAGGCATCCCTGTACTGGACATGGCCGCCAACTACGACCAGCTTGGCCAGTTCGTTACCCAGAAAATTTCGCCTGAATATGCTGCCTATGGCCTCAAGCTGACTTCGATTCTGGTGGAAAACATTTCCCTGCCCACCGAAGTGGAAGACGCCCTCGACAAGCGTACCAGCATGGGCATGATTGGCAACCTCGACAAATACCTGCAATATCAGACTGCGCAAGGCGTTGGCAGCGGCAACTCCAACAGCGCGCTGGATATGGGCATGGGCTTTGCGGTTGCCAACAAAATGGCGGAAGTGCTCAACAAACCGTCAACCGCAACGCCTCCCCCCATTCCTGATACCAACTGGCATGTCGCGGTCGGGCAAGACGCCAAAGGCCCTTATACACTGCAACAGTTGCAGCAGATGGCGCAAGCCGGGCAAATCAACGCCACCACCCTGGTCTGGCAGGCAGGCATGGCAAACTGGCAGGCTGCCGGGGAAACCACCCCGCTCATTAACCTGTTTACAGCACAGACGCCTCCCCCCATACCGCCATCAGCACCGCCACAAAGCACCGAATAAATACGGCTGCCGCTCCAGAATCCGGCTTGCTACAGGTAAGCCGTTTTTGTCTGTTCGGCGGAACAACTTGATTTTCTACAGCAAGCACCTCAAAGGGCATACCCAGACGTATGGCAGACGACAACGACAACAATATCCGACAGCAACACTTTCCCTGCGAAGAGTGTGGCGCTGACCTGCTTTACCAACCGGGCAGCGACTCGTTGGTTTGCAGCTATTGTGGCCACCAGAATTTCATTCGCCCCAGTCAGGAGCAAATCCGCGAATACAATTTCGAGCAGGCGTTGCGCGCTATCCAGCAGGCCAAAATACGCCCGCTGGACAATACCCAAGTCATCAAATGCCCGAATTGCGCCGCCACGTTTGAACTGAAGCAAAACCGCCATGCGGGTGATTGCCCCTTCTGCGGCACACCAGTCGTCACCGGCACAGAGCAGGCACGCCTATTCCAGCCCAAATCCCTGTTGCCGTTCCTGGTCACCGAAAAGGATGCACGCGCCGCGTTCGACCGCTGGATCGGGAACCTCTGGTTCGCGCCTTCCGCCCTGAAAAACAAGGCCAAGCGGGATGAAAAACTGCTGGGCATCTACGTCCCCTACTGGACTTATGACAGCCATACCGACACCTATTATCGGGGTGAACGCGGCATCATTTACTACGAGCGCCAACTGGTCACCGTGATGGTCAACGGCAGGCCGCAGCAGCAGGTGCAAAGCGTGCCACGCATCCGCTGGACGCCGGTCAGCGGGCGGGTACGGCTGTTTTTCGATGACGTGTTGGTGGGTGCAACCCGCACCCTGCCCCGTACCATCCTTGACCGTCTGGAGCCGTGGGATTTGCCCAACCTGGTACCCTATAACGAAAGCTATCTGAGCGGCTTTCAGAGCGAAATCTACCAAATCGACCTGGATGAAGGTTTTGAGCAGGCACGCAGCATCATGGATAACCGCATCTACAATGCCGTCATCAGTGATATCGGCGGTGACCAGCAACGGGTCAACAGCTTGCAAACCCAGCATTCTGCCCGCACCTTCAAGCACCTGCTGCTGCCGGTATGGTCTGCCGCTTTCCGCTACAACAGCAAAACCTACCGCTTTGTCATCAATGGGCGCAACGGCAAAACCCAGGGTGAACGCCCTTACAGCGTCATCAAGATCGTCTTTGCTGTCTTGCTTGGCCTGATCCTGGCAGGCGGACTGGTTTACTATATGGAAAAGGCCGGGGTGTTTGAGCAAATGATAGAACAGGGCGTGGAGTATTACCAATACCAGCCGCGCCAGCAATTCCCCTCACCCTACCAGCATGACCCTTACCGCTATAATCCTGGCGGCTATTTCTACCGTTAGGCGCTCGCCCAAATGCCGTAAATCTGCTGCATCAAACGGATTTGCTCCAGCGTATTCCAGGAGACATCCAGAAACAGCACAATGTCACGGTGAACAGCGGACTGTTGCAGCTCCTCAAACACACCACGTAGCGCCAATGGTGTGAGCGCCTGAGGGGTTCGCAGCACGCCGGTTTGAGCATCCGCACCCACAGGCATTTCTGCCAATACGGTGGCGGGTTTCAACAGATGGATGGGGAACTGTTTCTGCCAGTCTGCGGGCAGCATATCAGCCACGTCAGCCTCAACCAGCAAACCCGTTACCTGCCCGGCCAGATAGCGTTCAACCGCTGCCTGCACCTCGACCCAACCATCACCTTGCAGCAGCTGCTGGGTAATCTCCAGATAGAACCTAAAATCGGGCGTCACTTCCGACTGCCAGAATGCAGCCTCCAACAATGGCTTCCGCCAACCTTCGGCTGGCAGCAAGATGCTATTGAATTCGTTGGCGTAATACGAAACACACCAACTTTCCGGCAAATCGTCGGGATAAAACACCATCGGCCAGTCGGCAGGCATCCACCCATAGCCTGCCAGGCTCAGACTGCGGAAACGTGGCGGGGTATTGTCCATCGGTATGCTTGCTCCGTATTGCTTTGCGGGAAAAGCATAACGCATCACCCTTTCGATTTCCGCTGACGCCAAATGAAAAACGCCCCATTACTTGACTTATACACTCAAGAATACTACTTTGGTAATATACAGCTAAAGAATCCTATACCACTAGAGATAGCAAGAGTCCTAAATCGCCACAAAAGACACAATCAGGAGGGTTATAATCATGATGTTTAGCGATGTTTCTCTGGATGAAATGTTCCCACGCGCAGAGCCTGTCATGCGCGCGCCACTACCCACCCTTAAAACGGAAAGCGTCTACAGCCTGATCGAGCGGCACGCCAGGGAGCGGGGTATGCAACTGACTGCCGAACACATGGCTGCCATTGATTTCGTGCTAGATTTTTACGAGCACTGCGATGACTGCCAGAACGCCCGGCAACTTGCCGACATGTTGCAGGAAGAATTCACTCCCCAAGGTGGGCGCAAATACCTCTACCAACTGTTCCCGGACGGCCCGCTAAGCACCATTCACGATTTGGCCGACCTTCCCAAACTGAGCAATGAAAGCGACAGAAGTTTCGGCACCAACTGGTAATACCCCTTAATTTCCCCGCAAAACCCGACCAACTGTCATTGTTGAGCCGGGTTTTTTTGTTTGTGTTCAGTTTTGAACTTATAGAATCAACCCTGGTTCTAAATGCATAACAAAAAACAGGGTACAAGAATATTATGGGCAAAATTACACTAGCCCTGCTGCTGGGGGCTACAGCAGTACTTTTTGGGGGCTGTGCGCCAATGGGGTCATACTCACAAAGTGCGCAATATCCTTACTGGAACCACACTGTTCCAGGTGTTTATCAGGGCGGGGCGAAACCCTATTTCACCAGTTATAACCAGCCTTATGCATCCCAACCGGTTTTTTCCCAGCAGTATCAGCCGTTCTCGCAACAATATGAGCCTGCTGATGCCCCAGCGCGGCGGGCACTATTAGCGCAGGCTCATCAGGCACTTGGCATCCCCTACAAGTTTGGCGGTGAAACCCCACGTGAAGGCTTTGATTGCAGTGGCCTGACCCAATACGTCTACAAAAATGCACACGGTATCACCCTGCCCCGTACTGCCGCGCAGCAAAGCAGCGCCAGCCGTACCATCAGCTTTGAACAAATGCGCCCCGGCGACCTGATTTTCTTCCGCACCAGTGGCAGCGCAGTCAACCATGTCGGCATTTATATCGGGCGGGGGGAATTTATTCACGCCGCTTCAGGTGGGGGTAAAGTTTCCGTGGATAACCTCAGCAAGACCTATTGGCAACAGCGTTTGGTCAAATTCGGCACATTCCTTGCCTAAAAAATATAGGCAGCCCTATTGAACCTTCTGGCCAATCAGGCCGACTGATAGTCGGTTCAAATGGTTATTTCGCATAAACCGTCTATACTATGCGTGGAGATCAATCCACTCGTAATTCATAGGAGAAAATAAGATGGGACTGTTTGATTTTGCCCGCGACATCGGCAAGAAAATTTTCGGCAAGGAGGAAGAAGCACCCGCAGCACTCCAGCAGCACATCGAAGAAGATAACCCCGGCGTCAGTGGCCTGAAAGTCGAGGTCAAGGATGGCGTCGCCACATTGAGTGGGGAAGCAAAATCCGCCGAAGCTTTGGAAAAAGCTGTCCTGATGGCAGGCAACGCACTGGGTATCCAGGAAGTCAAGGCCGACGGCATATCAGTTTCCGATGGTTCCCAAGTTGGTGGTGACGATGAATTCTATACCATCAAGAAAGGCGACACCCTGTGGGGAATCGCGGAACATGCTTACGGTAACGGTGCAAAATACGCCAAAATCGTGGAAGTCAACCGTGAAGTCATCAAGGATGCCAACAAGATCTTTCCTGGTCAAAAAATCCGCATTCCTAAAAACATCTAACCGGAGATATCAGCACACATGGATATGATGCAACTTGCTGTACAGCTTTTCAAAAACCAGCTGGATAAAGACCATGATGGCCAGCTGGAAATGACCGAAATCGCCTCAGCCATGATGGGTCTGATGGGTGGCGGCCAAAACCAGGCACAGGCCGGTGGTTTGGCCGGTTTGGCTTCCATGATCTCCGGTATGCAGGGTGGTGGCGACTCCGGCCTTGCGTCACTGGCGTCCTCATGGCTTGGCAATGGAGCCAACCAGCAACCCAGTGGCAGCCAGTTAAACCAGATGTTCGGGCAGGACAAAATCGCCGCGTTCGCCCAACAACTGGGTATCAGCCGCGATCAGGCCGTCAGTGGCCTGCAAGCCTCCGTACCGGAAGTGGTCGACAAAGCGTCACCCAATGGCTCACTGGATATGGGCAGCCTGCTGGACGCCGTTGGCGGCGTACAAGGCGCAATAGGTCTGGCAAGCAAGCTGTTTGGCCGTTAATCAGCCTGACTGACAAACGCAGCAAAAAGCCGCCTTTGATGGGTGGCTTTTTGTTTTGCGGATTTTTTGATCAACGAAGTTTCACCAGCGTCTCTTCCACCATCGCCTCCGTCACCGGAAACGCCAACTTGGCCGCCAACAGAAAACGTGCCTCCAGCCGCGCCAACTGATGCGCCTGTTCTTTATCGTAAAACACGATCACACGCACATCTGGCAAGCGCTGCACCACCGCCATCATGGATTCCAGGCTGCTGGTGCGGTCACGGAAATCCGACTGATAATTGAATTCCGCCACGATCACCGCCGGGGTGTTTTTCTTCAGGAATTGTAGCACCTTGCGCATACTGGTCTGGCGCTCAACGGTGTAACCCAGCCGCTGGTACAAAGGGGTAAAATCCGGGTAGCCACCCAGCTCGATGATGCTCAAAAGTAGTTTTTCGCCAGTCTGCATCCGTTAGTCCTTATGCGATCAAAGTCCTGTAAAGCGGCTGGGGACGCCTTGCGCCCACACCAACCAGCCGCCAATCGCCAGCAATATCAAACTGCCGATGGCTGCGCTGGTAAAGATTTGCTTGCGGGTAAAATGGCGGCGGTCGCGGAACGGTTTTTCTACCCAGCGCCAGCTAAACCACGCCAATAGCAACGACAGCAAGCTCAAGGCCGCCATTAGTTCCATACCTGGCTCTTCCATACTTTGCATCCGCGCGAACACAAACACTGGCTGATGCCATAGATAGGCGCTGTAGGAAACCAACCCGATACCCACCAACACCCGGCAAGCCAGCAAGCGCCCAACCCAGGTTGCTGGACGGGCAAACAGGATCAGCAACGCAGCCCCCACCACCGGGACGAGCGCATACAGGCTGGGGAACGGGATACCGTTATCAAACAGCAGCACAGCGCAAGCCAGCAACCCCAACCCCAACAGGCTGGCGAACTGTGCCGCCCTTCCCTGCGCAGCCGTATTTTTATGAAGGTAAAACGCCGTCAGTGCCCCCACCATCAATTCCCACGCACGGCTGGGAATCAGGTAGAAATTGGCTTCCACCGACTGCCGCCACAACCATTCCGACCAACCCAGGCTGAGTAGCGCAACAGCTGCAATCACGCCCACCAACCAGCGCTTGCCCAGTTTCCATGCCAGCAACATGAATAGCGGGAACAACAAGTAATACTGCTCCTCCACCGCCAGGCTCCAGGTATGCAGCAGTGGAATCTGCTCCGCCGTCGGGCCAAAATAGTCGGTTTGCAACCAGAACAGGATGTTGGAGACAAACCCCACCACCGCCATAACACTTTGACCAAAAGCTGTCAGCTCGTCCGGCAGTAACCACAACCAGGCAAATGGCAGGCAGGCCAGCAACACAAAAAACAGCGCGGGCAGGATGCGGCGGGCGCGACGTTCGTAGAATCCGGCCAGGGTAAAACGTCCTGCTTCCAGCTCACCCAGAATAATGGAGGTGATCAGGTAACCGCTGATGACGAAAAACACATCCACACCCACATAGCCACCGGGAAACCAAGCAAAACCGGCATGGTAGAAGATGACAGGAAGAACGGCGACGGCACGCAACCCGTCAATTTCCTTTCGATAAATCACGGCATAATCCGCTTAATGATTAAAACAGACCAAATCTTAGCCCAAAATTTCCAAAACTGGAAAACGATAGCAGTTAGGCAAACTTTTCTTATATGTTACGATGACCCCTTTTTTGATAAGACCCGGTTTCGACCATGACCCGCACAGCACAACTCCAACAGGCCATTTCCCAACGCATCCTGATCCTCGACGGCGCAATGGGCACCATGATCCAGCGCTACAAATTGCAGGAAGCCGACTATCGTGGCGAACGCTTCCACGACTGGCATTCGGATGTGAAGGGCAACAACGACCTGCTGGTGCTGACCCAACCGCAAATCATCCGCGAAATCCACGGCCAGTATCTGGCAGCGGGTGCGGACATTCTCGAAACCAATACCTTCAATGCCACGCGCATTTCCATGCACGACTACGACATGGAAGAGCTGGCGTATGAAATCAACGTAGCGGCAGCAAAACTGGCGCGTTCCGTGGCCGACGAATACAGCACGCCGGACAAACCGCGCTTCGTCGCAGGCGTACTCGGCCCCACCAGCCGCACCTGTTCCATTTCCCCGGATGTGAACGACCCCGGTTTCCGCAACGTCACCTTCGACGAACTGGTGATGAATTACATGGAATCCACCCGTGGCCTGATCGAAGGCGGCGCGGACATCATCCTGATCGAAACCATTTTCGACACGCTCAATGCCAAGGCCGCCGTGTTTGCGGTCAAGCAGGTGTTCGACGAAGACGGGGTGGAGCTGCCGATCATGATTTCCGGCACCATTACCGACCAGTCCGGGCGTACCCTGTCCGGCCAGACCACCGAAGCATTCTACAACTCGCTGTCACACGCCGATGCGCTGTCCTTCGGCCTTAACTGTGCGCTCGGGCCTGACCTGCTGCGCCAGTATGTCGAAGAAATGTCGCGCGTCAGCGCCACTTTCGTCTCCGCGCACCCCAACGCCGGTTTGCCGAACGAAATGGGCGAATATGACATGGGGCCGGACGAAGTGGCCGGGCACATCAAGGAATGGGCGCAAAGCGGTTTCCTGAATATCGTTGGCGGCTGCTGTGGCACTACCCCGCCACATATCGCAGCCATTGCCAAAGCGGTCGATGGCATTGCCCCGCGCCAGATTCCCGACCTGCCGCGCGAAATGCGCCTGTCAGGGTTGGAGCCGTTCAACATCGGCAAGGATAGCCTGTTCGTCAACGTCGGCGAACGCACCAATGTCACCGGTTCCGCCAAATTCAAACGCCTGATCAAGGATGGCCAGTACACCGAAGCCCTGCAAGTCGCGCTGGATCAGGTCGAAAACGGCGCACAGGTCATCGACGTGAACATGGACGAAGGCTTGTTGGATGCGGAAAAGGAAATGCACCGCTTCCTCAATCTGGTTGCCTCCGAACCCGACATCGCGCGGGTGCCGGTGATGGTCGACTCCTCCAAGTGGGAAGTCATCGAGGCTGGCCTGAAATGCATCCAGGGCAAGGGCATCGTCAATTCGATTTCGATGAAGGAAGGCGAGGAAAAATTTATCCAGCAAGCCCGGCTGGTGCGCCGTTACGGTGCTGCGGTGATCGTGATGGCCTTTGACGAAAAAGGTCAGGCAGATACGGAAGCGCGCAAGATCGAGATTTGCGCCCGTGCTTACAAGATTCTGACCGAACAGGTTGGCTTCCCGCCGGAAGACATCATTTTCGACCCCAACATTTTCGCGGTCGCCACCGGCATCGACGAACACAACAACTACGCGGTCGATTTCATCGAGGCCACCCGCTGGATCAAGCAGAACCTGCCATACACGAGCATTTCCGGCGGCGTTTCCAACGTGTCGTTCTCGTTCCGGGGCAACAACCCGGTGCGCGAAGCCATCCACAGCGTGTTCCTCTACCACGCCATCAAGGCCGGGATGAACATGGGTATCGTCAATGCTGCGCAAATGGCGGTCTACGACGATATTCCAGCCGAGTTGCGCGATGCGGTTGAAGATGTGATCCAGAACAAGGATGCGGGCGCGACCGAACGCCTGCTCGACATTGCCCCCAACTACAAGGGCGACGGCAATGTTGAAACCAAGAAGGAAGATCTGGAATGGCGTAGCTGGCCGGTCGAAAAGCGCCTCGAACATGCGCTGGTCAAGGGTATCGACGCCTACGTTGACGAAGACACCGAAGAAGCCCGCGTGAAACTGGGGCGCCCGCTGCTGGTCATCGAAGGCCCGCTGATGGATGGCATGAACGTGGTCGGCGACCTGTTCGGCGCAGGCAAGATGTTCCTGCCACAGGTGGTCAAATCCGCACGGGTGATGAAGAAGGCGGTGGCTTATCTCGACCCGTTCATGGCCGCCGAGAAGGAAGGCTGCGACGTACAGGCCAACGGCAAAATCCTGATGGCGACGGTCAAGGGCGACGTGCATGACATCGGCAAGAACATTGTTGGCGTGGTGCTGCAATGTAACAGCTACGAAGTCATCGACCTCGGCGTGATGGTTTCGGCGGAAAAGATTTTGCAGGTGGCGCGTGATGAGAAAGTGGACATTATCGGCCTTTCCGGCCTGATCACGCCGTCGCTGGATGAAATGGTGCATGTAGCGAAGGAAATGCAACGGCAGGATTTCCACGTTCCGTTGCTGATTGGTGGCGCGACCACTTCCAAGATTCATACGGCAGTCAAGATTGAGCCGCAGTACAAGAATGACATCGTGGTGTATGTGCAGGATGCGTCCCGCGCCGTGGGCGTGGCAAGTGCACTGCTGTCGAAGGAACAGAAGGCAGGGTATGTCGCCAGCATTCGGGCGGAATATGAGCAGGTGCGGGTGAAGCGTGCGGCCAATCAGACGGAAAGAAAGCTGGTGAGTCTGGCGGATGCACGGGCTAATGGGTTTAAGGCGGATTGGAGTGAGTATTCGCCGGTTAAGCCGAAGATTTTGGAGATGGCGTGCTCCGCCACATTCCCCCCCACCCCTAGCCCCTCCCCCGCAGGGGGGGAGGGGAACAAGAAGACTTACTGCTGTATTGCGCATGAGTTGCAAGCGAAGATTGCCGAACAAAAAGCAGCGAAACAACAGCAGATTGCGCAAAGTGCTATTCCTGCCAATGCAGAACTGCTGCATTCCGGTGATGGCTGCATCCTCAAATTCGATGATTATCCGCTGGCGGAACTGGTGGAACGTATCGACTGGACGCCATTCTTCCGTAGCTGGGAACTGGCGGGCAAGTTCCCGGCGATTCTGACCGACGAAGTAGTCGGCGAAGAAGCCAGCAAGCTGTTGACCGACGCCAAAGCCATGCTGGAAAAACTGGTGGCGGAAAAGTGGGTACAGGCGAAAGCGCTGGTCGGTTTCTTCCCGGCCAATGCCAAAGGTGACGACATCGTGGTGTATGCCGACGAAGCCCGTACCCAGCCGCGCGCCACCCTGCACAACCTGCGGATGCAGATGGATCGGAACGGGCAGCAGCCGAATTACTCGCTGGGCGATTTCGTAGCACCGAAGGATTCCGGCAAGGCAGACTGGATGGGCGTGTTTGCGGTCAGCGCCGGGTTTGGCATTGAGCCACATCTGGAAGCTTTCCGCGCCAAGCACGACGATTTCAGCGCCATCATGCTGGAAGCCTTGTGCGACCGGCTGGCCGAAGCGCTGGCGGAACATATTCACGAGCGTGTGCGCAAGGAATTCTGGGCGTATGCCACCAACGAAACGCTGGATAACGACGCGCTGATTGCCGAGAAATACCAGGGTATCCGCCCTGCCCCCGGCTACCCGGCCTGCCCGGATCACACCGAAAAAGCCACGTTGTGGGAACTGCTGGATGTGCAGGCAAATACCGGTATGGAACTGACCAGCTCGTTTGCGATGTACCCGGCTTCGTCTGTCTCCGGCTGGTATTTTAGCCACCCGGATTCGCGCTACTTCGGCATCGGGCGGATTGCGCGCGATCAGGTGGAGGATTACGCCAAGCGTAAGGGGATGAGCATAGAGGAGATGGAACGGTGGCTGGCTCCAGTATTGGGGTATGAAGCGTAATAAATTGCCATACCGGCCTACTTGTTGTAGGCTTTTCCCCAGTATAGCAATCCCACACTCCGGAGTTTTCGACGCCATGAACTAAGTCCTGTCATCACCACGTTCATCCAGCTTCCATGCTGGCGGTTTGGTCGTACAGGCAAGCGTTGCATCCACACTTTTCTTACCCGCAGTCGTAGCCTGTCGCATATGTCAGGAGTTCCCTATGACGCGCGTTGTTTGCCAGTTTTCCCAATTGACCCGGCAGTTTGATGCCAGACCGGTATTTTCCGGGCTTTCCACCACGCTAACCGCTAGCCTGACCGGGCTGACCGGACGTAACGGGCAAGGCAAGTCTGTGTTGCTGGCATTGCTGGCACAGGCTCTTCCACCCAACAACGGCAGCATCCGCTGGTTTGTACCTTTTCATTGGGTGCAGCAACTGGAGCGACCGCAAGGTTTGCGACTGGCGGATGCCCTGGGTGTCGGTGATTTACATGACTGTTTCCAGCGCATCCAGCGGGGTGAAAGCCGCGAGCAGGATTTTGTACGGGTGGAAAATCGCTGGCATCTGCCTGCCCAATGGGATCAGGCATTGCACGACGCGGGGCTGCACCGGCCCCTGTCAGCACCGGCAGATTGTCTCAGCGGTGGCGAACAAACCCGGCTGGCACTGTGCCGGGCATTCCTGCTGCCCAACCACTATCTGTTACTGGACGAACCCGGTAATCATCTGGATGCGGAAGGGCATGACTGGCTACGGCAAAAACTCGTCCACCACCCGGCAGGTGCACTGATTGCCTCCCATGACCGCGAATTACTGCAACAGGTCGACCGAATTCTGGAGCTGGATCAGCAGGGTCTGCATGAATACGGTGGCAACTACACGCTCTACCAGAACATCAGCACGGCCAGAATTGCCGCCACGGAACAACGGCTAACCTCACTCAGGAAAACCCACCAACAACAAAAACTGGCCCAACAGACTACGCTGGAAAAAGCCGCCCAACGCCGTAAACAGGGTGAACGGCAACGTTATGCCCGCTCACAAAGCAAACTGCTATTGGACGCCCAACAGGAACGTGCCGAAAACAATCTTGCCACCCTCAGGCAACAACACCAGCAACGCAACGCACAACTGCTGGCCGAACTGAATGCCACCCAAGTACAAATGGACACCATCAAACCGCAGACCCTGCGCTTTGCCCCCGCAACGAACTTCAACAAGCTGTGCCTGCATGTGGCCGGGCTGGTTTTACCCTACGTCAGGCATAAACCCTTGTCTTTCACCCTGCATCAGGGGGAACGTTGGCATATCCGGGGTAAAAACGGCAGTGGCAAATCCACCCTGCTGCGCGTGATTGCCGGGCTGGAACAGGCTGTTGCGGGTGTCTGTAAGCACCATGGGAATTGCCTTTATCTGGATCAGCATTTCAGCCTGCTGGATGCAAACACCTCCGCCCTTGCCAACCTGCAACGCCTGCACCCTGTTTCCCCTGAAACCCTGCTACGCACCGAACTGGCCGGAGTCCGTCTGCGTGGCAACAAAGCCTTGCAGCCAGTCAGGGAACTCAGCGGTGGCGAACGCCTGAAAGTGGCGCTGCTGGCTGTCATGATCGGTGAAAAAGCCCCGGATTTGTTACTGCTGGATGAGCCTGACAACCACCTGGATCTGGATTCACGCTTATTGCTGGAACAAACACTGGCCACTTACCCTGGCACGCTACTGGTAGTGTCACACGATGCGGCTTTCAGCAAAGCACTGAATATCCAGCACAGCCTGACACTGGAACCCAGCAATGAGTAACCGGGCAAAGAATATCAGATCAGTTTGTCCGCAGTTTCACGGCGGTGTTTAACCTTCTTCACCAGTTTACGGGCGATGTAGCTTGCAAACTCGTCCACATTTGCATACTCCTGCTCGATCACGAAATCACTGAGTTCGTTCATCAGGAACACCGCCCGCGCCACTTCGGTAAGCTTGCGCCCACAGGTCAGGCAAGTCTCACCGTCCTCCCGACAAGCATCCTTGCCCTTGCAGGGAACAAATTCACGCATGATCAGGCCGCCTCGGCAGGCGCAAAACCAGCCGCCGCCAACAGGTCACTGACATCGGCTTCGATAATTTCGATGCCCTGCCGTGCGCAGTAACGCTTTTCCTTGTCGGTCGGTTGCGGAATCAGTGCCCAACCTTTCGGTTCGGCGGCGGCGTAGGTAATGTCGGACATCACCATGCGCTCGGTGTCACGCTGGAAACGCATCCCGATGAACAGATACTGCTTACCCTTGCGGTATTCCTTGAGGAAGGACGGAATCGCAAACCCGCCCATCAACTCGGTGATGTAATCGACATAATCCGCGTCGGAGGCAATGTAAACCGAATCCGGACGCGGGCTACCCATCGGTTTGAACAGGATCGGGAGATCAGGATTGACCTCTTCCTGGGTCACTTCCTTATAACCGCCACTGCCCATGTATTCGTTCAGGGTGAAACGGTAGTTGGTTCCGGCAATCCGTGCCGTGCCGCGCACCAGTGTATGCGGCTGGTCGGCGTAGGTATCCTGCAACTGGGTATCGCGGTTGATGTCGATGACATACTGTGGCTCGATGCTGGCCAACCAATCGTGGATGGGGGCACGAGTCCATGCACGTTGGCCGTAGGTTTCTTCCAGAAAGCGGTGCACAGCTTTGCGACCCTTTTTTAGCTCCACATCCATCGCGGCGCGGGCGAATTCCCACATCAGGCGTTGCGACATTGGCTTGCCGCCATTCATGGCCAGAATCAGGCTATCGCTGTCAGCGGGGATGGCTTGCCCGTTCGCCTTGTCGACGGAACCCTGCAACGCGCCTGCGCCAAGGTAAGGGACGATCTTGCCGCTTTCGACGCCGACAAGCAGGGATTTGAGTGTCATATCCGACATGGTAATTCCTCATGATTTGGCATAAATCCGTTGGGACATGCACTGGGTTTAAGCATCAGGCGCGAACAGACCGCATGGAAATCACATTTCCCATTTCGGCATAGCGCTGTTCCTGCAAACGTTCCTGCGCCAGATCCAGCAGGGCTTTCACGCCCAGCCGGTCATTGCTGTCGATGTCGACCAGCGTCTGTAAGCGGCCTACTGCATCTGCCAGCTCGCCCAGGCGCATTTCCAGGTAGCCCGCGCCCTTGTGCGCCATCAGGTAGAAACGGGTCAGGGTCATCGACACCAGTACGCCCTGCCCCAGATGCAACTGGGTCAGACTCCGCCAGTCTTCCGGCAGGCTCAGACGCCTGCCGCTGACGGTGATGGCTTTATGCGCCACAATCAGTGCGTCGGACAGGCGGTGCTGGTAATAAAAATAGCGGTAGAGCGCGACCAGCACGTTCAGGTCTTCGGGGGCAAGGAAATAGGCGCGTAACAACAGGGTTTCGGCCTCGGGTTCCGGGTAGAGGTTGGCGGCTTCATCCAGCAACTCCGCTACCTCGGGGTTAATTTCGGCGTTGAAGTAGAGGTCTTCGGCCTCAAAATCCTGTAAATCCATTGTTATTGTTTCCTGTTCTTGAAGTGGATGGTGGTTTCAGTCGGGGAGGTCAAATCGTCGTCGCACAGGTCGCGGGCATCGCAGTGGTGGCATTCTTCGCCGTCATCATCCTCGGCGACATGCAGGCAGCCACGTTTGCCGGCGTTTTCTTCCAGCAGACGGATGCGGTCGAGCAGGCACTGGATTGCGCCCGCTACCGGGTCTGGAATCAGGTGGTGGTTGAGGTCGATGCCTTCCGGGTTGTCGTTGCGGGCGGTGTTGCGCTGCACAACCTTGGCGGGAATGCCGACCACGGTTTTGCTGGAGGCGACATTGCGTACTACGACGGAGTTAGCTCCCACCCGCACATCATTGCCCAGCTCGATCGGGCCGAGGATTTTCGCACCTGCGCCGACTACTACCCGATCGCCCAAGGTGGGGTGGCGCTTGCCCTTGTTCCAGGATACGCCGCCGAGCGTGACGCCGTGGTAGAGCGTTACGTCGTCACCAATCTCGGCGGTTTCGCCTATCACCACGCAAGCCCCGTGGTCGATGAAAAAACGTCGCCCGATTTTCGCCCCCGGATGGATGTCGATATTTGTCCACCAGCGTGCGGTATAGGAAATGAAGCGCGGGAAGTAACGCCAGTTGCGTTTCCACAAGCTGTGGGCAATGCGTTGCAGCGCGACGGCGTGGATGCCGGGGTAGAGGGTGGCGACTTCCCAGCGGGAACGGGCGGCAGGGTCGCGCTGGAAGACGCAGGTGATATCTTCGCTGATCAGTCGCCAAAAAGATGGATTCTTAAAATATTCTGTTGTTTCTGTGGTGCTTGCGGCGATTTCTAGTGACATGTGTCTGCCCCCTGTATCCCCGTCTGTTGCAGGAACCCGTACAACTCATCCACCCCTGGCGGTTGCTTGTGGCTGGTGGAATAGCGCCGTACCAGTGCCAGGATCGCTTCCGCCTGTGCCTGCTCCAACTGCATTCCCAGTGCCGCATAAGCCCGCAACACGCCGTGCGTACCCGAATGCTTGCCCAGCACCAGTTGGTGAAAGCGGCCAACTTCCGCCGGGTCGAAACCCTGGTAATTGTGCGAATCTTTCAGCAGGCCATCGACATGGATACCGGATTCATGGGTGAATACGCCCTCCCCGACCAAACTTTTCTGCCAGCCGACCGGGCGACCGGATGCCTTTTCCACCAGCAAGGAAAGCTTGCGGAAGCGTTTCAGGTTGATGCCGCAATGCAGGTTGTAGAGGCGGTTGAGGCCGAGCGCAACTTCTTCCAACGGTGCGTTGCCAGCGCGTTCGCCAAGGCCGTGGACGGTGGTGTTGACGTGGGTCGCGCCTGCCCGCGCTGCCGCCAGCGTGTTGGCGGTGGCGAGGCCGAGGTCGTCATGCGCGTGCATTTCGATTTCGAGGCCGGTGTGAGCGCGTAACGATGAAATCCATTCGTGGGTGGAAAACGGCTCCATGATCCCCACCGTGTCAGCGAAGCGGAAGCGTTGTGCGCCAGCGGCTTCAGCAGTTTCCAGCACTTGCAGCAGAAAGTCGTGGTCGGCGCGGGAGGAATCCTCGCCCCCCACGCCTACACCCAGACCAAGATCAAGTGCAATCTGTACATGCTCGCGGATTTGCCGTAATACCCATTCGCGATCACGCTTGAGCTTGTGGGTGATCTGCTGGTCGGAAACCGAGATGGAAATGTCGATCATGTCCACCCCCAGATCGCGGGACAGCAGGATGTCGTCGCGGCGCATCCGGCTCCACACCATCAGGCGACTGTTGAGGCCGAGGCTGGCAACAGCGCGGATGGATTCACGTTCCTCCTCACCCATCGCGGGGATGCCAACTTCCAGTTCGGGGACGCCCAGCGCATCCAGCCCACGGGCAATCGCCAGCTTCTCATTGAGCGAGAAAGCGACCCCGGCAGACTGTTCGCCATCACGCAGGGTGGTGTCGTTGATGGTGATGAAGGTGTTTTCCATACCGCTACCTCATGCTTGTGGATTCCCTCAGGCCGCCAGTGTTTGCGGCGCGTGGCTCATGCATTTCTTTGGGCATACCTTGGCGCACGCCTGACAGCCGATGCAGTCCAGCGCGTCTTTCAGGTTCATGACCATGGTGTTGTCATCATCGTCGAAATCGTCGTCCAGCTCTTCGCCGTCGTCTTCCAGTTCCAGTTCGTCGCGTTCCACCAGTTCAAATACGTCGCGCGGACAGACCTTGTAGCAGCGTCCGCAGCCGATGCATTTGATCTGATTGATGGCGGTGATGAAGGCGGGTGTCCAGGCAACGCCGCCGCGGGTAATGCCAGTAATCGGTTCCATGTGCATCTCCTCAGTTGGCTGCCGCTTCGGCGGCTTGCAGTTTGGCGGTGGCCTCCGCCCAGGCGACGCAGGCTTCGTAGGTGGCTTGCGCAACAGCGGGCAGTTCCTCGTAACCGGCGGGCAGCTTGTCTTCCACCAGATCGTGCAGTTCGCTGGCGTGCTCGGTGGCAATACGCTTGGCCTTGTTGACGGCTTTTTGCAGGGCTTTGAGTTCTTCCGGGGTCATGGCGGCCTCCTTACAATCCGGCAACGGCGGCGTGTTCGCCGATCAGGGTGAGGGCAACGGACAGCAGCTTGTCAGCTTCGTCCTTCATTTTGGAGAGGGATTCAAAACCGAAGCGGTGTACGTCGCGCAGGGTACGGTCAGCCACTACCAGCTTACCGACAGTAATGATGGCGCGGCCAAAGCCTTCGTGGGTCAGGTTGAGCATTGGCACGGCCATCAGCTTGCATTCCTTTTCGATCAGGGCGGCGATGGCGTTGTAGAACGCTTTCACACGGGCGATGGTGATTTCGTCCGGGTCACCGATGATGGGGATTTCGCGTTTCATCGCCTTGGTCAGGATGAACGGCTCCAAGATTTTGGCCGGGGTGTAGGTGTCGTAAGTGCCGTAGCTGTCCATGGCGCGCATCTGGCGCAGCATTTCGGTGGCGAAATCGGTGCCGAGCACGGGGTCGTCAGCAGCAATCAGGGTGCTGGTTTCGCTCATGGTTGGTCTCCTTGGAAAGGTTGGAATTCGATCGGGCGGAGGCTGAATGCATCCGCCTTGCGTAATAGTTGCGGCTGGAAGTAGCGCTTCATACGGTAGCTGGCGGTCAGGAAACCTGCGCCCAGCAACCCTGCCAATAGGCCAGCCAGTGCGCTAGCGGCAGACTGCTGGTCGCTTAACCCGGCACTGTCAGCAGCGATGGCGCTGGCTATCATCAACACCACCGGCAGGATGTAGGCGGCCAGCGAGGCCGTGACCATCACCTGATCCTCCACGCCAATGACGACCTGTTCGCCAGCATGGGAGCCTAGGGTATTGGGCAGACGGATATGCTGCTGGCGGACACCGAACAGTTTCGACAAGCTGGATGTGCTGCAACCGCTTTGCGAGCCGCAGGTGGAACAAGCGCTGCGGGCTTTGGCTTCCACCCAGATATAATCGTCGGTGGCGTCAACCACGGTGGCGGTTTCCTCGATCATTCGTCCCACCCATCGGCTTCCATGGCGTCGAAGCGGGCGGCATTCGGCCCTTGCATCCGCTTGATGGCTTGCGCCAGCCACGCGGTCGGGCCTTGGCGCAGTTCGTCCTGCAAGGCTTCAATCAGGTCGGCTATGACCGCGCCATTGCTGACCTTGATGGGCTGGATGTTGGCAGCCTTCAGCTTGGCAACGGCGGATGCGCCAACCGCTTGCGAATACACCGCCACGCAGCCATCCAGAGCCTTGATCTTGGCGTCGAGCTTGTCTTCGTTGCCATCCATTGCCAGCTTGCCGAACTGGGTAGCTTCCGCCAGTTGCGCTTCGTCGGGGTTGATGGCATAAATCGCGAATGATTCCGCCGCGCCAAAATGCTGGTCGATGTGCTTCATGTCGGTGGATGCGAAGGCCACCTTGATGGCTGTATCCATGAATGTATCCTCAGTCGTTTGTCCGAGCACCATGAGCCGCCTTGTCAGGGCCATAGCCGCCTACCTCGTCGTTTGCTTCATCGTGGGCGTAGTCCGCCGGTTCAGAAGAGTAATGCAAAGCGTATGCCATTACTTAACACATTGTTATATATTAATTTATTCTGTTATTTGCTTTGTAGTGAATACAACAATGAGGGATGTGTGACACCGACAGATTACAATGACAAACATGCAAAAGGGCGACCGTTGGCCGCCCTCCGTGGTAAATGTCAGCCATGCTCAGCCCGTCAGTTTGGCCTGTAGGGCGGGTTTTACAAGGGCGATCCAGGCAGCCAGGCGTTCACCGGTTAGGCCGCTTTGTGAACGCTCATCCAGAACCAGACCCACGAATTTTCCGTCCACCACCGAGGGCGAATGCTCGAATTCGTAGCCGTCGGTAGCCCACTGCCCGACTACTTCCGCACCGCCTGCCATGCACCAGTCGTATAGATGGATCAGCGAATGCGCAAAGCGGTCAGGGTATTTTTCCTGATCGCCCGTGCCATACAGCGCAATGGTCTTGCCGGAAAGATCTGCGCCTTGCAATTGTGGCATGAATTCTTCCCAGCAGCCGTCTTCAACCTTGGTACTCTTGCCCGGTAACTGGTTGACGCCGTAACTCGGCGTGCCCAGGATCAGCGCGTCGTATTGCAGCAGATCCTCCGCCGTGCTGCGGTTGACGTTGACCGGCTTGGCGGCGGCATCGCCCAGCAGCTTGGCCATTTTCTTCGCCATCAACCGCGTCGTGCCCGAATCCGTGCCGAAAAAGATGCCGATCTTATTCATGCGCGATACCGTGTTTCAGCTCATGCAGGTTTTCTTTCAACATGCGCCGGTATTGCTCGGTGTAATACTCGACCGCTGCCACCTCTTTGTCCGGGTCACCATTGGTTTCCATGAAATGGAAAGCGTTATAGCGTGCCGCCGCGTACAGGATTGCCGCGCTGAGAAAATTCGGTGCCCATTCGTCGCTCAGATCATTCGCCAGATTGACGAATTCGTCGGCAACTTCGTGAAAATCCAGTTCCTGCATCGTCAGTTCCCCCTTATTTAAACGCTGTAAGGCCGTTTTTCCCACTCGCGCAGGATTTTGAGGTCACGCGCGGGCAGGTAATCGTAGGCTTCCATCTGGTCACGCAACACAGCGTCGGCCACCTCGACCGGTACACCTTTGCGGTTGATCATCAGGAAAAACCAGGCAAACGGATAGCCTACCCAGCGGTCAAAGGCGTGAATGGTTTGCGCCAGCCTGGAGCCATGCAACTCCGGTTCAAAATCTTTCAGCGGCTGGGTGAAGGTAGGCACCGGCTTGATGTTGAAATGGCTTTCCTTGTCACTGCCCTGGTATTCCTGCAACACCATTACCCAGCGGGAACAAAAGGGCACATCCTCGTTCTGCCCTGCACTGCTGTCATGCCAGTCCTGCATGAAGCGGTTGAGGTTTTGTACATGGCGGCTGTGTGGGTTCTGTTCGAGGAAAATATCCAGCATCTTGTGCAGGCGACGGAACGCGTAGCGTGGCTGACCGATGACTTCCGGTTCCAGGCGCGGGAAGTCGATTGGGTCGAGGAATTCCTCGATATTGTCCGGCATGAATTCAGGGTCGAACAACGGCCGGTCAAGCACTTCCTGACTGATTTCGATTTCAAGCTGGAGGAAATGCTCCGGCCTGTCGCCGGTCGGGGCAGTGAAATACAGGGTGCGGCCTTCCAGCCGGGTGGCGAACATCGGCTGCCCGGCGTATTTGTCGAGCAGGGTGTCCACGTCACCGTCGGATTCCTCCTCTGCCCAAACGCGAAGGTTGCTGGCCACAGGTTGCATGTCGATGTCGACCACGCCGCCAAGGCGATGCCAGCCACTACGCTCCAGCACCAGCGAGAACTCCAGGTTGAGCGGCGCAAACAGGGCGTTGATGGTCTTCAGCAAATCGTCATGCCCCGTGCTGACCGGCAATTCGGGGCATTGCGTCATCAGTTTTTTGGCTTGCCAGTCAAAGTCATTCATGGGTTTGCATCTCCCGAAGCCGCTGGCGGGCGACTTCCTTCACGTCGGGGTCAGTATCGAAAACCAGTACTTCCAGCATTCCTTGGGTGGCGCGTTCGGCGACCTTGACACGCACACTCCAATCGGGGTCATTGAGCAGACCACTGAGAGCCTCCGGCTGGATACGTTCGGCGACAATGCGACGGATTTCCGGTTCCTGATCGTTCAGCAATAAACCGAGGCTTTCTATGGGCAAACGCCGTGCCACGGTCATGCGCACCTCGCGGTCGTCGTCGCAGATCATGCGGAACAGACGGCCAGCAGGCATCCGCCGCGCCACGTATTTGCGCACCAGATAGTCACCGTCGTTGGCCAGCCGTTCCAGTTGCTCCGGCGACAAGCGGTCAGCAACGGTAATGCGCACTTCGCGGTCGCTGTCGTCAATCAGGCGGTGTAGTTCTGTGACCGGCAACCGGTAGGCCAGCACCCTGCGTACTACCTCATCGGGGTCGCCGACCATAGCCAGCAGGCGTTCCTGTGAAACGTAGCGCGCCGCAATCGCACGCCGCTCCCAGAAATCATCGCCGGTGTAGTCCGCTGCAAGGTCGGGATTTTCGCGGAAAAATCGGTCGATTTGCCGCCCGCTCATGGCTTTCACGCAACGGTCGCCGGGTTGGCAGCGATCCTGCGCCAACCGGTCAAGGCGGTGTGGGCAGTGGCTGCAATCGGCGATCGGTGTGCTCAGTTCCATAGGCAGGATGTCAGGCATCGTCCTCCCCCAGTTCAGCAATAACCACGCCACTGGCGGCTTCCAGACTGGGGGTAAAACATAAGCAATGGCTGCTGCTGTCGACCAGGTACACGTTGAAACCTTTGCCTTGCGCAGCGGGTTGCGGGCCGCATACGTCATCATCCATACACCAGGTAAAATGCAGGTCGGGGAAACCACCGCGCAGGTAAGGCAGTTGCGTGTCGGCCAAACCATTGCTTTCCACGCAGGCGACGATGCCGCCGAGTTGTTCCGGCGTCATCATCCTTCCGCCTCCAGAAGCTCGTCGTCGTCATCGCCGCTGCTGAAACGGGTGCGGGCTTCCGCATCCTTGCCCATCACTTTGCCGAGCCACGGTGGCGGGTTGGCCAGTGCTGGTTGCAGTTTTGCCAGCAATTCGCTAGTGGGAACAACCGTCGGTTGCTTGATCGGGTGGATGCCTTTCTTGACGATTTTGGCTGCCGCCGGGCCACCCACAGAAGCAATGAACAGCACCTGACAGTCAAGAATCAGGCTGGCGCGGTAGGCATTCTTATCTTCTTCGGCTTCATCGTCACCCACGTCACGCACGTCAATCAGGCGATATTCGGCTTGCGACACCTGATAGACCAGAAAACGTTCGCAGGAACCAAAGTGACCATCCAGTAATTCGCCGTTATTGGAAGCACAGGCTACGCGGATGGAATCAGGCATGTCGCCGTCGGTATAGGCTTGGGGAGTCGGGATGTCGCTCATGATCGGCTCCTTGGGTAGAGGTGAGATGGGCGTGACGCATCACGCCCCCTACAGGATCAAACGTATTCGATGCAATCGTCTTCCATGCACACTTTCAGGCATTGCGGTTCATCGAACTCGCCTTCGCATTCGGTGCAGGTGTCAGCTTCGATTTTGTACGTGCCTTTGAAAGGCTTGATGGATTTGGTTGGGCAAACAGGTTCGCAATCACCACAGGATGTGCAGATGTCGCGGTTGATTTTCAATGCCATGACGAATCTCCTTGTAAGGATGTTGCTAGGTCAGAATCAGTCAGCGCGCTTGAAGCGCAAGGTAGTCGGAAATGCAGGTGGAGGGCTGATCGGGTCGATATACCAACGTGAACCGTCGGTCAACTCAACTTCACCACCCCATTCTTCGGCAGTGTCTTTCTCGACAGCGGCGATGGTTTCTTCCATGTCTTTCTTGGCAACGTAGAAGAGCAGGCTGCCACTGTCGTTGCGGCGGATCATCACGCTAGGCATAAGGGTTCTCCTATTCCTCAAAGCCCCTCCTTGATAAGGGAGGGGTTTGGGGTGGGTTTCTTCGACAGGCTATTAACGAACCAGGTCGTAGTTATAGTCGGTAGTACCCATGCCGCGAGTTTCCTCGTCCAGACGCTCCAGCACCGCATTGGTCAGGGTACGCAACATGGTCATCGCACCTTCGTAACCCAGGGTAGTATCACGGTGCATGTGATGACGGTCGAAGATCGGGAAGCCGATGCGGATCAGCGGAACTTCGTGTTCCTTGCCCTTGTGCAGCGTGTCGCGCTGGATGAACTTACCGTAGCTGTTGCCGATCATGAAGTCCGGTTTGTTGGTGAACATCAGTGAGCGGAAGTGCCACAAGTCCTTGCCGATATGGACTTCGCTGTTCTGGCCGTAAGGGGATTCGGACAGCAGTTTTTCCACTTCCTTCTTCCAGCGCTTGTTGGCGTGGTTGCAGAGGATATGGGTTGGCTCGGCACCCACCTCCAGCAGGAACTTGGTCATGCCCAGCACAAAGTCGGCGTCGCCGTACAGGCCGAATTTCTTGCCGTGCAGCCATGCGTGGGAGTCGGTCAGCATGTCGACCAGACGGCCACGTTCCAGCAGCAGGGATTCAGGAATCGGCTGACCAGTGATTTCGGAGACTTTCATCAGGAACTCGTCAGTCCAGTCCAGCCCCATCGGGATGTTGATCTTGGGCGCAGCATGGTTCCAGGTGTTCTTGACGAACTTTTCGCTCTTGGCAGACTGCCAGTTTTGCAGGAACAGCGTGTCGTAAGCGTTAGGCGCATCCTTCACTTCCGCCAGGCTGGTGCCGCCGGAGTACATGCGGAATTTGCCGTCGGCAGGCGTATCCAGCACTTCAGTCGGGTCGGACATCAGGGTGGCGTCGACGCCCATTTCCTTCATCATGCGCTTGATGACGCGGAAGTTACCCAGATAGGTTTCAAAGCCTGGCACGATGTTGATCTTGCCGTTGCTGCCGACTTCCTTACCTTCCATGTGGTTGAGGGTGAAGTAACGCAGGATGCCTTCAAACATGTTGTCCCAACCGGTGGTGTGGGAACCAACGAAGCTCGGGGTATGCGCGAACGGGGTCGGGAATTCCTGCTCGATGTGGCCTTCCTTCTTGGCGTTGCCGATGAAGGCGTTCAGGTCGTCACCGATAACTTCCGCCATACAGGTAGTGGAAACCGCGATCATTTCCGGCTTGTAAATCGCCTTGGCGTTTTCCAGGCCATCGAACATGTTCTTCTGGCCACCGAATACTGCCGCATCTTCAGTCATGGAATCGGATACGCAGGCAATCGGCTCCTTGAAATGACGGTTGAAATAGGTACGGAAGTACGCCACGCAACCTTGTGAACCGTGCACATAAGGCAGGGTCTTTTCAAAGCCCAGCGCACACAGCACTGCACCCAGAGGTTGGCAGGCTTTGGCCGGGTTGACGGTCAGGGCTTCACGCGCAAAGTTGAGTTCCTTGTATTCCTCGGTGGTTGTCCAGTTGAAGATTTCCTGGATTTTTTCCGGGGAGTGACGCTCTTCAAAGTTATCCTGTTTGTTTTTCAGGGATGCCTTGTAGTCATCGTCACGGAACAAAGGGTAGCTTGGCTTGATGTTTTCAACAGCTTGGCTCATTTTCGTATCTCCTCCCGCGCCGCTAATCTGCGAACAACGGGTAGCAGGTTTAAATCTGGATTCGGGGCGTATGCAAATGGGCGTATGCAATACGCCCCTACATGGGACGCGTTCTCCGTAGGGGCGTATTGCATACGCCCTCTCCCGGTTTTACGCGGCAGCCGCTTGCACGTCGCTGGCTTCGTCCTTGATCCATGGCGCTTTCAGCTTGCCCCAGCAAGGGTTGTTCAGCGTCATGTCCATGTCACGGGCGAAGATGGCGAAGCCGTCATAACCGTGGTATGGGCCGGAGTAGTCCCAGCTGTGCATCTGGCGGAAAGGAATACCCATCTTCTGGAAGATGTACTTTTCCTTGATGCCGGAACCGATCAGGTCAGGCTTGACCTTCTTGACGAATTCCTCGAATTCGTAGCCGGTCACGTCGTCGTAGATCAGGGTGGCATTGCCCATTTCCTTGATGGTGCGATCGTAGTCATCGTTGTGAGCGAACTCGTAACCGGTGCCGACGACTTCCATACCCAGATCTTCGTAAGCGCCGATGACGTGACGTGGTCGCAGGCCGCCGACGTACAGCATGACGCGCTTGCCTTCCAGACGCGGGCGGTACTTGGCGATAACCGCTTCGTATTCAGCACGGTAACGTTCGATCACACGCTCAGCACCTGCCTTGATGGTGTCATCGAAGTAGCTGGCGATTTTGCGCAGGGATTCGGCGATCTTGGTCGGGCCAAAGAAGTTGTACTCAACCCACGGAATACCGTACTTCTCTTCCATGTGACGGGAGATGTAGTTCATGGAGCGGTAGCAGTGCAGCAGGTTCAGCTTCACTTTCGGGGTCAGTTCCATTTCAGACAGGGTGCCGTCACCAGACCATTGGGAAACGACGCGCAGACCCATTTCTTCCAGCAAGGTACGGGAAGACCAGGCATCACCGCCGATGTTGTAGTCGCCGATGATGGAAACGTCGTAAGGGGTGGATTCAAAGCTATGATCGTTGTCGCGCTTGTCCAGCACCCAGTCACGGATCGCGTCGTTGGCGATGTGGTGGCCGAGGGACTGGGAAACGCCACGGAAACCTTCGCAGCGTACCGGTACGACTGGCTTGTTCAGTTCCTTGGAGGCTTTTTTGGAAACCGCTTCGATGTCGTCACCGATCAGACCGATTGGGCATTCAGACTGAACGGAAATGCCTTTGGCCAGCGGGAACAGACCTTCGATTTCGTTGATCAGCTTGGCCAGCTTCTTGTCGCCGCCGAATACGATGTCTTTTTCCTGGAAGTCGGACGTGAAGTTCATTGTACCGAAGGTGTTGATGCCGGTAGTGCCGACGTAGTAGTTACGACGACCGGCACGGGAGTATTGGCCGCAACCAACCGGGCCGTGGGAAATGTGGATCATGTCCTTAATCGGCCCCCAAACTACGCCTTTGGAACCAGCATACGCACAACCACGGATGGTCATGACGCCGGGCAGGGACTTGCGGTTGGAGGTGATGCACTTCTTGGACTGTTCGATGCTCTGATCGTTGGTCGCCAAGTGCTTCTTGCGGTCTTTCTTGGCCTTGTCAGGATAAACTTCCAGCACCTCGGCAATGAGGGCGTCGGTTTCTTCGCGTGTCAGGTTGCTCATGTCTTGTCTCCTGTTTCACCGCCACTAATCCGTGGACGGGTGAGAGCGGAATGGGGGGAGGAAGATGGTGGGTATCGCTTGTGCTCCACCCACCCTACATACCCGGTCTGGATCAGGCTTCTTCAACGGCTTTTTTGCCGACGATGGTTTCGTCTTCGGCTTCCATGACACCGAATTCCATCAGCAGGTCTTCCAGTTCATCCATGGTGATGGGGGTTGGGATGACCAGACGCTTGTTGTCGATGATCTTCTGCGCCAGTTGACGGTATTCGTCGGCCTGGCCAGCAGATGGATCGTATTCGATAACCGTCATGCGACGGATTTCCGCGCGTTGCACAACGTTGTCACGCGGTACGAAGTGGATCATGAAGGTGCCCATTTTTTCAGCCAGCGCCATGATCAGCTCGTCTTCACGGTCAGTGTTACGTGAGTTGCAGATCAGGCCAGCCAGACGCACGCCACCGGAGTTGGCGTATTTCACGATACCTTTGGCAATGTTGTTGGCCGCGTACATGGCCATCATTTCGCCGGAGCAGACGATGTAGATTTCCTGAGCCTTGTTTTCGCGGATAGGCATGGCGAAGCCGCCGCATACCACGTCGCCGAGTACGTCGTAGAATACGAAGTCGAGTTCGTCGTCATACGCGCCCTCTTCTTCCAGGAAGTTGATGGCGGTGATAACGCCGCGGCCTGCACAGCCAACGCCTGGTTCTGGACCACCGGATTCAACACATTTGATGTCGCCGTAGCCGACTTTGAGTACGTCTTCGAGTTCGAGGTCTTCAACAGAACCGGCTTCAGCAGCCAGGTGCATGATGGTGTTTTGTGCCTTGGAGTGGAGGATCAGGCGAGTGGAGTCAGCTTTTGGGTCACAGCCCACGATCATGACTTTCTTACCCAGTTCTGCCAGACCTGCAACCAGGTTCTGGGTTGTGGTAGACTTGCCGATGCCGCCTTTACCGTAGATTGCACATTGACGCAGTGCCATATCTTGGTCTCCTTAGTGTTGATGGACAGAATGTTTATGACGAGGACTTCTCTGCAAGCTGCGTGCCAAGGCGGCATTTTATTTTTAAGCCATTATTTATAAAGCAAAAAACATTTCCTTCCATGAAAGATGCAAGTGTTGGTACAGGTCGTGTTCCCGACAATGCCGATACAATTTGTATGGGTAAGGACACTTTGTTGGTAGGTGGGGGTGGTTGCTTGCATCCTACGGCTGCATGGTCTGTAGCAGATGCGCTATCCTTGGCAGTATTGTACTGATACGAGCAACCGATGGAGTTTGTATGCGCGTTGAAACGATCTATCTGAAGGAAACAGGCCCTTTTGCCGAGTTGCGGCTGGATTTCCAGCCAAAACTGGCAAAAAACAAGGCCGACGTGCATATTCTGGTCGGGCAAAATGGAACAGGGAAAAGTACTATCCTTACTGCTATTGCTGCTTTATTCCAGCCTTGGCAGGCTCAAATGGATTTGGGAAAGCGTTTGTTAACGACTAATAGCTGGGTTGAAGGTAAAATTTCTGGCGTTCAGATTGGATTGGGTTGGAAAGCTAAGAGACAGGATATTGAGCAGAGTAGAGTTACCCCTGAAATCAAGTTGAAACATGTAGGTTCAGTACATTCAAATGCTCCCACAGCCTGGGTCAACCCTGCTTATTATAAAACACCACTTCAAACTTATCAGAATGCGGTTCAGCATTTGCAAACAGGTGCGAGTAATAATCTTAATATCGAAGATTTTACTTTTGCTGCATTTGCTTACTCTGGCTATCGAAGCATCGCTTATACAAAACTCAAGGCTATTGAGGAGGTTCAAGGTAAAACTCTAGAAGACGCTTTGAGTTTCCATAAAAATACTCAAGCTCATTATGAAAAATTAATTAAATGGTTGGCTCTGACTAAATCAAAAGCGGCACTTGCCGCTTATCGTAATGATCAGGAAGCAGCAAAAAGACGTGAAGGTTCCATTACTCGCATTGAGAACCTTATTAAACAAATAATTGACAAACCAATAGCATTTGAGATTACCGATGAACCATTGGCGGTAAACCTACGTATTGACGGGCGTGTAAGTGATTTTGACGTACTACCTGATGGTCTGAAATCAATCCTCGGCTGGATTACGGACTTGATGATGCGCATGGAACTGATTCCATGGGAAAATCAGCTTCCGATTTTTGAGCGTCAGTTTTTGTTGTTGTTGGACGAAATCGAAGTGCATCTGCATCCTGCTTGGCAACGCAAGATACTACCTGTATTGCAAAATCTATTCCCTCACGCCCAAATCATTTTATCTACACACTCACCCTTTGTAGTTGGTTCGGTATCTGATGCCTGGGTTTACCCTCTGCGTCTGGATAATGCGGGCAATGCGGTATTGGATACGCCCATCAAATCCAAGGCAGGAGTGAGTTATCCTGCTATTGTGGAAGAGGTATTTGGGATTGATGAGGAATTTGATGACGTCACCGAGAGCCAGTTGGATGTATTTGAGGAAAAGAAAAAAGCTTATCTGCAAGGCCAGTTGAGTCTGGATGCGTTACAGGCATTTGCTGCAAGCATCGCTCAGGGCAGTGTGGAAGTGAGCAATATTGTGAGCCGTGAAATTCGGCAGGCAGAGCGGTTGCGCAAACAGCAAGGGATACCTGCTGCATGAGAAAAATGCTACGTCCCGAGTGTCCTGATTGGTTGGCAGAAAACCAGTCACGCTGGACGCAAACCTATTGCCAGCGTCGTGAACAAAACCCTTCTGCGAATTTTGCCTGGCCGCAACATGAAGGCAGAAAGATCAACCATAACTTGCAGCAGCTTCTGGGTGAATCGACCGACGGCCATTGTTCTTATTGTGACGGCGGTTTTCCTTTGGGCAGCGCCAGCCGCGATACGATTGACCATTTCAAACCCAAAGAAGCCTATTGTACGGAAGCTTTCACGTGGGAAAACTTGTATCTGGCTTGTGACTGTTGCCAGCAAGTCAAAAGTAACCGCTACTCCGACAATCTATTGCGTCCTGACTTACTGGATTTTGATTTTTCCAGTTATTTTCAGTTCAACTACCGGAATGGCCACTTGGAGCCAAACCCACTGGCTGATGAGGAAAAGCAACAACAAGCCATCGAAACTATCCGCTTACTTGGCCTGAATGAGCATGAACGTCCATGGGCACGGCTAAGTGAACTAAACAAATTTACCTGTTTATCCATGGACAAGCAGCGCGAGTTGCTGGGTACGTTCAATTACCGTTTCCTTATGGAAATGGAATTACAGGATCAGTGAATTTGGAAAGGGACAGTGCATTCCTGCCGTTCAACCGTTGTAACTTGCCCGCTAGCCTGCTTGGCAGCCTACCGTTCCAGTTTCATCCCGCAGCCTTGGCGCTGGACGGTGTGGAAGTCCTGCACCGCTCCCTGTTCAAACATTTACAAAGCCAGCCGGATCACACCGCGCGGGCACAACGTTTCATGGATTACATGAGCGTGCATTTCTGTCTGGAAACGCTGGAAGAAGCCGGTTTGATGCCGGATAGCAGAAATAAACGCGCCAATGCCAATTACTTGCGGGTGCTGCGTGGCTGGGCGTTTGATTCCAACGGGCGTGAGGGCGCGGTGCTGAAGGGCTGGGTGGAATCGCGTTTTGGCCTGACGGTGCAATACCATCAAGGGTACTACCCGTTTGACCGCTGCAAGGGCTTGTACGGGACGAATGCGCTGGAAAGCCAGCTCGACCTTGTTTATACCTATTGTCAGTACGAACTGGGTTTGTCGCATTCGCTACAACGCCATCTGACCCTGTACCGGGGGGTGAATGCACTGGATGAGTACCGGATTCTCAAGCGCGAGGGGAGAAAGGCGGTGGTGTTGCTGAACAATGTCAGTTCCTTCACCCACAACCGCGAGCGGGCGGATGAGTTCGGGGATTATATTATCGAGGCGCGGGTGCCGGTGGTGAAGGTGCTGGCGTATTATGATTTACTGCCGAAGCTGTTGCGGGGTGAAGGTGAGTTTCTGGTCATTGGTGGGGTGTATGAGGTGGATATTTCATCTTAAGCTTCTCAATGACTTAAGAATCAATCCAGTGTCCGCCTGTAAAACTTTGCCCCCAGCACAACGATAACCAGCATGAACAGCATAATCGGCCACATATGCGGCCACATTTCCTGCAAGTTGTTGCCCTTGAGCAGGATGCCGCGCACCAGCCGCAGGAAATGCGTCAGCGGCAAGGCATTGCCAATCACTTGCGCCCATTCCGGCATTCCCCGGAATGGGAACATGAAGCCGGACAGCAGGATCGACGGCAGGAAGAAAAAGAACGTCATCTGCATCGCCTGCAACTGGTTGCGGGCAATGGTGGAAAAGGTCATGCCCAGTGTCAGGTTGGCGGCAATGAACAGCAGCGACACCGCGTACAACAACGCCAGACTACCCTGGAACGGCACGCCGAAAATGAACTTGGCCGCCAGCAAGATCAACGTCATCTGGATCAGCCCGATCAGGATGTAGGGCACGATCTTGCCTACCATCACTTCCAACGGCCTGGCCGGCGTCGCCAGCAGGTTCTCGAAAGTGCCACGCTCGCGCTCACGGGTCATGGCAAGCCCGGTCATCAGCACCATGGTCATGGTCAGGATTACCCCCATCAAGCCCGGCACGATGTTGTACTGGGTAATACCCTCAGCGTTGTAACGGCGATGGATGCGCACTTCGAACGGCGCATCGGTCGGGCGCAGTTTCGCCAACGGGCCGGTCAAGTCGCGGTTCAGCACCGACTGCCCCACGGTCAACAGGGACGCCAGCGCGTTGCTGGTGGCTGCCGGGTCGGTTGCATCCGCTTCCAGCAGAATCGCCGGTCGCTCCCCTCGCACCAGTTGGCGCGAGAAACCGGGCGGGATGTTGACCACGAATTGCACTTCCCCTTCTGCCAGCAGCCGGTCAGCTTCCACTTCACTGTTCACTTGTTGCACGAACTGGAAATAGTCGGTGTTCTTCAGACTGCGGATGAAGGTGCGGCTAAACACACTCTGATCCTGCACCAGCAAGGCAGTCGGCAAATGCTTGGGGTCGGCGTTGATGGCGAAGCCGAACAGCAGCAACTGCATGATCGGAATGCCGACGATCATGCCGAAAGTCAGCCGGTCGCGGCTCAACTGGATGAATTCCTTGAGGGCGATACCCCACAGGCGGGCGAAAGCGGCTCCCGGCGTCATGCGGCCTCCTGCTGGCGGATGTGCCGCTCCATCAGACTGATGAACACGTCTTCCAGCCCGGCGTCAATTTTTTCCCACTGAAAACCATTCTGTTGCTGGAAAGGCTGCAAAGCGGCGTCGAGTTCCGCCTCATGCGCACCGATGACGTGCAGGCGGCTACCGAAGGCGGTAACCTGTTCCACTGCTGGCAGTTTTCGTAACTGTTCGGCCAGGGCTGGCAGGCCGCCATCGCCACTGACTTCCCAGGCCACCAGTTGCTGGCTAGCGATAACCTGTTTGATTGTGCCAGTCACCAGCAGCTTGCCGCGCGCGATGTAGGCGAGTTTGTGGCAACGTTCGGCTTCGTCCATGTAGTGGGTGGAAACCAGCACCGAGATGCCTTCCGCCGCCAGCTTGTGGATTTCATCCCAGAATTCGCGGCGGGCACGTGGGTCGACACCAGCGGTGGGTTCGTCAAGCAGCAGCAGTTGCGGCTCGTGCATCATGCAGGCGGCGAGGGCAAGGCGTTGTTTCCAGCCGCCAGACAGTGCACCTGCCAGCTGGTTGCGGCGTTCTTCCAACCCGAGTTTGGCGAGCACGGCATTGACGGCTTGCGGGCGGCGTTTCATGCCGTACATGCGGGCGATGAAATCGAGGTTTTCGCGGATGGTGAGGTCTTCCCACAGCGAGAAGCGCTGGGTCATGTAGCCGACATGGCGCTTGATGGCAGCGGTTTCGCGGATCACGTCGTAGCCGAGGCACTGGCCAGCACCGCTATCGGGGGTGAGCAGGCCGCAGAGCATACGGATGGAGGTGGTTTTGCCGCTGCCATTAGGGCCGAGGAAGCCGAAGATTTCGCCTTTGCGGACTTGCAGCGACAAATCCTGTACGACGTGTTTGTCGCCGAAGTGTTTGTTGAGGCCACGCACGTCGATGGCGAGAGTCATAGCTTCACATCCACCGGTTGCCCCACCTTCAGCTTCGCCGCATCTGCCACCCCCGGTATCGCCTCCACCATTACCACCAGTTTTGCGCGCGAATCCTTGCTGTAGATGACCGGCGGGGTGTATTCGGCTTGCGGGGAGATGTAGCTGATGTGCATCAGCATGGCGTCGCCGCAGCCATCGCAACTGACCTGCACGGTCTGGCCAGTTTGCAGGCTGCCGAGTTGTGGTTCGGGGACGAAAAAACGCACCTTGCGGTTTTCAGGTGGCAGGATACTGATGACGGGGCTGCCAGCAGGAATCCATTCGCCCGGCTGATAGTAGGTATCGTTAATCAGCCCGTTGCGGGTCGCGGCAACGCTTTTCTGGGAAAGCTGCCAGTCGGCCTGATCGAGCGCAGCGTGGGCGGCAGCGACGTTGGCCTCGGCCACTTTCAGCGCATCCGGGCGGGCGGCGAGTTCAGCCACCTGCAATTGCGCCTGCAACTCGGTGACTTTGGCCTGATTGAGCTTGTCATTGGCGCGGGCTGCGTCGAGCTGGTCGCTGGCAACAAACTTGCCTTTGACCAGCCTTTCGGCGCGCTGCAATTCGGTGGTGGAGAGTTGGGCAGCGGCTTTGGCCTGCGCCAGCTGGGCGCGGATGACTTGCAGTTCCTGCGGGCGTTTGCCGGTTTTCAGGTCGGCCAGTTGTGCTTCGGAGGCGTGCAGGCGGTCTTCCGCCCCTTGCCGGGCGGCGGCTTCGTTCTGCTGTTCGAGGGTAAAAACGGGGTCGCCCTGCCTGACTTGCGCGCCGCGTTGCACAACGAGGTTTTGCAAGGTTCCGGCAAACGGGGCAGCGAGGCGGACATATTCGCCCTCGACATAGCCTTGCAGAGCTGGGACAGTGTTTTCCCCACAAGCTGACAAATACGGCAAGCAACTTAACAACAAAACAATCGGGGGTTTCATCACGCACTCCTGTGTTTGGTGGCCATTGCTTGCAAATTGAAACAAGCAATCCCGCTGGCGCACCCTGCCATTAACGCCAGTTTAGCAGCATTGGCTTCCGCAAATCGACTCGACAACTGACTACTGGTCATTTAGAATCGTTCCAAACAACTGACCTGTGGTCATTTATATGCAAATAAGAGCCACCAATCCCGAAGACAAGGAACTCCGCCGCGAAGCTATCCTTGACGCCGCCGAGCAACTCTGGCTCGCGCAACCCGACCGCATGTCCAACGTTGCTGAAATCGCCAGCGCTGCCGGGCTGGCCAAAGGCACGGTTTACCTGTACTTCCGCAGTAAGGAAGAGCTGTTCTTGGCCATCCACGAGCGCCACGTCAACACTTTTTTCAGCCGCATGAAGGCTCGTGCCAACCAGACTGGGCTGCCGATGACACTGGATGACCTGTTTACCGTCAACCGCCAGTTCCTGCTCGATTTCCCCGCCTTCCTGCCACTGGCGACCTTGTGCCATGGCCTGTTGGAACGGCAAATCCCGCTGGAGAGCGCGTTTGTCTTCGAGGAACACACCTACGCGCAACTGGAGGAACTGGTACAGGCACTGCGCCATCATTTCCCGCAATCTACCCAGGCGTTGATGCTGCAAAGCTACGCCCTGTTCCTCGGCCTGTGGCAATTGATGCGCCCTTCCCCGCTCAAGGAATTGATGAAAGAACGTTCGTTGGTCTGCGCCTGTACCGATGATTACCTGCTGATGCTGGAATCAGCGCTGAAAGCCCTGTGGAGCGGCGCATTGATGACGACGGAGACACCATGAAACCGATTGCTTTTCTGCCCTTCGCCCTGCTGCTGGCACTGGCTGGCTGCAAAGAACCGGAAACCGCTACCGAAGTCATCCGCCCTGCCCAGGTTTGGACAATCAACAGCTACCAGTCTGGTAATGGAACAACCTACTCCGGCGAAATCAAGGCGCGTTACGAAGCCGACCTGTCATTCCGCGTGGGTGGCAAAGTAACAACCCGGCAGGTTGACACAGGCGACACCGTCAAAGCGGGCCAGGTGCTGGCTGAACTGGATACTGCTGACCTCAACCTCAATCTTGCCAGCACCAAGGCCGCACTGGCCGCCGCTGAAGCCGATTACGTCAATGCCAAAGCCGAACTGGCGCGGGTCAGCGAATTACGCCGCAAACAGTTCATTGGGCAAGCGTCACTGGATGCAGCGCAGGCCGCGCATGATGCGGCACAGGCCAGAGTCACGTCCGCCAAAGCCCAACTCAAATTGAGCGGCAACCAGGCAGCCTACACCGAGCTTAAAGCTGACCAAACGGGCGTCATCACCGCCGTCTACGCTGAAGCCGGGCAAGTCGTCGCTGCCGGAACGCCTGTCGTACACATTGCCTACGCTAGCGAGCGCGAAGTGCAAATCCGCGTCGGTGAAAATACCGCCCGCACGCTTGCCGCCGGTACAGTGGTCAATATTCGGTTATGGTCACAGGCGGAGAGCGAATTTCAGGGTAAGGTACGGGAAGTTTCCCCTGCCACTGACGCCACCCGCAGCTTCCTGGTCAAGATCAGCCTGCTGAATCCCCCGGGCGACCTGCGGCTAGGGGTAACTGCCGATGTCAGCCTGCCCGGCACGGGTGTGCAGGATTCAAGCTGGATACCGGCTTCCGCCCTGTTCCAGCAAAGCCAGCAGACGGCAGTCTGGGTGTTGGGGCAAAATCATCAGGTCAGTATCCAGCCTGTCAGTATCCTTGCTTTCCACGACGATGGCGTCACCATCAGCAGCTTGCCTGTGGGTACGCAGATTATCGCTGCTGGCGTCCATAAACTAAGCAGCGGGCAAACCATCAACCCCGTTCCATATGACGGCAAGGCTGGCTCATGAACAGCTTCAACCTGTCAGAATGGGCGCTGCGGCACCGTAATTTCGTCCTCTACTTGATGATCCTGACGCTGGCGATGGGGGTGTTCGGCTACAACAAGCTGGGGCAATCGGAAGACCCGCCATTCACCTTCAAGGTCATGCTGGTGCAAGCTTACTGGCCGGGCGCGACCGCGCAGGAAATAGAGTCACAGGTGACTGACCGTATCGAGAAAACCCTGCTCGAAACCGATTACGTCGACATTGTGCGTAGTTTCTCCCGTCCGGGTGAAGCAAATATTTTCGTCATAGCCAAGGACAACGCCCCCTCCAACGCCATGGATGACATGTTTTACGACATCCGCAAACGTACCGAGAATATGGAGCGTAACCTGCCTCAAGGCGTGGTGGGGCCTTTCTACAACGATGAATTCGGCGAAACCTACGGCAATATCTTCGCTCTTACTGGCGACGGTTTCAGCTATGCCCAATTGCGGGATGCGGCAGATCACATCCGCAAGGAACTGCTGCGTGTGCCTGACGTGGCGAAAATCCTGCCGATCGGCGAGCAGGACGAACGTGTCTACATCGAGCTTTCCAACAGCAAGCTGGCTAATCTCGGCTTCAGCGTGCAGCAACTGGTGGATGTGTTGCAGGCGCAAAACGCCATCACCGCCGTGGGCGCGTACAATACGCAGGATGACCGTATTTACGTGCGCCCGGAAGGCACTTTCAGCAACCTGGAAGATATCCGCAACTTGCCGGTCAAGATCGGCAACCGCACCATCCGCCTGCGCGAAGTGGCGGAGGTAAAACGTGGCTTCGTTGACCCGGCGCAATCCACTTTCCGCTACATGGGACAGGATGCACTGGGGATTGGCGTTTCCATGCGCAAAGGTGGCGACATCATCGCGCTGGGCAAGGCGCTGGATGCAGCGCTGGTGAGGATCGGCAACCAGCTTCCGGTCGGCATGGAACTGCACCGCGTTAATGACCAACCTGCCGCCGTCAAACGCTCAGTGGGCGAATTCCTGCAAGTGGTGTTTGAGGCGGTGGTGATTGTACTGGCGGTCAGTTTTTTCAGCCTTGGAGTACGCGCCGGAACGGTGGTGGCGCTGTCGATCCCGCTGGTGCTGGCAGCAACCTTTTTCACCATGCACCTGTTCGGCATCGGCCTGCACAAGATTTCGCTGGGGTCGCTGGTGCTGGCGTTGGGGCTGTTGGTGGACGACGCCATCATCGCCATCGAAATGATGGTGGTGAAAATGGAGGAAGGCTGGGAACGGGTGAAAGCCGCCAGTTTCGCCTATACCACGACGGCATTTCCGATGCTGACAGGTACGTTGGTGACGGCTGCCGGGTTCCTGCCGATTGCCACGGCGCAGTCTTCGGTGGGGGAATATACGCGCTCGATTTTCGAAGTAGTGACGATTGCGCTGGTGATTTCGTGGTTTGCGGCAGTGATTGTGATTCCGTATCTGGGGTATAAGTTGTTGCCGGAGTATAAAAGAAACCCCTCCCCAACCCTCCCCTTGTCAGGGGAGGGAGCCAAAGACGAAGCACCGCCCAGTTCCTCCCCTGACAAGGGGAGGTTAGGAGGGGTTTCTTCACTCCGTCATCATCTCGCCGAGGGCTTCTACCGCTGGTTCCGCCACCTGATCAAAGCCTGCGTCCAATACCCGCTTACGGTGATCCTACTGACTATCGCCACCTTCGCCGGGTCACTGTTCCTGTTCCAGTTCGTGCAGCAACAGTTCTTCCCCGACGCCACCCGGCTGGAGCTGATCGTCGACCTGAAACTGCCGGAAGGCTCTTCCCTGCAAGCGACCCAACGTGAGACCCAACGGCTGGAAAATTTTCTCAACACCCAGCAGGAACACGTCGACAATTTCGTGGCCTATACCGGCAATGGCTCGCCGCGTTTCTACTTACCGCTTGACCAACAACTGCCTGCCGCCAGCTTTGCACAGTTCGTGATTACCACCAACAGCATTCCCGACCGGGAAGCCTTGCGCGGCAAACTGATTGAACTGCTCGACAACAACCCGGATTTCAGCTTGGTGCGCGGGCGCGTGATCCGGCTGGAAAACGGGCCACCGGTGGGCTACCCGGTGCAATTCCGGGTTTCCGGCGATGATTTCTGGAAACTACGCGAACTGGCCGAACAAGTGGCGACCGTCATGCGTGCCAACCCTAATCTGGTCAACGTGCATCTGGACTGGAACGAACGCAGCAAGGCTATCCGCCTCAAACTGGATACAGCCAAAGCCATCAGCCTGGGCGTTACCCAATCCGCGCTGTCGCAACTGCTGCAAAGCTCCCTCAACGGAACCACGATCGGTGAATTCCGTGAACAGGATCAAACCATCCCCATCCTGCTGCGGGGCAGCGAAAATGAGCGCGACAGGATTTCCCGCCTTGCCGGGCTGAACGTGCCGACCACCACTGGCGCAACCGTGCCGCTATCGCAACTGGCGAAAATCGAATACGTGCAGGAAGAAGGCATTATCTGGCATCGCAATCGCACGCCGACCATCACCGTGCGCGGCGACATTTATACCAAGATTCAGGCTCCAACCGTGACCGCGCAGGTGGAAGCCCAATTAGGCGAGATCAAAGCCAATCTGCCGCTTGGGTATCGGCTGGAAACCGGTGGCGCAGTAGAGGAAAGCGCCAAGGGCAATGAATCCATCGGTGCGGGTTTCCCGCTGTTCATCGTGGTGGTACTGACCTTGCTGATGATCCAGTTGCAGAGTTTCCAACGGGTGATCATGGTAGTGCTGACCGCGCCGTTCGGCATGATCGGGGTGGCTGTATTCCTGCTGCTGTTCGACAAGCCGTTCGGGTTCGTGGCGATGCTGGGGACAATTGCGCTTTCCGGCATGATCATGCGCAACTCGGTGATTCTGGTGGATCAGATCGAGCGCAATATTGCCGCTGGCGAGGTTCCGCGCGAGGCGGTGATTGAAGCTGCGGTGCGGCGTTTCCGCCCGATCATGCTAACGGCGCTGGCGGCGATACTGGCGATGATTCCGTTATCGAAAAGTGTGTTCTTCGGGCCGATGGCGATTGCGATCATGGGTGGGTTACTGGTGGCAACGCTGCTGACGCTACTGTTTTTGCCAGCAGTGTATACGGTATGGTTCAAACTGACGAAAGGCCGGGAAGCCTTTACACAAAACCCGCTTCAGGTCAGCGGATAGAGGTCATCGCACGTCAAGGCTTGCAGGCAATCCTGCAAACGGCGTCCATCCGGAAAAACCAGCCTGGGCGCAAGGTCATGCAGCGGCAACGCCACAAACGAACGTTCACAAATGCCCGGATGCGGCACGCGCAAGTCTGCTGTTTCGACAATTTCGGCCCCGTACAACAACAAGTCCAGATCCAGGGTGCGTGGCCCCCAGCGCAAGGCTGCATCCCGCACCCGGCCATGCGCCCTTTCCACCACAAACAGGGCTTGCAACAGGTCATGTGCACCGAGCATGGTTTTTACGCAAGCCACTGCATTCACGTAATCCGGCTGATCCTGCGGCCCCATTGGCTTGCTGGCGTAGAAACGGGAAACGCCGCGCAGCTCAACTCCCGCAGTGGCGGCAATCTGGTCAATCGCGGAATGCAGGTTGGCAGCCGGGTCACCAAGGTTACTGCCTAAACCGATGTAACAGGTAACGGGGTTCATTCGCTGGCGGGTGGAGACGTGGCAGCTTTGGCGTTGCTGCTTTTCTTGCGCTTCTTACGGCGACGCAGACCCGCCTTTTTGCCTTGTGCGCCATTGGAAAGTTCCTGGCGCTCCTCTGGCGTTGCGTGCTGGAAGGCAGTCCACCATTCAGCGTCGTCCTTCACCTGCTCACCGGCTTCGGCTCGCAAGCACAGGAAATCATAGGCAGCACGGAAACGCGCATTCCCCAACAACAGATTAGCGCGACGCAAGTCACGGTGGCGGAAACGCGATTGTAGCGCCCAGATTTCACGGGTGATGTTACTGAAACGGCGCGGCACGGCAGTGAAATCAACCTGATCACGCAAGGCATCCGTTGCCGCCACATGCAGCGCCTGCATTTCCGGCATCCCTTTCAGTTGCAGCGACACTGCAGCCAGATGCACCTTGTGCCACAGCAGCACCGCATACAGGAACGCAGGCATCACCGATTTGCCTTCCGCAATCCGCTGGTCGGTGTTGCCCAGTGACAGCTCCACCATACGGGCAAAATTGCCGGTGCTGTCCTCTTCAATACTTTCTGTCGTCAGCGGCAACAGGTGTTGCAACACCCCGTATTCGCGCAACAGACGGTAAGTCGGCAAGCCATCGCCGCTGTGCAGCAGTTTGATGATTTCGTCGAACAGGCGTGCGGAGGACACAGCTTCCAGCAAAATGGCCAGGGAAGCAATGGGCGTGCGGGTGCGCTCTTCGATGTCAAACCCGAGCTTGGCGGCGAAACGGATAGCGCGCAACAAACGCACCGGGTCTTCACGGAAACGTTTTTCCGGGTCGCCAATCAGGCGGATTTTACGATGGTGCAAATCATCCAGCCCGCCAACAAAATCCAGCAACTCGCCATTACTGGGGTTGTAAAACAGGGCGTTGATGGTGAAATCACGCCGCCACACATCCTCTTCCAGCGTGCCGTAGACGTTATCATGGATGATGCGGCCTTCATCGTTTACTTTGCCGCCATCATCCCCTTCATCATGCGGGGCCCGGAAAGTCGCCACTTCCAGATAGTCACGCCCATAATAAATGTGGGCAAGGCGGAAACGGCGGCCAATCAGGCGACAGGAATTGAACAGCTTGCGAATTTCTTCCGGGCGTGCGCTGGTGGCAATATCGAAATCCTTGGGTGTACGCCCCAGTAGCAGGTCACGCACGCAACCACCCACCAGATAGGCTTCGTAACCTGCTTTTTGCAGACGACGCACGACATCCTTGGCACGGCCACAGACTTTATCGGCAGGAATGTGATGCACGGCGGAAGGCACATGTGCAGCCTCGCCTGTAATCATCAACCTTGTTGGATCTGCAAATTCCGTTTTACACACAATATGGCCAAAACTCACACAGTAAAAGTGGTAATAATACTACTACAAAACGCCAATACCTACCCTATTTGCAACTTTTTTACAACACATTGAGCAAAGTTTTTGCCATAACGATGGCATCTTCACGCCCAATTGCTGCTGGGTAGTAAGCTTTGCGCAGCCCTACCTCATTGAACCCGGCATTCAGGTATAGGCGGATGGCAGAAAAATTGGACTGGCGCACTTCCAAAAAACAGGTTTCAGCCTTGATGCCACGCGCAATCCGTTCCAGCGTTTTCAGCAGGCGGCTGCCCAAACCCTTGCCGTGGTCTTGCGGGCGGATGCAGATATTGAGCAGGTGCATTTCATCCACAGCAAACATCACTACCGCGTAACCAGCAACCTCCTCCTCTTGCTCGTAAATCCAGCAGGAATAGCCATGCTTAAGGCAGTCGTGAAAAATACCCGCTGTCCACGGATATGGAAACGCGCACGTCTCCACTGCCATCACGGCATCCACATCCTGTGGCACCATCGGGCGCAGGGGCAGGAAATCGTTTTCAATACTAGGCATATAGTCAGGCACTACGGGCAGATATTTCACGGGCAAGCAACAAATCCTGCCAGGCTTTACGCTTGTCGGCAGGTTGGCGCAGCAGGTAGGCGGGGTGATAGGTAACAATCACCGGTGTTCCGGTCAGCGGGGCGCGGTGTTCACGGCCACGCAGGCGTGCCAGTGGCGCATCGGTTTGCAGCAGGTTCTGGGCGGCAATGCGGCCAACCACCAGGATCAGGGCGGGGTTGACCAGCTCGATCTGACGCTCCAGATAGCCCCGGCAGTTGGTGGCTTCATCCGGTTTTGGGTCACGGTTGTTGGGCGGGCGGCATTTGAGGATATTGGCGATGTAGACGGTTGCGCGCGGCATCCCGATTGCCAGCAGCATGTTGTTGAGCAACTGCCCGGCCTTGCCGACAAATGGCTCGCCCTGCTTGTCTTCTTCCGCGCCGGGGGCTTCGCCGATCACCATCCAGTCAGCTTGCTGGTTGCCGATACCGAAAACGGCATTGGCGCGGGTTTTGCTGATGTCGCAACGGGTGCAGGCGAGAACGGTGGCACGGAGTTCTTGCCAGTCCATGTGGGAATAAGAAACCCTTCCCGCCCTCCCCTTATCAGGGGAGGAGGAAGAAACCACTACATCCCTGCCTCCCTCCCCTGATAAGGGGGGGATTGGGGAGGGGTTTCTTTCAAGGGAAGCAGGCACAGAGGAAACAACCACCGGCGGAGGTGTATCCTTCAACCTCCACACCGGAATTCCCATTGCCTGCATGTAGCGGCTCCGCAGTTGCGCATCCACAGGCGCTTACACCCCCTGATGGTGCTGCGGGTGTTCGCGCAGTGACTGGCTGGCCAATTTGTTCCAGGCGTCCACGTAAGACTTGGCGGAGGCGATTACGATGTCGGTGTCAGCACCGTGGCCGTGGATGATACGCCCACTCTTTTCCAGACGTACCGTCACTTCGCCCTGCGCATCCGTGCCGCTGGTGATGTTGTTGACGGAATACAGTGCCAGGGTCGCGCTTTCGCCGACAATGGCTTCGATTGCCTTGAACACAGCATCTACCGGGCCACCACCCATAGCGGTCGCGGTGTGCTCCACACCTTCCACCTTCAGGGTGACGCGGGCGTTAGGCGATTCGCCGGTTTCGGAACAGACGTGGGATGCAACCAGCTCATACACAGCGCTTTCTTCAGCGGCACGCGCATCCATCATCAACACCATCAGGTCTTCGTCGAAGATGTCATGCTTGCGGTCTGCCAAATCCTTGAAGCGGGAGAAGGCGGCATTCAGCTCTTCTTCGGACTTCAGCTCAATGTTCAACTCTTGTAAGCGGGTTTTGAAGGCGTTGCGACCAGAATGTTTGCCCAACACGATCTTGTTGTCGCTCCAGCCCACGTCCTGCGCGCGCATGATTTCGTAGGTTTCGCGGTGTTTGAGCACGCCATCCTGATGGATGCCGGATTCGTGGGCAAAGGCGTTCGCGCCAACGATGGCCTTGTTGGGCTGTACCGGGAAGCCGGTGACGCTGGAAACCAGGCGGGAAGTCGGCACGATATGGGTGGTGTCGATGCGGGTTTCGACCGGGAACACATCCGCGCGGGTGCATACCGCCATGACGATTTCTTCCAGGGAAGCGTTACCGGCACGTTCACCCAAGCCGTTGATGGTGCATTCGACCTGGCGTGCACCATTCATGACGGCAGACAGGGAATTGCCGACCGCCAAGCCGAGGTCGTTATGGCAATGCACCGAGAAAATGGCCTTGTCAGCATTCGGGATGGTCTGGATCAAGCGACCGACGATTTCGCCAAATACGGATGGGATCTGATAGCCGACCGTATCCGGGATATTGATGGTACGTGCGCCTGCGTCAATCGCCGCTTCGATTACCCGGCAGAGGAAATCGAATTCGGAGCGACCCGCGTCTTCACAGGAAAACTCAACATCGTCGGTGTAGTTACGCGCCCGTTTCACTGCAAATACGGCCTGTTCCACTACTTGATCCGGCGTCATGCGCAACTTGTTTTGCATGTGGATTGGGGAGGTGGCAATAAAGGTGTGGATACGCCCGGAATTGGCCGGTTTGATAGCCTCAGCCGCACGGTCGATGTCTTTTTCCAGCGCACGGGCGAGGCCACAGATGGTGCTGTCCTTGACGATGCTGGCGATGGCTTTCACAGACTCGAAATCGCCGGGGCTGGCAATCGGGAAACCGCCTTCGATGACGTCCACCCGCATTTTTTCCAGCATCAACGCAATGCGGATTTTCTCTTCCTGCGTCATGGAGGCGCCGGGGCTTTGTTCGCCATCGCGCAAGGTGGTATCAAAAATAATCAAACGCTCTTTTGACATGGTTTTGCTCCAAAACACGGCTGCACGCTGTCAGGTTTGGCAACTCGTGTATCAATCTGAAAGTGGGGGTAATGATAGCGCGTATAGCCCCGCCGGGCGTAAGAATTTATACCGCCCAGCCGGGCAGTCGCAGGAAGGATAGGAGCAATGTGTTGCGGTAGGTGTTCATGGTGTGAACGCTACAACAAAGTGGGTTCAAGTTCAAGCATCCTTATTTTTTATTCGCACAGAAAAGCGCGGGGAAGCCGCCCAAAACCTTATCCGGAAAATCTTGCCAAACCGGCCCCAACCGGTAACCTTTCCCCCACCCGCCTGTATAACAAGGCAAGTACAAAGACAAGGAACCAAACCAACATGCAAACCGATTCCCCACCCCGCATCAAACGCCGCAAACCATTGTTTGCACTGCTGATGTCCCTCATCCTGCCCGGTTTCGGGCAGCTTTATAATGGCGAAATAAACAAGGCGATCTGGCTGTTTCTCAGCTTTACGTTGCTGGCTGTACCGGCGGTCGTGCTGATTGCGCTGTACCTGCCCGCCAGCTGGACGTTGCCCGCCCTGCTGGCCAGCGTGCTGGCGTGGCTGGGGGTGTGGCTATACGGAATGGTGGATGCCTTCCGCAGTGCTCGCCGCAAACAAGATCATGTGCTGCAAGGCTGGCAGAAAAGCGGCACCTATGTACTGGTGCTGCTGCTTTGCAGCGTGCTGGCGCTGCCGCTCCTGACCGATTACCTGCGGCAGAATCTGGTGGAATCGTTCCGCGTACCTTCGGAAAGTATGCAGCCGACCGTGCTCAAGGGCGACATCCTGTTTGCCGACAAGCGTTACAACCGCCCCGGTTACAAACAGGCGGTGCAACGTGGCGACATTGCCATTTTTGTTTACCCCAACAACCGCACCACCTATTACATCAAGCGTATCATCGGTTTGCCGGGGGAAAAGATCCAGGTCAAGGGAGCCGACGTGCTCATCAACGGCAAACCGTTGCGCACCGAGGTCAGCGATACGGATAATGGGCTGCTGGTGACAGAAAGCAGCGAGGGTAAAAGCTGGCAGGTGTTCTGGGGCGAAAACAAACTGCAACTGCCACAAACCGAACTGATGGTTCCGCCTGGGCATGTCTTCGTGATGGGTGACAACCGCACCGGCAGCAATGACTCCCGCTTTTTCGGCGTAGTGCCGTTACAGGATGTGGTTGGCAAGGCGCGTCAGATATGGTTCTCTGCCAGCGGCAACAGCGTGCATTGGGAACGGATGGGGAAAGTGTTGCAATAGGTGGTAAACTGTACCCAATCATAATCACATGGGTCTAGACATCTACATGAATATAGCCCGGCCCGTAGTTCTTGAAGGTCTTGGGTTTGTCGGTTTCCGACTCGCCTGACTGCGCCGCATATAAGTCTTGCAGGCGGTTGGCCTGATGCCGTTTTAACAGGCGGATCAGCGGGGAACGCACCATGTCCTGCTTGATGAATTCACGGGTCACGACCAGCAGGTCATCCACGGTCAACAGCAAGGTACGGCGCAATTCGACGACAATCTCCTCCTGAATGGGGGTCAGAGCCGTATGGACTTGATGGGGACGATGCGAACGGTCGTTCATGCTCTCCCGACCACGCCATTTAAGGATGGTCGAACGACTCACATTGAAGTGCTTGGCGGCTGCTTCGAGCGTCATCTTGCCTTTGCTGTCCCGAATCTCTTCGCGTATCTTTGGGGTCGTGCGGGCTTGGCTATGGATGTTCATGCGTCAACTCTTTTCCTGATTGTAGGCTGTTCAGTACCTGACGGGCGCGGTGCAGTTTACCAAATTTATAGAGCTTATAATCACATGGGTCTAGACAGATACGGAAACTCGACTTGCCAGTAGAACTTCCGCCCTCATACCGTGGCTCCTACCCCTATCATCTTTCATTGTCCGGGGTGGAGAAAACCCCCGGCTACATGCCTGTTAGACCAAAACACCAAAAATCCTGTAACTGGCTGTTTCTTGGCTTTGCGTTTCTGGTTGTTCCGGCGATTGCCGAAGAAACCGATAAAAACGGCGCATTGTTCGTGACCGAAACGGATGGTGAAAAACAATGGCAGGTCTATTGGGCAAACACCAACCCGAAGCTGCCGCAGACGGAGATGATCATTCCGCCTGGGGAAGTTTTCGTGCTGGGTGACAACCGCGCCGCCAGCAACGACTCCCGCTTTTTCGGCACGGTGCACTTGCAGGATGTCATCGGCAAGGCGCGTCAGGTGTGGCTGTCGGTCAAGGGGAATGAGGTGAAGTGGGAGCGGATGGGGCAAGTACTAAAGTAGCCGTACTGCGTGCAATTTCCAGCTCCTCATTGGTTGGAACCACCAGCAGCCTGAGCGGTGCATCCGGCTGCTGGAATTCCAGAACCCCGTCAGTCGGCAGCCAGTTGCGTACCCAATCCGGCTCCACGCCCAAGCCTTCCAGATTACGGCACACCAGTTCGCGGATGCGCGCCGAATGTTCACCGATTCCGCCGGTAAACACGATGGCATCCACCTTGCCCAGCACCGCCAAGTATGCGCCGATGTATTTCTTCACCCGGTAGGCAAACATGGCCTCGGCCAGTTGCGCGGCTTCGTCACCTTTCTCGGCCCGCTGCTGGATTTCGCGCATATCACTGACGCCGCAGACGCCTTTCAGGCCGCTGTGCTTGTTGAGCAAGGATTCCAGCGCCGCGCTATCGAGGCCAGTTTCACGTTGCAGGTAGAAATGCAGCGCCGGGTCAATATCACCGCAACGGGTTCCCATCACCAACCCTTCCAGCGGGGTCATGCCCATCGAGGTATCAACGCTTTTGCCCCCGGCAATCGCGGTGGCGCTGCACCCGTTGCCCAGATGCAGGGTAATCAGGTTGAGGTCAGCCAAGCCAGTTTGTAAATAAAGCGCCGCCTGTTGTGCCACATAGCGGTGTGAAGTGCCGTGGAAACCGTAGCGGCGCACCTTGTGCTCGCGATACAGGCTTTCCGGCAGCGCATAACGGAATGCGACCGGCGGCATGGTCTGGTGGAAAGCGGTATCGAACACCGCCACCTGCGGCACGTCGGGGAACAGGCGTTGCGCTACCTCGATACCTTCCAGATTGGCCGGGTTGTGCAGCGGAGCCAGCGAAATCATGGCGCGGATGGCGGCAATGACATCCGCGTCGATCTGCGCCGGTTGGTGGAAGCGTTCACCACCGTGCACCACCCGGTGGCCGATGGCGTCGACCGTGACGCCACTCGCCTGCAAATGCTGGATGATCCGCTCCAGCGATTGATGATGCGAAGCGATTTCACTGCCCGCTTCACCGATACGGTCGATCAGCCCTTTCACCAACACCTGCTGATCCGCCATCGCGAACACCTGGTACTTGATGGAAGAGCTGCCCGCATTCAGCACCAGAACTTTCATGCTGCCGCCTCCTGCTGCGCCTGTATTGCGGTGATCACCACGGTATTCACGATGTCGGTCACGGTACAGCCACGGCTAAGGTCATTGACCGGCTTGTTCAAGCCTTGCAGCACCGGGCCGATGGCCACCGCGTTAGCGGAACGCTGCACCGCCTTATAGGTGTTGTTGCCGGTATTCAGGTCGGGGAAGATGAATACCGTCGCTTTGCCTGCCACTTCGCTGTTGGGCATCTTGGAACTGGCTACGCTGGCGTCGACTGCCGCGTCGTACTGGATGGGACCATCCAGCTTCAGATCCGGCCTGCGGACATGGGCAAGCTGCACGGCAGCACGTACCCGTTCCACATCCGCCCCCTTGCCGGATTCGCCGGTGGAATACGACAGCATCGCAGTGCGCGGCTCAATACCGAACATGCGCGCGGTGTCGGAAGACGTGACCGCGATGTCGGCCAGTTGCGCTGCATCCGGGTTCGGATTGACGGCACAGTCACCGTATACCAGTACCCGGTCTTCCAGACACATGAAAAACACGCTGGAAACCAGGTCGCAGCCCGGTTTGGTCTTGATCACTTCAAACGCCGGGCGGATGGTATGCTGGGTGGTATTAACTGCCCCCGACACCATCCCGTCGGCATAGCCGAGGTGAACCATCATGGTGCCGAAATAGCTGACATCCACCATCGTATCCCACGCCAGCGCGGGGGTAGCACACTTGTGCTTGCGCAATGCGTAATAAGCATCGGCAAATTCCTGCCGCAAGGGCGAAGTACGCGGATTGATGATGGCGATATTACGCAGTTTCAGGCCAAGGTGAGCCGCTTTGGCTTTTACCTCCTCCTCAACCCCCAGCAACGTGACCTGCACCACATCACGCAGGGAAAGGATTTCCGCCGCCCGCAACACGCGCTCATCACTACTTTCCGGCAACACGATGTGCTTGCGCTGTGACTTGGCTCGCTGGATCAGTTCATACTCGAACATCAGCGGCGTCATACGCTTGCCCGGATTCTGGATGATCAGCTCGCGTAACTGGTGCATGTCGACGCAGGATTCCACCAAACCCAGCGCCACCGCAATCTTGCGCTCGTCGGAAGGCAGGATCATGCTCTCGACTTCGTTGACCTTGAGCGCGGTTTCAAACGTATCCCACGGTGATAGCAGGATCGGCAGGCGTAACGGGTTCATCCCCTCCAGCAAGGCGCTGACATCAGGCGGCGGCCGTTGCCCGCCAGTGAGGATCATGCCCGCAATCATCGGATAAGCGGTGGAAACATCCGCTGCCAGCGTACCCAGAATGATGTCGGAACGGTCACCCGGCGTAATCACCATGCTGCAATTTTCCAGATGGCGCAGGAAATCCTGCACCTGCATGGCCGCAATCTTGTAGCGGGAAACTTCGTGGTTGAACGACTGCGGCGTACCGTACAGGCACTCCAGCCGCAGTTCGCGGGCGATTTCCCCCACGGTCGGGCGCTCCAGCGAATAACGTTCCGGCAAAACGAAAAACGGGAAGCGGGAACCTTGCAACAGTTCATTGAGGCTGTCGACCTGCTCCGGCGGCACGCGGTTGGCGAAGGCGGCCAGTAACTCGCAATGCTGCCCGGCGGCCAGATGTTCTTCCAGTATCCGCACCGCGTCGGCGATTTCCCCGGCAGTACGCCCGTAACCTTTCACCACCGGCATGAACAGACAGCCGAAATGGTTGGCCAAGGTAGCGTTGAAATCCAGCTCCAGCGCGGTATTGGCTCCGGCGAAGTCAGTGCCTGCGCAGACCACGATGTCAGTCTTTTCCTGCACGGCACGGTATTTGGCCAGGATCAGTTTCAGCAACTCGTCATGACGGCCTTCCGCCACCATGCGCCTTGCCACATCTTCGGTGCAGCCGTACAGCTCGCTACCGGCCACTTCCAGCGCATAACGTTTGGAAATCAGGTGGATGAGCGGGTCATGCCCGTTATTCTCACGGATCACCGGGCGGAAGAAACCCACTTTAGGCGTCATGGCGCGCAGCATTTCCATCATGCCCAGCACGATGATCGACTTGCCGCTACGGGGCTCCGCCCCGGCTATATAAACACTGTGAAACACGGTCTATCCCCTGTTACAGAATGACGCACACTGATTGTTATGTTTATTCATGTTGTGAAACCTTCCCTGCGGTATTGTGCATTGCAGCATTTATCATAATCAATCGGGCGGCGGCTGCCAATGAGATTTTGTGATCATTCGATGAACGCAGGCTTTTTTTATCTTCACCCACCCGTATCTGACAGTTTCATCTTACAAAGGCCAGCACCATAAAATGGTGGGGATAGTGACACACCCCGCCAAAATGCTTAAGGGTAACCCCAACCGGATGTAATCGGTCAACCGGTAGCCACCCGGCCCATACACCATCAAATTGGTCTGATAGCCAATCGGTGTAATAAAACTGGCGGAAGCGGCAAACATGATGGCAATGGCAAATGGCGTCAGATTGACACCCAGTTGTTCCGCTATCGCCTCTGCAATCGGGAACATCAGCACCGCTGCCGCATTGTTGGTAATGAATTCGGTAAACATGACGGTCATGGCGTAAACCACCACCAGCGCCATAACCGGCGTCAATGGCAGGCTTTGCATCAGCTGTGTCGCCAGAAATTTGGCCGCACCCGTAGAACTCATTGCCTCCCCCAAGGCAAACGAAGCACCAATCACCGTCAGCACCGAGAAATCGATGGAGCGCCGCGCCAGCCCCGCATTCATACAACCGGTGATTAACATGACACCGGCAGCCAGCCATGCTGCCTGCAATATCGGTACAATCTCGAATGCACTTAAAGCCACCATCACAGCCAGTATGGCCAGCGCCAGTTGTGCTTTCTGGAAATTGGGCGGGCTGGAGTCTTCCAGGGCACTAACCAGCAGGAAATCCTTACGGAAACGGTACTGTTTGGCAAACTCCTTGCCGACTTCCAGCAGCAAGGTATCACCAACCCGCAGATGTACTCCCAGCCCATTATCCGGCAGGGCAGACGTACTACCCCGTGACACCGACAATACCACCGCCTGATAAGAACCGAGAAAGTCACATTCCTGCAAGGTCATGCCTAGAAAAGGAAAATCCGGGCCGATTACGGCCTCCACCAGACGGCGGCGGAAATGCACAATGTCCAGCCGGTGAATATCCTCATTTGCCGGTTTCAAGCCCTGAATGCTGCGCAGCTCATGTGCGCAACGTGGTACGCCGATGAAAGACAGGCGGTCATTTTCCTCCAAAATAAAGTCACGCGACGGCCCCTGAATCACGACTGTGCCCCGGGTCAGCTCTACCAGATGGCCGAAGCCCAGATTCACCAAGCCTGCCTCTGACAAGCTCTGACCAACCAAGGTAGAACCATTTACCAGCATATCAATTTGGTACTCCCGCAGGCTTTCCAGACCTTCATCGACACCACCCCGGTCGGGCAATATAGAGTTGCCAAAGGTCAGCAGAAACGCGCCTGCAACCAGTAACAACATCAGCCCCACGACACTAATGTCGAATACCCCAAGCCCTGGATAACCTTTTTCCTGCAACAAACCATTCACCACCAGATTGGTACTGGTGCCTATCAACGTACAGGTTCCCCCCAGAATGGCGGCAAAACTCAGCGGCATCAACAGTTTGGAAGGTGGCAGTTTCAAGCGCTGGCTCCATTCCTGAACAGCTGGAATCAGCATCGCCACCACGGTGGTATTATTGAGAAAGGCGCTCAATCCCGCAGTCGGCAGCAACATGCGGAACTGTGCACCACGCACCGTTTTCGGTTGCCCCAGCAAACGGCGGGTAATGCACTGGATTGCGCCAGTTTCACGCAAGCCCGCTGCGACAATGTATAACGCGGCAATCGTCATCAGGCCGGTGTTGGCAAAACCGGCGAAAGCCTCCTCCGGCGGCACAACCCCACTGACCAGCAGAATGATCAGTGCCGCCATCAGGATCAGATCAGGCGCAATACGGGAAAATGCCAGAAAACCCAGCACGCCCAGCACCAACAGGGTAGACAGCATCCCTTCCCAACCCATACAGCAATCCCTCCTGTAACAACCTTCCTGAAGTTAAAGCACCATGCCTGCCCCGACCGTATTGTTGGTGCTTTCATCAATCACGATGAAAGCACCGGTCGCCCGATTGTCAGCATAGGCATCCACCGATAAAGGCTGCGCCAGTTTGAAACTGACACGGGCAATGTCATTCATCGCCAGTTGTTCTACTGGCTGTTTATCCAGCGTATTGACATCCACCCGCCATTCGATACCAGCCAGTTTCGCCTTGCTGTCACGGGTGGTATGGCGAATCAGGTAAGTACGCGCCCGATCCAGCGGCGTTTCCGCCAGCCAGCATACGGTGGCTTCCAGTTGCTTGCTCTGGGTTGGCAGTTCACCGCTTTTCACGATCATGTCGCCGCGCGAAATATCGATTTCATCCGCCAGCAGCAAGGTTACAGACTGTTCGGTAATGGCTTCCCCCAGCCCTTCGCCACCCAGCTCGATGGCCTTGATGATACTGGTCAGGCCGGAAGGCAGCACGGTAACGCTATCGCCCACCCTGATATGGCCGGATTCCACCCGCCCCATGAAACCCCGGTAATCGTGCAATTCCGGGTTGGCCGAGTCCTGCGGGCGGCATACATACTGCACCGGGAAGCGGAATGGCTGGGTCAGGCGGCCCTCCACGCCGGGGGAGGTTTCCAATACATCCATCAGAGTCGGCCCCTGATACCAGTCAAGCCTGTCGCCGCGCTCGACCACCATGTCGCCTTTCAAGGCGGATAAAGGCAGGAAACCTACATCATGGATACCGAGTTGCTCAGCGAAGTCCAGATAATCGCGTCTGATTTCCTCAAAACGCTCCTCGCTGTAATCGACCAGATCCATCTTGTTCACCGCCACCAGCAGGTGCGGAATCCCGACCAGATGCGCCAGACAGGAATGGCGGCGGGTCTGGGTCAGCACGCCCCTGCGCGCATCCACCAGAATGATGGCCAGATTGGCAGTGGAAGCCGCCGTCACCATGTTGCGAGTGTACTGCTCATGCCCCGGCGCATCCGCGATGATAAACTTGCGCGTGCCGGTGGAAAAATAGCGGTAGGCCACGTCGATGGTAATCCCCTGCTCCCGCTCGGCCTGCAAGCCATCGGTCAGCAGTGACAGGTCAACCTCCTGCATTCCGCGTTTCTGCGACGTTTTTTCAATCGCGTGCAAGGTATCCGCCAGAATCACCTTGGAATCGAACAACAGCCGCCCGATCAGGGTACTTTTACCGTCATCCACGCTGCCACAGGTCAGCAGGCGCAACAGGCCGTGGTCTTCAACAAACTGTGTCATCAGAAATAGCCCTCTTTCTTGCGTTGTTCCATGGCGGCTTCGCTGGCCTGGTCATCCAGCCGGGTTGCGCCGCGCTCGGTAATGGTGGTGGTCGCCGTTTCGGCAATGATTTTTTCAATCGAATCCGCATCAGACTCGACAGGAGCCGTACAGGTGATGTCGCCAACAGTGCGGAAGCGTACTTGCAGATTGATGATTTCCTCATCCGCTTTGGCCGGGGTCAGGTCGGTCACGGGCACAATTGCACCGTTACGCTTGACCACCGGACGCTGGTGGGCAAAGTAGATATTCGGCAGTTCCAGCCCTTCGCGCTCGATGTATTGCCACACGTCCAGTTCGGTCCAGTTGGAAATCGGGAAAGCACGAATGTTTTCCCCCTTGTGGCTGCGTGCGTTGTACAGGTTCCACAGTTCCGGACGCTGGTTTTTCGGATCCCACTGGCCGAATTCATCGCGGAAACTCATGATACGCTCCTTCGCCCGCGCCTTTTCCTCGTCGCGGCGCGCGCCACCGATACAGGCATCGAAACCGTGTTCCTCGGTCGCTTCCAGCAGGGTGACGGACTGGTGCTTGTTGCGCGATTCATCCGCGTGCTTGAGTACCACCGTGCCGCGTTGCATGGAATCTTCCACCGAACGCACGATCAGACGCTCGCCCAGTTCTTCGGCCTTGCGGTTACGGAAAGCAATGACTTCCGGGTAATTGTGGCCGGTGTCGATGTGCAGCAGCGGAAACGGGAAACGTCCGGGGCGGAACGCTTTTTCCGCCAGCCGCAGCAGGCAGATGGAATCCTTGCCACCGGAAAACAGCAGCGCCGGGTTGCTGCACTGCCCCGCCACTTCGCGCAGGATGTGGATGGCTTCGGCCTCCAGCCAGTCGAGATGGGAAAGACCGCTACGGGCAGTTTGTTGTTGACTGAAAAACATGTTGAGTCCTTTATTCCTGATTCACATAAGCCGCACGAATGACGAAATCACCGAAGCTTTCCGCTTCACGCCGGTGCGTTGCATAAGCAGTAAACAGCTCATCCAGCACGGTGAGAATGGCGGCTTCATCCAGATTTTCCCGGTACAGCCGGTTCAAGCGGTCGCCGTTGAAACTAGCCCCCAGATACAGGTTGTAACGCCCTAGCGACTTGCCGATCAGGCCGATTTCACCCAGCACGGAACGCCCGCAACCATTCGGGCAGCCGGTCATGCGGATCTTGATGTCGTCATGGCGCAAGCCGTATTTATCCAGCGACACTTCCAGCTTGCTGATCAGATCAGGCAGGTAGCGTTCGGCTTCCGCCATCGCCTGTGGGCAGGTATTGAGCGCCACGCAGGCAATGGAATTACGCCGCAAGCCGGACAGGTGGCTGGCATCCGGTGCATAGCCATGCTCATGCAGAATGTTTTCCACCACCTCAATGTCGGCTTCGCGCACCCCGGTCAGGATCAGATTCTGGTTGCCGGTCATGCGGAAACCGCTGAGGTTTTGCTGTGCGATTGCCCGCAAGGCAGATTTCAGACGGTGGGTATCGTTATCCAGCACCCGCCCGTATTCCAGCCGCAGCCCCAGATGCCACAAGCCATCGGTACTGGAACGCCAGCCGAAACGGTCGCCAGTGGTGGCAAATTCAAACGCCCGCACCTTGCTGAGGGCAAAACCCAGCCGCTCATGCAGTTCCTGCTGGAACCAGTCCAGCCCGAAACGATCAAGGGTGTATTTGAAGCGCGACAGTTTGCGATCCTGCCGGTTGCCGTAATCGCGCTGGATGGCGACGATGTGGAAACACACCTCCAGCACCTGTTCCGGCGTGCAGAAACCAATCACTGAGGCCAACCGTGGGTAGGTGTCATCCCGCCCGAACGTCATGCCCAGCCCGCCGCCAACCGCGACATTGAAACCGGCCAGATGACCGTTTTCTGCCACCGCAATCAGGCCGATGTCATTGGCGTACACGTCCATATCGTTGAAGGGTGGAATCGCAATCGCAATCTTGAACTTGCGCGGCAGGTAGTGCTTGCCGTACAGCGGTTCGGTTTCTGCGGCTTCGCCACCGGCAACCAGGGTTTTGCCCTGTTCCTCATCCAGCCAGATTTCGTGGTAGGCACGCGATTGCGGCAGCAAGTGGTCACTGATTTTCTGCGCCCATGGGAATACCTCGGCATGAACCCGCGACAGTGCCGGGTCAGGCGTACACATCACGTTGCGGTTGACATCACCGCACCCGGCAATGCTGTCGAGCAGGGCAGCATCCATCGCCTTGATGGTGTTTTTCATGTCAAACTTGATGATGCCGTGGAACTGCAATGCCTGGCGGGTGGTAATCCGCGATGTACCGTTGCCGTACTGGTTGCTGATGTCGTCCAGCTTGATCCATTGCGCGGCACTTAAATCACCACCGGGCACACGCAGGCGAATCATGAAGGAATACGCCGGTTCCAGTTTCTTTTCCTGGCGGTGCAGGCGTACATCGCGGTCGTCCTGCATGTAGGAACCGTGGAATTTCACCAGTTGCACGTTGTCTTCGCTGATGGCGGCGGTAATCGGGTTGCGGAAGTCATCCGCCAGATTGCCGCGCAGGTAGTCGCTGCGATCCTTGATGTGTTCGACCGCAGAACCGTTGGCCGCCAGCTCGTTCAGTGGCTTGGGGTCAATTCGTGCCGTCATACCGCTGCCTGCTCCTGTGGTTTACGGGTACCATCGTGCAGGCCGCATTCCTGATTGTGGGCTTCCCACCACCAGCGCCCGGAACGCTCGTCTTCGCCCGCAGCCACCGCGCGGGTGCAGGGCGCGCAGCCGATGCTGGGGTAAAACTGGTCATGCAGCTGGTTGTAAGGAATGTCGTGTTTGCGTACATCGCCCCACAGCTCGTTGGTAACAGCGTGTAGCAACGGATTGAATTTCAGCAAATCACGCTGTTCGTCCCGTTCAAACAGGTTCATGTCGGCGCGGTAAGCGGACTGGGCTGCGCGCAAGCCGGTAATCCACACCTGCACACCCTGCAAGGCGCGGTTCAGCGGCTCAATCTTGCGGATGTAGCAGCATTCCTTGCGGTTCCCGACGGATTCGTAAATCGCATTGATGCCCTTGAGAGTGACGTAATGCTCGATAGCCTCTGTTTGCGGGTAGTAAGCCCTGATCGGCTGGCCGTATTTCTTGCGGGTCACATCCAGTACGTCGTAGGTTTCGCTGAAGTTGCGCCCGGTATCGAGAGTAAAAACTTCAATATCCAGATCGTTGCGGAAGATGGCGTCGGTGATCACCTGATCCTCCAGCCCCAGACTGGTGGAAAAGGCGATACGCCCGTCGAAGCGCTGGCGCAGGGCAATCAGGGCTTCATCCAGCATCAGGTCAGCAAATTCGGCATTCAGGGTTTGCAACGGTGCAGTGTTCAGAGTCATGGTTTGTTACCTCGTAAAAAGATTATGCGAAGCAGTATCCATGAATCATTAAATCGAAAAAAACGATATATTTAGATATAAATATCTTCTTAATCGCTAACTATTATTTAAACCACCAACCACGGGGTTAATTGCCCGAGTAAATCACTCGGATATACTGATTCTCATGTCAGCGTCTCATTCACTGGCTGACATGCTCAGCAGACATTAACAACGGAATGAATCAAAGGAGGCTGCCATGCAACCTTATGTGAGTAAACACGATGAGCCGTTGAGCTCCCCGCCCGATACAAGCAAACTGTTCCAAAGTTACCCCGTGCGCAAAGTAGGTATCCAGCATATTCAGCAATGGATGATGGCGGGCTGGAATGACCTCAAACACAATCCATCAGCTAGCCTTGCCTACGGCGCCGTATTTGCCATTATTGGCATAATGTTGAATCTGGTGGCAGATGCCAACCCGCTGTTCATTGCTGCCTGTACGACCGGTTTCCTGCTGGTAGGGCCGTTTCTGGCCGTCGGGCTGTATGACCTGAGTCGCCGGATTGAGGATAATGAACCACCCACCCTCCGGCATTCCATGCTGGCATTAAACCGCAATGTGTTCAGTCTGGGCATTTATGCCATGGCGCTGGGGGTCATGATGATTGCCTGGGTGCGTGCATCCGCACTGGCTGTAGCACTATTCTTCCATGCCGACAGTGACACGGTGTCCAATGCTGGCTTTGCCGATATGGTCGGCAGCATCATGGCAATGGAAAACGGCTTCTGGATGGTGCTGGGCTTTACCCTGACAGGTTTGTTATTTGCGGCAGTTGCGTTTGTCACTGGCGTGGTGACTGCCCAGTTACTGATTCACAAGGATGTAGACATCGTGACCGCAGGCGCGACCAGTCTGCGTGCCGTCATGAAAAACCCGATGCCGATGCTGGCATGGGCGCTGACCATTACTGCAACCATGATGCTTGGTATCGCCACTTTCTATCTGGGCTTGATCGTCTTGTTCCCACTGATTGCACATGCCAGCTGGCACGCTTACCGCGATCTGGTTGATACAGGAAAATCCGTTTAAACAACGATGAGTGCACGTACTCTCCTGAAAAGCATCCCCCTGCTCCATGCCGGACTGGGGGATTGCCTTTTTAAACACGGAACAATCAGTAAATATCGCGCTGGTAACGACGCTCACTCATGAGGCTGGCTAACCATGCTGAGGCTTCTTCCGGGTCTTTACCTCCGTGAGTCGCCACAATAGCCTGCAATGCCTGATGTACGTCTTTGGCCATGCGGTTCATGTCGCCACACACGTAGACATACGCCCCCTGCTCCAGCCACCGCCAGATTTCCGCCCCCGCTTCCAGCAGACGGTGTTGCACATAAATCTTGTCAGCCTGATCGCGGGAAAACGCCACACTCATGCGTTCCAGCGTCCCATTGGCCAATAGCTGCTGCCATTCGGCCTGATAGAGGAAATCGGTGCGGAAGTGCTGTTCACCGAAAAACAGCCAGCTATTACCCTGCACATCCTGCGCTTCCCGCTCAAACAGGAAACTACGGAAAGGTGCCACACCTGTGCCAGCACCAATCATGATGATTTTTGCCTGCGGGTCGGAAGGCAGCTTGAAATTGGGGTTGGCTTTGACATGAACAGCCGCTGTTTCCCCTGCCTGCAAACGTGCCAGCCAGTTGGAAGCAGCACCCAGATGAGTACGCTTCTGGTAAGCATATTCCACCCGCTTGACCAGCAAGTGAACTTCATCGGGGTGTGCTGTCGGGCTGGATGCAATCGAATACTGACGCGGCTGCAAGGGGCGCAGGATGTCGACCAGTTGCTGGGCAGAAAGTGTTCCCGCAAATTCCCGCAATACATCAACCCAGTCAGCGGCATACAACCAGTCCTGCAAGGCCGTTTTATCTTCGGCAGCTACCTGTAATTCCGGGTGGCCGATGGTTTCAGCGTAGGCTTTCAGCTGGCGACGGGTGACGCTACGCAATTCACGCTGGCGGAGCAGGGCCTCATGCAAACTGATTGCCTCGCCTTTGAGCTGCACTTTTTCATCTGCTGACCAGCTGCCCAGACTGAGAACTTCATCCACCAATTGCGGGTCGTTGTCAAAAGCCACAGCCAGAATATCGCCCGGCTGATAATCAATGCCGGAATCTTCCAGTGAAAACTCCAGATGCAGTACATCCTTTTCCGAGCCATCATCGGTCAGAATGGCATTGGTCAACAACTCAGCAAGAAACGGATTGTCGGCAGAGTATTCCAGCACCTTCGTTACCTGTTCCGCCAGTGGGTTCAGGTTGAAATGGATGTTGTTATCGGCCTGCACTGACGGGGTTTTCCCGACAACCTGCTGCTGCCAGTCATGGGCGGTAGCGGTGAAATCAACGTCGCAATCCACCCGCTCCAGCAGGCGTTTCGCGCCCAGTTCGGCCAGACGCTGATCCAACACCTGCCCGGTCTGGCAGAATTCTTCATAGCTGGAATCACCCAGCGCTAACACGGCATATTCCAGCGATTCCAGACGCGGGGCACGTTCGCTTTGCAGGAAAGTGAAAAATGCGCGGGCATCATCCGGTGGTTCACCATTACCGTGGGTGCTGATGACAGCAACAATACGCTGTTCCTTTTTCAGCTGCTGCGAACGGTAATCCTTCATGTTGACCAGTACCGCAGTGGAACCTTGAGCTTGCAGGCGAGCCAGCAACTGTTCCGCTACCTTTTTACTATTACCGGTCTGACTACCGTAAAGAATGGTGGTTTTGATACCCTGACTGACTGCTGCCGGAAACGCCGCAGACGTGCTTTGAGCCAGTCTGGTTTCATCATACTGATAGCTCAGGCCAGAGATATAGCCACTCACCCAAGCCAGTTGCGCAGGTGTCAGGCCATGCACGGCTCCGCTGACCTGCTGGAATTGTTGTGGACTTAATAACATGGCACGGCTCCCTGAAATTGAATGACAGCAGTATCAACGACAACTCAAAGCGAAAAAAACGATATATTTAGATAAAAATATCTCTAAAAAAGATAAATATCAGGTTTTCTTCAGGATCACCAAGGCAATACCCCCCAGAATCGCCATTGAAGCCAGCACAAATCGTAGTGTAAGTGCTTCACCCAAAAACAAAATCCCTCCCAGCGCCGCAATCACCGGCACACTAAGCTGTACGGTTGCTGCCGTGGTTCCCTTCAAAACTGGCAGCACCGAATACCACAACGCATAGCCCATACCGGAAGCCACTGCACCGGAGACAATCGCATACCCCACCCCGACCGCATCCAGATTTGCCGAGTTGATGAACAACACACTCAGTAATACCGCAAACACCATCCCCCGCAGGAAATTTCCGGTTGTCACCCGTGTCGGATCACCCGAAATACCTTTACCACGCAAGGAATACACACCCACGCTACCCCAGCAATAATCATTAATACGGAACCAGTCAATGGCGGCGCAGACAGCCCCGGCAACAACAACCCGATCAGCCCCGCCAGTGCCAGTATCAGCCCGAAGGTTTGCTGTTTGTTCTGGCGCTCCCCCTGCCACAAGCCATAGCACCGGAAATCAGCCGGATGCTGGTGAACGTAGCCGGATCAATCGGCGTTTCCTTCAAGGCAATACGGCACAGCACCGAATTACCCGCAAAGGCGATCATGGTCAGCAAAGTAAGTAAAGCGAGACAAAGGTATGACATGGCTGACCCTTTACAGATAAGGCATTATGGTATTGCCACTGTATAACGATCCCGATACCCTCGCATTCTTTACGGGCTTGAGCACCGATTTCTGTTGTCATCAGGCGCCAAAGCCAACTATTGACCCAAGGAGAATGACAATTGGAACGTCGTACTTTTCTGAAATCCGCCTCGCTGCTCGCGTTAAGCCTGCCAATGAACCGCATCTGGGCAGCCGAATCCAGCCCTCAAGCCGCTGCTGCAACAGCTTTTGCCCCGACACCGGACAGCGGATGGCGGGTTTTCGAGCTGGTTTCCCGGCTAAACCTGCCCACCGCTGAAGGCGTGAAACAAGCATGGGTACCACTGCCATCCGTTTACGCTGACGACTGGATGCGCCCGATGGGGAATCTGTGGCAGGGCAACGCCAGCCAGATGCAGGTTTACACCGATACCAAATACCAGACCCAAATGTTGCACGCGGTATGGGATGAGAAACAGACTGAAGCCCCCATGCTGGAAGTCACCAGCCGCTTTGCCACCCGTGATCGTGCCGTGGATTTCGACAAACCGGGAACTGTGCCTGAACTCAGTGCAGCAGAACGCGCCCTTTATACCGAGCCGACCGAACTGTTACCCACCGATGGCATCGTGCGCGAAACGGCTGAAAAGATTGTCACCGGCAAGGATAACGACCTCGACCGGGCGCGCGCCATTTACGACTGGATTGTGGAAAACACCGTGCGCGACCCCAAGGTAGAAGGCTGTGGTATCGGCGATATTCGCTGGATGCTCGAAACCGGCAACCTCAAAGGCAAATGTGCCGACCTTAATGCCCTGTATGTCGGTCTGGCGCGTGCTGCTGGCCTGCCTGCCCGCGATGTCTACGGCTTACGGGTAGCCGATTCCCGCTTTGGCTATCACAGCCTGGGCAAGAGTGGCGATGTCAGCAAAGGGCAGCATTGCCGGGCAGAAGTATTCCTCAGTGGCTTTGGCTGGACAGCAGTCGACCCGGCGGATGTGCGCAAAGTCATGCTGGAAGAAAACAAACCCGACCAACTGGGTCTGGATGACCCTAAAGTCGTGGCAGCACGCAAGACCCTGTTTGGCGGCTGGGAAACCAACTGGCTGGCCTATAATGTCGCCCACGATCTGGCGTTACCCGGCAGCACCGGCAAACGTGTTCCGTTCCTGATGTACCCGCAGGCAGAAACTGCCAATGGTGAACGTCTTAATGGCCTCAAGCCGGATACCTTCAGCTACACCCTGACTTCACGGGAAGTGGCTCCGCTGGCCTGATAAAACCAACCTGATCCACGCCTTCACTGGCGTGGATATTTCAACGCGACACTTAGTGTTCTCAATCGGCGCAGGGGTAATCTGTATACCCTACCGCCGGATCAGCCAAACCCACGCCGTAGAACGTATTGAAATCAGGCGGGTTCATCGGCAGGTTTTCCTGCAAGCGGCGTGGTAAATCCGGGTTGGCAATGATCAGCTTACCGAACGACACAGCGTCTGCTTCGCCTGCATCCAATATCTGCTGAGCGCTGCTGCCATCGAAACCTTCGTTGGCGATGTAGAAACCGCCGAACGCTGCTTTCAGTTGCGGGCCAATCCGGTTTTCACCCAAAGATTCACGGGCAAAGATGAAGGCAATCTTGCGCTTACCCAGTTCGCTTGCTACATAGCTGAAAGTCGCCAATGGGTCAGAATCCCCCATGGTATGCGCATCACCGCGCGGAGCCAGATGCATACCGACCCGACCTGCGCCCCATACGCCGATGACAGCATCGGTTACTTCCAGCATCAGGCGAGCACGGTTTTCGATGGAACCACCGTAAGCATCAGTACGCTGGTTGGTGCTGTCTTGCAGGAACTGGTCGAGCAAATAACCGTTTGCACCGTGGATTTCCACCCCATCGAAACCGGCGCGTTTGGCATTTTCCGCGCCCTTGCGGTACGCATCGACGATGCCGGGCAGTTCATCCGTTGCCAGCGCACGCGGTACTTCGTAAGGTTTTTCCGGGCGTACCAGACTGACATGCCCTTCGGCAGCAATCGCACTCGGCGCAACCGGCAATGCACCATCCAGATAGCTGGAATCCGAAATACGCCCCACATGCCAGAGTTGCAGGAAAATCAGCCCGCCCGCTTGATGTACCGCATCCGTGACCAGATTCCAGCCTTCCACCTGCTCATCTGACCAGATACCGGGGGTGTCGGGGTAGCCTACGCCCATCGGTGTGACGGAAGTGGCTTCGGTCAGGATCAGACCTGCGCCAGCACGCTGCCGGTAGTACTCGGCCATCAATGCATTCGGCACACGCCCGGCACTGGCGCGGCAACGTGTCAGGGGAGCCATGATGATACGGTTACGTAGCTGGAGATCGCCCATCTGGGCGGGGTCAAATAATGAAGTCATGTGTTCGTTCCTGTTGTTCTGGATGCAGGAAGCTTAGCACGCAGGTAACAACCTTACTCTCAACGGAGAGTTGAAGGTGAATGCATCTTTGGTCAATAATTTTCCCAACTGTGATCCTACAACTCAGCAGAATGTTTTATGCTTTTTGTGCCAGAACTGCCCTGACGGGTGCGAAACTGCACCGATGGATGGGGGTTGCGCCATGTTCACGCAGCGCCGCCAGATGTGCTGCCGTGCCGTAACCCTTGTGTTTGGCAAATCCGTATTGTGGGTATTGCGCATCCAGCGCCACCAGTTCTGCGTCGCGCGCCACTTTCGCCAGGATGGAAGCGGCGCTGATTTCTGCCACCGTTGCGTCCCCGCCGATAATGGCTTCCATGCGGTAAGGCAGTTTCGGGCAGCGGTTGCCGTCAATTTTTACCAGATCGGGCTGCATGGCCAAAGCTTCCAGCGCCCGCTGCATGGCGAGGAAAGTAGCTTGCAGAATGTTGATGCGGTCGATTTCTTCCACCTCCGCCCGCCCCAGGCTCCAGGCCAGTGCTTTGGTACGGATCTCTGCTGCCAATTGTTCGCGGCGTTTGGGGCTGAGTTTCTTGGAATCATTGAGGCCAGCGATGGGTTGCTGCGGGTCAAGGATCACGGCAGCAGCGACGACTGCGCCAGCCAGCGGGCCGCGCCCAACCTCATCGACTCCAGCAACCAACATCAGGATTTTCTCAACACAAAGACGGACGCAGGCGGAATATTCATCAATACGGAACCCTTCCGCTCAATCAGGAAGCCTTCTTTCTGCAAGCGTTCAAACAAACGCACCTGACGCACGAACGGCGTATAACTCATCTGCACGATGGTGGAGCCGCTGTTGAGGGCATCGCGGAATTGCTCGACCAGCCGTTCGGAATAAAATGGCCCGGTCACCGGCATACAGGACACAATCAGGCAATTTGCCAGACCGCCGCTACTGTCATCCAGTGGCAGGGTGAAAAAGTCTTTGGCCAGCAAAGGGGTATGCGCCCCAAAACGCTCATGGAACTGGCGCACAAAGGCCGGATGCTTTTCCACATACACAAACGGGATGTTAGCCTGGATGAAATACTGCGCTACCACGCCGCTGCCCGTGCCGACAAAGACACCGCGCACGTATTGCTGGAAAAACCCAGCTGCCACGGCAAACATTTTCGCCCCAAACTGATTGCTGGAGCTGATCACGGAACCCGTGTGCTTGAATTTGGTAAGGTAGGCCATGATACTTTTATTCCTGTGTATTGTGCTGGAAATGCCTAAGGATAACACTGGCCGCGCAGTGACTCGCATCCTTGCGCAATTGCCCGTGCAGTTCGTGGAAGCGTTGCAAGATGTAAGCGCGGCGTTCATCGGGCAGGGCAAACAACTGTTCCAATGCCTGTGCCAGATTGTCTGGCGTGATCGCTTCCTGTAAGAATTCGGGAACAAGTGCCTCATTCGCCAGATTGTTTGGCAAGGTGACGAAACGGACTTTCAACAACTTGAAGGTGCGGATGATCCAGGCCGTCAGCGGCGCAACCCGGTAGGCCGCCACCATCAGCCTTCCGGCCAGCATCCCTTCCAGCACTGCCGTGCCGGAGGCCATCAAGATGTAGTCTGCCACCTGCATCAGGGTGCGTGATTGCCCATCCAGCACGGTAAGCGGCAAGCCCGGCGCGGCCTGCTGGCGGATGGTTTCGAGTTCATCACGCAGGGGACGGTTAATGGCGGGCGTAGCAAACAGCAGGTCAGGATGCCGTTGCCGCAATTGTTCAGCGGCTTGCAGGAAATCGAAAGCCATCCGGCGCACTTCCCCCCGGCGGCTACCGGGCAGGATGGCGAGGATACGCCTGTCCTGTGGCAAACCAAGCTGTTCACGGGCGCTGGAACGGCAGGCATCGAATTCCACCTCGTCTGCCAGCGGATGCCCGACGAATTCGGCGGGGATACCATGTTGCCGATAGAAATCAACCTCAAACGGGAACAAGGCCAACATCAGGTCGAGATTGCCCCGCATCTTGCGCACACGCTTCGCCCGCCATGCCCAAACGGAAGGGCTGACATAATGAACGGTTGGAACACCTGCGGCGTGCAACTTTTTTTCTATCGGCAAGTTAAGGTCAGGCGCATCCACGCCGATAAACAGGTCGGGGGGGTCAGCCAACCAACGTTGCAGCAGACGTTTACGGATGGAAAGCAACTCCGGCAGGCGGGGCAAGACTTCCACCAGCCCCATTACCGAAAATTTCTCCAGTGGAAACAGGCCAATGCACCCGGCAGCCAACATTTCCGGCCCGGCAATACCTTCAAACTGGAGATGTGGCGCTTGCGCGCGCAATGCCAGGATCAGGCGCGCCGCCAGCAAATCCCCCGAGGCTTCCCCGGCGATGATGGCAATCCGCTTCATGCGTTAACGGATCAACCCCCGCTGGCTGTTGTGGCAGAAGTCGAGCAACAGGCGAATATCAGCGTGTTCGCCGTAGTCGCTGTCAATTTTGGCTAACGCTTCCTGGGTGGACAAACCCTGGCGGTAGAGGATACGGTGGGCTTCCTTGATGCGGTGGATGGCTTCAGTGTTGTAACCACGCCGTTTCAGCCCTTCCAGGTTGATGCTGCGTGGTTCGGCGGGCGCGCCGGTCACCATCGCATACGGCGGCACATCCTTACCGATGGCGGAACCCATGCCGGTGAAAGCGTGTTCGCCAATCACGCAGAACTGGTGCACCAAGGTGAAACCGCCAAGGATCACCCAGTCGCGGATTTCCACATGCCCTGCCAGGGTGGCGCTGTTGGCGAAGATGGTGTTGTTGCCGACGGTACAGTCATGGGCAATATGCACATAGGCCATGATCCAGTTGTCATCGCCAATCACGGTTTTGCCCTTGTCCTGCGCCGTGCCTCGGTTGAGGGTACAGCATTCGCGGATCACATTGCGGTCACCGATGATGAGTTCAGTCGGCTCACCCTGGAATTTCTTGTCCTGCGGAGCCGCGCCGACAGAGGCAAACTGATAAATCTGGTTGTATTCACCCATCCGCATCGGGCCATCCACCACCACGTGCGGGCCAATGCGGCAACCCCTGCCGATGACCACATCCCCACCAATGATGGAATACGCGCCGATCTCGACATCCCCGGCCAGTTGCGCCGAGGGATGGATAACCGCTGTCGGGTGAACCAGGTTACTCAAGCAGCCTCCTCTTTTTTCGCCGCGCACATGAGTTCAGCCGACACGGCCAGCTTACCGTCCACGCGCGCTTCGGCAGAAAACACCCACATGATGCCTTTACGTTTGACCAGTTCCACTGTCATCACCAACTGGTCACCGGGTACAACGGCTTGTTTGAAACGGGCTTTATCAACCGCCACCAGCAGGTAAAGTGTATCGGTCTGCGGCTCTTCACCCATGGTACGGAAACCCAGCAAACCCGTTGCCTGCGCCAATGCTTCGATAATCAGGACGCCCGGCATGATAGGTTGATGCGGGAAGTGCCCATTGACCCACGGCTCATTGACCGTAACATTCTTGATGGCGGTCAGTGACTTGCCTACTTCGTATTCCACGACGCGATCCACCAACAGAAACGGGTAACGGTGTGGCAGGTAATTTCTGATTTGTTCAACGTTCATTGTACCCATAGCAGCTCAATTGCTCCCTTTATCTTGTAAAGCCGCCAGCTGTTTTTCCAATTCCTGCAAGCGGCGCGCTAATTTGTCTAACTGGTTAAAACGCACGGCGTTCTTACGCCAGACAGTATTTTCCACTATTGTTGTGCCGGAAGAATATACCCCCGGTTTGGTAATGGAATGCGAAACCAGGCTGGTGCCGGTTACCACAACATTATCGGCAATACTCAAATGCCCGGCAATCGCGGACATGCCTGCAATCTGGCAGTAACGGCCAATCTGTACACTGCCCGCTACCGCAGTGCAGGCTGCCATCGCGGTGTGTTCGCCAATCTGTACGTTATGGCCAATCTGGATCAGGTTATCCAGCTTGACACCATCACCAATGCGGGTTACCCCCATGGCGGCACGGTCAACGCAAGTGTTGGCACCGATTTCTACATCATCACCCAACACGACATGCCCAACCTGGGGAATCTTGAACCAGGTTTTGCCGTCCGGGGCGAAGCCGAAACCATCAGCCCCTAGCACCGCACCAGAATGGATAATGCAGCGTTTACCGATGACCGTCCCCTCGTACAAGGTGACATTGGCGTACAGATGACTGCCTTCCCCGATGTGGCAATTGTGGCCAATGACGCAACCGGCTTCGATGGTGACGCCATTGGCAATGCTGCTGCCTGCTTCGATAACGGCATGGGAACCGATGCTGCATGTTTCCGCCACCACTGCATCACTAGCGATAACCGCTGTTGGGTGGATACCGGCAGGCGCAAGCGAAGATGCGTGCAGCAAGGTGACGGCTTTTGCGTAGGCAAGATAAGGGTTTTGGCTGACCAGGCAGTTGCCCTGGTAATTTTCCGCCAAATCAAGAGGCAGGATCAGGGCACTGGCCTGAGAGGATTCAAGGTAACGGCTGTATTTGGCGTTGCGGATATAGCTGATTTCGCCAGCCTGCGCCTGCTCAACCGGGGCAACGGCACGCAACCGCAGTTGTGGGTTGCCTTGCAGGCTGGAACCGGTATGCTCAGCCAGCTCCTGGAGAGTGTAACCTTCATCCATGCATTATTCCTGTTTCCCGGCGTCCGGGGCTGGCATAGGAACACGGGTGGTAGCTGGAGCCTTTTGCTGGAATTTTGCTTCCAGATAACGCATCACCTTGGCGGTTATGTCGATCCTGTCACTGGCAACGATGTAATTGCTTTCCCGCAGTACGATGTCTATCTGATCACGCTCACGTACTTCGCCAATCGCCTGGATGATTTCGGTTTGCAAGCTGTCGATCGCTTGGTCACGGGCAACGCGCACCTCTTCCCTGAAATCTTCCATGGCGCGTGAATAATTACGTTGGTGTTCACGCAGTTCGCGCTCACGCTGTACCCGCTCTTCCTCGGGCAAAACCTCTATTTGCGTTGCCAGCTCTTCCTCCAGCTGCGCGATGGCTTTTTGCTCGATGCCGAGCTTTTCTTCGCGTGGCAGATAATCCGCCTTCAGCTTGGCATTGGCCGCCTTGGACTGGGGTGACTCTGCCAGCAAGGTGGCAACATTGACGATTGCAATGCGTACAGGCCGCTCAATGACACCACTATCCTCCGCCATGGCCTGCCCCGACAAGGCCATCAACAGCAACCCTGCTGAGTAGCATCGAATGAAGCGGCTGGCCATGCTGACGAGCTTGTCCATGGCGAAACCTAGAAGGATGCGCCAATGCTGAACTGTACCTTTTGCTCCTTGTCCCCATCCTTGGCATTCAGGGGCTTGGCGTAGCTGACTTCAAACGGCCCGATCGGTGACAGCCAGACCGCGCCCACCCCGGCAGAGTAGCGAATTTCATCGGACTTGAAATCGCCGCTATCCTTGAATACATTGCCACCATCGACAAAGGCACTCATCTTGAGGTTTTTACTGTCTTCCATCAACGGAGCCGGGAACTGGACTTCCGCCGTACCCGTCACACTGAAATCACCACCGGTCGGGTCATCCTTTTCGTCGCGCGTCCCCAGGCTGTTTTGTTCAAAACCACGCACGCTATTGATGCCGCCTGCGTAGTATTTATCAAAGAAAGGTACTTCATCCAGGTCACCGGAAGCGCCACCAGCCCCTACCCTGCCTTTAAGCGCGAAGGTCACGTTATCCGTCACCGGCTTGTAAACCGCGCCGTCATAGCTGAGTTTCTGGTATTGCAGGTCACTGCCAGGCGCATTGGCTTGCAGGGAAACACGGTGGCGCTGGCCTTCGGTGGGGAAAATGGTGCGGTTGCGGGTGTCATGCACATAACTGACCGTCACTGGAACCTGGGTATACTGGTCGCCATTGGTCGCCACGAAATCCTTGATGCGCTGTGCAGGGTCGGAACCCAGTACCACTTCGCGCTTTTCCGCACCTACATTGGCGTAAACGGAGTCGTGTTCACTCAGCGGCACGGTATAGTTGACGCTGCCGCCGTAACGGTTGGAGGCGTAGTTGGCGATGTCTTCCTTGGTTGCGTCGTATTTCTTGTAGTAAGTGCTGAAACCACGACTGATGCCATCCGGCGTGTAATACGGGTTGGTGTAGCTGATGCTGTAGTTCTTGTTGACCTTGCTGTTGTCCACATTGACATCAAGCTGTTTGCCCGTGCCCATGAAGTTGTCCTGGTTCAGGTTGACGTTGAACAGCACACCTTGGGACTGGGAATAACCCGCGCCAACCCGGAACTGGTTGGAAGAGCGTTCCTTTACCGTGACGATCAGGTCGATCTGGTCAGCAGTACCTGCCACCGGTTCGGCTTCGATAGTAGCTTCCTCAACGTATGGCAAGCGCTCCAAACGGGTTTTGGAACGCTCCACCTGCTCCTTGGAGAACCAGGAGCTTTCCATCTGGCGCAGCTCGCGCCGGTAGACTTCATCCTTGGTGCGGTTATTGCCACGGATGTCGATGCGGCGTACATAGGTGCGCTTGCCCTGGTCAACCGACAGGGTGACGCCGACCCGCTTGCTGGCCTCATCAACCGCCGGGTCAACCCCGACCTTGGTGAAGGCATAACCCTGGGAAGCAAGCTTGCTGGCCAGGTTCTTGCGGGTTTCCTCCAGTGCTTTCTGGGAAAATACCTCGCCCTTGCGGATTTTAACCGCCTGCGCCAGTTGCTGCTGGGACAAGCCTGGGTTGCCCGCAAAGTTGACATCGCCAAAGCGGTATTGCTCACCTTCGTGGATGCCGACGGTCAGGTAAATGTCTTTCTTGTCCGGCGTCATGGAAACATCCGCCGAAGTAATATCAAAGTTGATATAGCCACGGTCGCGGTAGAAAGAAGCCAGTGAGTCAAGGTCACCCATCAGCTTTTCACGCGAATACTTGTCACTACTGCTGAAGAATGGGATCGAGAGTGCGCCACTCGGGCCGGATTCCAGTTGCTTCAACAAGACGGATTCGGGGAATGCCTTGTTGCCGACAATCTTGACTTTCTGGATGCGGGCGACGTTGCCTTCGCTGATATTGATGTTGACCGCTACCCGGTTACGTGGCAGCGCTTCGACGGTTGTCTTGATGTTAGCCGCGTAATAACCCATGGCCTGGTACTGTTCCGCCAGTTCTTTCTGAATGGTGACCAAAGCTGCCTTGTCAAGGGTGTTGCCCTTGCTGATATTGCGCAGTTTCAAGGCTTCCAGCAGCTTGTCGGTCGGAATCTTGTGGTTACCCTTGACGTTGATTTCACCAATGGCTGGCCGTTCCACCACCGTCACCACCAGCACATCGCCCCGGCGGCCAAGCTGCACGTCTTCAAACAGGCCAGTCTGGAACAGGGAGCGGATAGCATCAGCCGACTGGCGGTCATCAAACTGCTCACCCACACGGGCAGGCAGGTAGTTCAGCACTGTACCAGCAGCAACGCGCTCCAGACCATTGACTTCAATATCACGCACCACGAAAGCAGCCGCCAAAACGGCGTGGGAAGCCAGCAGGCAGCCCAAAGCAGAAATTTCAAGTATTTGTTTTTTCATGATTAATTTAACAACCGTGCGAAATCGTTATACAAGGCAAGCACCATCAATCCACCGATGATCGCCATCCCTACCCGGAAACCGACAGCTTCCGTTTCTGCCGAAACCGGGCTGCCTTTCACCAATTCAATCAGGTAATACAGCAAGTGCCCGCCATCCAGCATGGGGATGGGCAGCAAATTCAACACCCCAAGGCTAACACTCACAATCGCTAGGAAACCAAGGTAATAGGTCAAGCCAATGGAAGCCGACAAACCCGCAAACTGGGCAATCGTCACCGGGCCACTGATGTTTTTCAGGTCAACTTCGCCGGTGAGCATACGCCCCATCAGTTTTAAAGTCACCACCGACATTTGCCAGGTTTTGGCCATGCCCCGCCACAGGGATTCCAGCGGCCCGAATGACTCGGTAAAATACGCCGTCTCCAACACCGAACGGGGTGGGGCTTCCAGTTTTGCACCGATAGTGGCCTGTCCAGCCCCCGTCTTCGGGTCAATGCGTGGTGTTACGTTCAGAACCAGCTGGTTACCAGCCCGCTCCACTTGCATGGCAATCGGCTGATCAGCATGAGCACGGATATATTCGATAAAGGCGTGCCCACCTGCGGGCTTTACCCCATCCATGCCCAGAATTTTGTCTTTGGCTTGCAATCCTGCCTGTGCGGCGGGCGAGTCCTGCATGATGTCATGTACAACCACATCATATTCAGGCAACCAAGGGCGAATACCTACCTTGTCTAACGTACCCGCTTCGTCCTTGAACATGGGGACGCCCTGCAAATCCAGGCTGCGCTGCACTTGTGCGCCATCCTGCGTGCTGACGCTGAACAACAGTTGGGGCGACTTCAGGTATTCTTCCACCAGCAACATGCGCATATCGTCCCAAGACGCCGTTTCAACGCCATTGATGGCCATTACCCTGTCGCCGGGCTGAAAACCGGCTTGCGCGGCAGGGGATTCACTGGCCACATCAACATAAGGCCGCATGGCGTCCTGCCCTATCATGAACACCAACATGTAAACGACAATCGCCAGCAGGAAATTGGCAACAGGGCCAGCCACTACAATAGCAGCACGTTTCCACAAGGGTTGCCGGTTGAAAGCACGCGGGAGGTCTTCGGCAGGAATTTCACAACCTTCCTCACACTCGCGCTCATCCAGCATCTTGACGTAACCGCCAAAAGGCAAGGCGGCAATGGCATACTCTACCCGGTCGGCGTCATTGGAAACACGCTGCCACAAGGGTTTGCCAAAACCGATGGAAAAACGCAGTACCTTCACACCCAGCTTGCGGGCAACCCAGAAATGGCCAAATTCGTGTACCGTCACCAGTACCCCGATGGTCACCAGAAATGCGGGGATAATTATCAGCAAGTTCATGACTTAGTGCATCTTCTTGTTTTTTATCCAGGATAGTGAACGCGCACGGCTTTCCTCATCCTGAACAAGTATGTCTTCCAGGTTCATCGGCGTTCCCGTGGCTGCCTGCCGCATCACCTCAGCGACCAGTAGCGGAATGTCGGTAAAACCGATTTCCCGCCCCAAAAAGGCTTTTACCGCCTCTTCATTGGCTGCATTCAAAGCAATCGTGGCGTAACCGCCGCATCCATGCGCCTCATAAGCCAGTTGCAGGCAAGGGAAACGTTCCATATCCGGGCGTTCAAAATCCAGACGCGCGGTCGTAAACATATCCAGCGGCGCTACCCCGGAAACCAGCCGTTCGGGCCATCCCAACGCATAAGCAATCGGGGTGCGCATGTCCGGGTTACCCAACTGGGCCAATACCGAACCATCATTATAGGACACCATCGAATGGATGGTGCTTTGCGGGTGCACTACCACTTCCACCCGCTCCGCCGACAGACCAAACAGCCAGCAGGCTTCGATCACCTCCAGCCCCTTGTTCATCAGGGTGGCGGAATCGACCGAAATCTTTTGCCCCATCGACCAGTTCGGGTGCGCCACCGCCTGTTCCGGCGTCACTGTCGCCAAATCGCTGGCAGGCCAGGTACGGAAAGGCCCACCCGAGGCCGTCAGCAAAACCTTTTCCACGCCATCCCGGCCATCAGCAGGCAAGCACTGGAAAACAGCATTATGCTCACTGTCAATCGGCAACAATTCAGCGCCATGCTCGCAAACAGCATCAATAAACAGCTGCCCCGACATGACCAAGGCTTCCTTGTTGGCCAGCATCACACGCTTGCCTGCCCGCGCCGCCGCCAATGTTGGCAACAAACCTGCCGCGCCAACAATCGCCGCCATCACGTAATCGGTTTCCGGGCTGCTGGCAACCGTTTCCAGCGATTCCGCCCCGGCCAGCACCTTGACCCCGCTGCCTGCCGCCCGCAAACGCTGCTCCAGCAACGCCGCTGCCGCCTCGTCCACCATGACCGCCTGGCGTGGCTGGAAGCGCATACACTGCTCATACAAACGTTCGACATTATGATTGGCCGTTAGTGCGGTCACGTGAAAACGTTCTGGGTGGCGGGCAAGCACATCCAGGGTGCTGACGCCGATACTGCCGCTAGACCCGAGGATGGCAACACCTTTGGAACTCATCCCGCCTGCCCCTTCAATAACCACAACAACCCGAGCGTAAACAGGGGTGCTGCAGCCAGCATACTGTCAATACGGTCGAGGATACCACCGTGACCGGGAAGGATCTGCCCGCTATCCTTCACGCCCGCTTCGCGCTTTAACAGGCTCTCAAACAGGTCACCAGCCACCGACATCAGCACCACGAACATCGACAGCACCATGAAAATGGCACCCTGGCCGACTGGCACATCCAGCCAGAAGGAACCGAGCGAAGCCCACACGGCAGTGACGACAACAGCACCCGACAAACCCTCGCGGGTCTTGCCAGGACTCAAATCCGGAGCCAGCTTGTGCTTGCCAAAGCTGCGCCCGGTGAAATAAGCCGCCGTATCCGCCAAGGCAATCAGGGTAATCAGATAAATGACATAGGAATAATGCATCATGTGCAATTGCATCAGTGCGTACCAGGCTGGCAACAACACCAGGATGCCTGACAAGCGCATCGCCAAGGCATGTTTCCGGTAAAAACCGGCGTTATGCGGGTAAATCAGCAATGCCACCAGCGCCGCCAACCATACCGGGATACTGACAGCCAGCACCCACACCGGCTCCGGCTTGATAAACACCAGTGGAATCGAAGCTAACAGGATCATCATGGTTCCCATCATGCGTTTTTCCGGCAGGTAGCAACCGGTCAGCCCAGCCCATTCCCATGCACCCAGACCCACGACGAACACCAGTGAAAACAGCCCAAACAACTCGCTCGGCAAGAAACGGATACCGGCAAACACCAGCACGATCAAGACCAGCCCTGTAATAATCCGTTGTTTAAGCATGTTTTCCTCCTGATACTTGCTCACCGGTCATACCGAAACGCCGCTGTCTGTTGGCAAAATCCCTGAATGCCTTTTGCAGGCAGTCTTCGTCAAACTCCGGCCATAATACATCCGTGAAATACAGTTCCGCATACGCCAGCTGCCATAGCAGGAAATTGCTGATGCGCTTTTCCCCCCCCGTGCGGATAAACAGGTCAGGGTCTGGCAAGCCTGCGGTTGCCAACAATTGCCCGAAAGCCGTTTCATCCAAACTATCAGCAACCAGCTCACCATCGGCAATTTTTTGCGCCACCGTGCTGACTGCCTGCAAAATATCCCAACGACCACCATAATTGGCGGCAATCAGCAGGGTCATGCCGGTGCAGCTGGCGGTCAACGCTTCCACCTGCTGGATTTTTTCCTGTAAACTGGCGGAAAAACCGCTGGTATGGCCGATAAACCGCATCCTGACATTGTGGCGGAACAGCGCAGTGGACTCGCGTTCCAGTGCCGTCATGAACAATGACATCAGGCCGCTGACCTCTTCCTCCGGACGCTTCCAGTTTTCGCTGCTGAATGCGAACAGGGTCAGGCACTCCACCCCGACGTTGCTGCACGCCCGGATAACTTTGCGGGCAGACTCCACGCCCCGGTGATGCCCCATCAGGCGGGGCAGGAAGCGGGCTTTTGCCCAGCGTCCGTTCCCGTCCATGACGATGGCGACATGCCGGGGCACTGCGTCTTCTGTTTTTTTATTTGTCATTCCAGCCCCATTATTACGACAGTCACGCCTACAGCAGCGGCTGTGCCATCATACTTCCATCAGTTCCTTTTCTTTCTTTTCCAGCACCACTTCCACTTCCTTGATGTAACGGTCAGTCAGCTTCTGGATGTCGTCTGCGGCGCGGCGCTCTTCGTCTTCGGAAATTTCCTTTTCCTTCAGCAGCGATTTGAAATCGGAATTGGCGTCGCGGCGGATATTACGGATGGCGACCCGTGCGCCTTCGGCTTCAGATTTGACTACCTTGACCAGATCGCGGCGGCGCTCTTCGGTCAGTGCAGGCAATGGCACCCGGATTACGTTGCCGTCATTGGCCGGATTCAGGCCAAGATTTGAGGTCAGGATAGCCTTTTCGATCTTGCTGGCCATCGGTTTTTCCCATGGCGTCACCTTCAGGGTACGGGCATCTTCAGTACCGATATTGGCAACCTGGCTGAGGGGAACCTCGGAGCCGTAATAATCAACCGTTACCTGATCCAGCAAGCTGGGGTGCGCGCGCCCAGTACGGATTTTTGCCAGATCGTGTTTCAGGGCTTCGATGCTCTTTTGCATCCGCTGTTCTGCATCTTGTTTGATGTCTTCAATCATTGACTAAACCTCAACCAGAGTTCCAACAGGCTCACCTGCGACAATCGCAGCGAGCGCCCCCGGCGCAAACATGTCAAACACGCCGAGAGGAAGTTTGTTATCACGGCACATGACCATGGCCGTCAGATCCATCACACCCAACTGGCTCTGGATCGCTGTCCCGAAGGATAACCGATCGAAGCGCTTCGCCGCAGGATTTTTTTTCGGGTCAGCATCATAAATACCGTCCACTTTGGTGGCTTTCAGCAATAAATCACATTGCAATTCCACCGCGCGCAAACTGGCGGCAGTATCGGTAGTAAAAAACGGGTTGCCCGTGCCTGCCGCGCAAATAACAATGTCGCCCGCTTCCAGGTAACGGCGTGCCTGATGGGCGGAATAGCGCTCCCCGACCTGATCGATCCCCAAGGAAGTGAGCACCCGGCAGGAACCACCGAGCTTTTCAACCGCATCCTGCATCGCCAGTGAATTCATCACGGTCGCCAACATGCCCATCTGGTCGCCACGCACCCGATCCATGCCCTTTTCCGCCAGACCTGCGCCACGGAACAAATTGCCACCGCCAATCACGATAGCAACCTGCACGCCGGAACGCTGCACTTCCAGCGCTTCACCCGCGACACGGTAAAGAATTTCGGGGTCGATGCCGGAATCCTGATTGCCCAACAGCGCTTCGCCACTGAGTTTGAGGAGGATACGGCGGAAACGGGTTGCGGGATTGCTTGTGGATGTCATACGTGCGCCTGCCAGTGAATAAAATGGGTGTATTTATACAGGGGACAGAAAAAAGGGGCAACCTGTGCCCCTCTTTTCATGCAAAGCCCGAAGACCTTGTTACTTGCCTGCCGCCGCTGCCTGCGCAGCCACTTCGTCAGCAAAGTTTTCCTGTTTCTTTTCGATGCCTTCGCCTACCGCCAAACGCACGAACTGGGAAACCGCCGCACCCTTGCCTTGCAGCAGGTCGCCGACCGTTTGATCCGGGTTCATGACGAACGGCTGGCCTACCAGGGTGATTTCACCGAGAAATTTTTTCATACGGCCCGCAACCATCTTTTCCGCGATGTCGCGCGGCTTGCCGCTTTGCATGGCGATGTCGATCTGGATTTCACGTTCACGCTCAACGACTTCCGCAGGCACGCCGGTTTCATCCACGCAAACCGGGCTGGTCGCGGCGATGTGCATGGCAACGTGTTTGCCCAGCTCAGCGTCACCGCCAGCCAGGCAAACAACGACGCCGATCTTGGAACCATGCTGATAGGAAGCAATCTCGCCTGCGCCAGCATCAACCAGTTGCAGACGGCGCACCTGGATGTTTTCACCAATCTTGGCGATCAGCGCGGTACGGGCTTCTTCAACAGTTTGGCCGCTGGCCAGCGTAGTGGCTGATAGGGCTGCAACGTCAGCAGGCTTGTTTGCCAGTGCCGCAGCACCAACCGCTTCCGCAAACTCAACAAAGTTGGCGTCGTTGGCAACAAAGTCGGTTTCACTGTTGACTTCAACCATGGCAGCTTGTTTGCCATCAGCGGCAATCGTAATCACCATGCGGCCTTCAGCAGCCACGCGGCCAGCTTTCTTGTCAGCCTTGGCAGCGCCGGATTTGCGCATCAGGTCGATTGCAGCTTCCATGTCGCCGTTGGTGTCGGTCAGGGCTTTCTTACATTCCATCATGCCTGCGCCAGTACGCTCGCGCAGCTCTTTTACCATTCCAGCAGTAATTGCCATCAGAATAACTCCTTGAATCTTTTTACTTGGGCGACTTATTCAGCTTATTCAGCTGCCGCCGCATCAGTGGTTGGTTCCGCTTCATCAGCAGCTGCTGCATCGGCTGCCGCAACTTCAGCTTCAGGCGCAACCGCAGCCGCTACATGGCCTTCGTTAACCGCGTCAGAAGCGGCTGAAACGTACAGCTGGATAGCGCGGATCGCGTCATCATTGCCAGGAATCACATAATCAATACCTGCCAGGGAGTTGTTGGTATCCACCACGCCGATAACCGGAATGCCCAGTTTGTTGGCTTCCTGTACGGCAATTTTTTCGTAACCTACGTCAATGATGAAAATCGCGTCTGGCAGGCCACGCATATCCTTGATACCGCCCAGGCTGCGCTCCAGCTTTTCAGATTCGCGGGTCAGCATCAGCACTTCTTTCTTGCCCAGTTTCTGGAAAGAACCGTCTTCGGCCATTTTTTCCAGATCTTTCAGGCGGCGGATGGATTGCTTGACGGTCTTGAAATTGGTCAGCATCCCGCCCAGCCAACGGTGGTTGACGTAAGGCATTTTGCAGGCAATGGCAGCTTCCTGAACGGCTTCACGCGCGGAACGCTTGGTACCGACGAACAGGATTTTGCCACCCTTGGCGGCCAGCTTGCCGATGAAGTTGGTCGCATCATTGAACATTGGCAGGGTTTGCTCAAGGTTAATGATATGAATCTTGTTGCGCTCACCAAAGATGAACTGACCCATTTTAGGGTTCCAGTAACGGGTTTGGTGACCGAAATGAACGCCAGCTTCAAGCATTTGGCGCATGGTAACTTTAGGCATGATAAGCTCCTGTGTGGGTTATGCCTCCATACATCCCACCTGCGCAACCCGATTTTTTTGGTTCAGGCACCCTGCGCGGCGTGTCGATGTATGTGTGGATTTAAAAAATGTAAAACTATTTGCGGAAAACGCGGGCGCTTTATACCATGAAACGCTTTTGAGTGCTACCGGGAAGAACTAATAATGGCGAAGACACAAAAAGACCAGACTATCAAGATCAAAACAGCAGAAGAAATCGCCAAAATGCGGGTTGCGGGCAAGCTGGCGGCAGAAGTGCTGGAGATGATTGGCCCTTATGTAAAACCCGGCGTCACGACCGGAGAACTGGATCAGATTTGCCACAATTACATTGTTAACGTGCAGCAAGCCATCCCTGCCCCGCTAAACTATGGTGAACCACCGTTCCCCCGCTCCATCTGCACCTCCGTCAACCACGTCATCTGCCACGGCATTCCTGGCGACAAGAAGCTCAAGGAAGGCGACGCCCTTAACATCGACATCACCGTCATTAAGGACGGCTACCACGGCGACACCAGTAAAATGTTCTTCGTCGGCGAGCCTTCCATCGCAGGCAAGCGTCTCAGCCAGATTACCCAGCAATGCCTGTATCGCGGCATCCTCGAAGTCCACCCCGGCGCGCCGCTCGGCAATATCGGCAAGGCCATCCAGAAACACGCCCACGCCAACCGCTACAGCGTGGTGGAAGAATTTTGCGGGCATGGCATCGGCAACCAGTTCCATGAATCCCCGCAAATCCTGCACTACTACAGCAAGGACAGCGACAAGATCATCATCCAGCCGGGCATGATTTTCACCATCGAACCCATGATCAACCAGGGCAAGCGCCACCTGAAAATCCTCCCCGACCAGTGGACTGCCGTCACCAAGGATCACAAGCTCTCTGCCCAGTGGGAACATACCATCCTGGTCACTGAAGACGGCTTTGAAATCCTTACCCTGCGTGAAGAAGAAGCAGACTGGCGCGCCACCGTATGATCCCGAACAATCCCCTGCTGGATGTTTACAGCAGCCTGCTGGAACTTGGCAGCCCACAAACCGCTGATTACGTACAAGCCATCCGCGAAGCCCGCAAACGCCTGGGCGCGGAATTTCACGCCGGGCAGGATATCCGCACCTTACTGCGACACCATACCCACTTCATTGATGCATTGTTGCGTCACTTATGGAACCGCAACAGCATTCCCCAACAGCAACAGCGGGCTGCCCTGATTGCGGTTGGCGGCTATGGCAGGGAGGAACTTCACCCTTCTTCCGACATAGATCTGATGGTTCTGCTGACCGAACCACCCGGCGAAGAATGCCGCGAACGCCTATCCGCCTTCGTTACCCTGCTGTGGGACATCGGGCTGGATGTTGGCCACAGCGTCCGCACCCTGAATGAATGCGTGGAAATGGCCCGCAGCGACCTGAGCATCATCACCAACCTGATCGAAGCCCGTTTCCTCAGCGGCAGCGAAAGTCTGTTCTTCGCCCTGCGCGCTGCCACCAGCCCGGAAAAAATGTGGAACAGCCGCGATTTCTTCCAGGCCAAACTGGAAGAAGTGCACAAACGCCACCAGAAATTCGGCGACACCTCGCACCGGGTCGAACCCAACCTGAAAGACGGGCGCGGCGGCTTGCGCGACATCCAGACCATCAGTTGGGTCACACAACGTGAGTACGGCACCTTTTCCTTGCAGGAACTGTATGAAAACCGACTGCTGGAACACGATGAATACGAAACCCTGCGTGAAGGCCGTTTGTTCCTGTGGCGCATCCGTTTCGCCCTGCACGAACTGGCCGGGCGCAAGGAAGACCGCCTGCTATTCGACTACCAGCGCAGTCTGGCGCACAGCTTTGGCTACACCAATGATGCCAACAATGCGGCGGTGGAGGCTTTCATGCAGCGCTACTACCGCACCATCACCGAACTGGAGCGTCTCACTGACATGCTGATGGGGATTTTCCGCGAACGCATCCTCACCCTGCACCCGCCACCGCCGGAAATGCTCGGCGAGTGGTATCAGAAACGCGGCAACCTGATTTCGGTGAATTCACCGGATGTGTTCGTACTCTACCCGACCGCACTGCTGGAAATTTTCCTGCTATTGCAAATGACGCCCGGCGTTAACGGCCTGACGCCCGCGACTACCCGCATGATCCGCCACAACCTGCACCGCATCGACGCTGGTTTCCGCCAGCAGGCGCGCCATCGGCAGCTGTTCATGCAGATCCTGCGTCAGCCCAAGGGCATCACCTTCGTCATGCGGCTGATGAACCGTTACGGCATTCTGGCGTCGTACATCCCCGCTTTCGCCAATATCGTCGGGCGAATGCAGTATGACCTGTTCCACATGTATACGGTGGACGAACACACCCTGTTCGTGGTGCGCAACCTGCGCCGTTACGGCACCAGCATCGGCGTACAGGAGCTACCGTTGTGCGCGGAAGTGTTCAAGACCCTGCGCAACCCGGAACTGCTGTATCTGACAGGGCTGTTCCACGACATCGCCAAGGGGCGCAATGGCGACCACTCTGAACTGGGTGCAGTCGACGCCTACCATTTCTGCCGCGAACACAGCCTCAACCTGCATGACGCTTCGCTGGTCAGCTGGCTGGTGCGCAATCACCTACTGATGAGCATGACCGCACAACGCAAGGACATCAGCGATCCGGAAGTCGTGTTCGAGTTCGCCGGGCATGTGGCGTCACAAAGCCGCCTCGACTGCCTGTTCCTGCTGACTGTGGCCGACATCCGTGGCACCAACCCAAAATTGTGGAATGGCTGGAAACAGGCGCTGCTGCACGAGCTTTACCATTCCACCCGCAAACTGTTACAGAACCGCACCTTGCAATCGCGGGAAACATCCCTGCTGATTGAGGAAAAACGCCGCGCCGCGCTGGAACACCTCACCCAGGAAGGTTTCAGCGAAGCGGAATGCCGCACACTATGGAAGCAGTTTGGTACCGATTACCACCTCCAGCATTCGGTGGAAAGCGTGCAATGGCATACCCGTCATATCCTCGCCGAAACGCCACGCAAGCCGACCCTGATCCACCTGCGCCGCACCGTTTCGGGCAGCAGCAATGTGTTGTTCGTCTACAGCAAAGATCAGGACGACCTGTTTTCGCGGGTAGTTTCCACGCTGGAACAGCTCAACCTCAATGTCGTACAGGCACGCATCGTTTCCACCACTGACGGTTTCGACCTGTATACCCTGCACATCCTGGGGCCGGATAACCAACTCATCATCAGTGATGCTGACCGGCAGTACATTATCGACACGCTGGAGGCAAACCTGGAGCGGGACATATCGCGTCAGGCTGCCCTACGCAAACCGCGCATCTTGCGCAATTTTGACGTGCCGACGCGCGTTTCCTTTAACCAGCAGCCGGACAAAAACCTGACCCTGATCGAGATCAACACCGGTGACATGCCCGGTTTGCTGTCACGGCTGGGGGAAGCGATGGATGGCCTTGGCATCCGCGTACACAATGCCCGCATCAATACACTGGGGGAACAGGCACAGGATATTTTTTACGTCACCGCACGCGATGGCAGCATGATTACGGATGAAACTCAGCAGGCGCATATCCGCGAGGTGCTGGTGCAAGCGTTGAAGGGAGGGTAGCTCGCGGCATTCTAAAAAATACCAGATGCTTTTAGGCAGACTCATAAAATTCAGAAATATTTGTTTGTGGTACTTTAACTACTGCGCAGATGATGTAGTGAAATACTATACACAAAAAGTAAGCATATGTATAATTTTAGAGAGTTGCCAAGCTAAATGCACAAGTAACCACGTTGTTGATATGATCTTTATTTTTCCATCACAAGGTTAAAACCACCGGCTTTAGCCGGTCAGCTTTAGTTCAGGTCGCTTTTTAAGGCTGTTGCAAGTTTGCACAATCTTTGTCGAAGCGGTTCTTAAGCGCGGGGAGCGAAACGGGTGGACTTTCAGTCCTCTGCGACCCGCGCCAAACCCACCTACTTTAGTGGGTGGTCGTTTAGTTTTAATTGTTTCATTTCTTTATAACTGAATTATTATGGCTAAGGTATTTTTTTCATATTCACATAAAGATATAGATATACGCGATGAGATTGATAGACATTTTTCCGTCATGAAGAGAAGTGGACTAATTCAAACTTGGTATGACAGAGAGATCGAAGCAGGTAATGAATTCGATCTAGAAATAAAGGCGAAGCTTGAAAATTCAGATATAATACTTCTTTTAGTTAGCTCAGATTTTCTTGATTCCAGCTATTGTCAAGATGTGGAAATGAAGCGCGCCCTAGAAAAACATAGAGCTAGGGAAGCAAGGGTTGTTCCAATCATTGTTGACGTATGTGATTGGAAACATACAAACCTCAAAAAACTAAAATCCCTACCAAACGACGGAAAGCCAATAAAAAAATATAAAAACAGAAGAGAGGCGTATCAAGATATAACCAATGAAATCAGGAGAATCGCAAATAGAATACATCATCCTTATCAAACCTTTATAAAAGACAGCTTGAAGCTTGTCGCACCAAACCCTACCAAAAATAGCAAAAAACTTTATCTAAAAAGAGAATTAATCTATTTTTTAAAAGAAAATCCTAAAATCTTTTTAGGTACTTTGTTAATTTTTTTCGCATTTTTCAGTCTAGGTCATAATAACAATAATAAAACAAATGGCGCGTCTGATAATAATGCATCTATAAATTCATTTAGAGATGGCGATATAGGGTTTCAATCTAGCGAATACGATAAGGAACAACTTGAGAATAATATCAATGAAGCAAGATTCAGTATACTATGCATTTCAGATTCAGGGCGTGAAGATGTTACAATCACAGAGTCTCCTGGAAAGTCATTTGGGAAAATTTTAAATTGTTTATCAGGTGGCGATTTTATTATGGACTTAACTCCTTGTGCCCCGAAAGGAGAGTATGCATTATCAGCTCCAACAGGCACTGTTCCAATTATCCAGATTGTTCCACGCTGGCAGGACTATGCTAATCATTCGGGAGGAGTAACTCTTCACTATATTAGGGGTGATACGATTGGTTTTTCTGGTGGATTCAATTGGGCAGGTGATGGTTACACTGAACAATGGAATTTTGAAGCCAATCGTTTAACAGGCATTGCTACATTGAAGGAGGAAAATGGAAAAAAATCCACTTATAAATGCAAAAAGCTAGAAAGTAAATTTTAACATTTATACCTGAATCAATTAAGCTAAATAAGCGCCTAGCTAAAAACCAAAAAATCTTATATAGATAATTGACAAATACCCCTACCTGTGAGCTTGCTAATTCAGACGTGAGCGCCGTACAGTAGCCCGCCACATGGGCATCCCAAAGAAACATACGGCAATGCCTCTGTACACGACAATTTTTCTCAGAACCTTGTAAGTGATTGATTCGTAGTTCCAGAACCAATTGTGACCAACAAAAAATCAATAACTTGCGTTCGTTCAAAATTTTTTGTCGTGTACAGAGCGGCAAGGCATCAACAAATATATTTTTTAAGGAACTGTGAAAAACTCGATTTTGGCTTTACCACAGATGAATATTTAAATGCTTTTTACCGAAAAACTAGACGAGGATTTATATCACACCACTTTGGAGATTTCATTACCCTTAGTAGAAAACCCAAGCTACATTTCCTCGCGCAATAATGCCAGCAACCCAGCCATATCCTCCGGAATGGGCGTCTCCCACTCCCTATATTCGCTGGTTTCTGGGTGCACCAAACCCAATTTGGTGGCGTGCAATGCCTGACGCGGGAACGACTGCAAGGCTGTGCGCAATGCCTCGCTGATCCCGGCAGGCACACGCGGACGCCCCCCATAGGTCTGGTCACCCACAATCGGCATATGCTTCCAGCTCAGGTGGACACGGATCTGGTGGGTACGCCCGGTTTCCAGCGATACGCGCAACAGGGTGTGATGGGGGAAACGTTCTTCCACCCGGTAATGGGTAATCGCTTCCTTGCCACCGTCGGTGACCGCCTGCTTTTTGCGGTCGATATGGTGGCGACCAATGTTGGCTTCAATAGTGGAACCGGCCACCACCTGCCCGAAAACCAGCGCGAGGTATTCGCGGCTGACATCGCGTTCCTGTAACAATTCCACCAGCTTGGTGTGGGCTTCCAAGGTTTTGGCGACCACCATCAGGCCGGACGTGTCCTTGTCGAGACGATGCACTATCCCGGCGCGTGGCAACATTGCCAATGAAGGGCTGTGATGCAACAGAGCGTTGACCAAGGTTCCCGACCAATTGCCTGCTGCCGGATGCACCACCAAACCAACCGGCTTGTTGATGATCATGATGGCGTCGTCTTCGTACACAATACCGAGCGGGATGTCTTCCGGCTCGAATTCGGTTTGCACTTCCAGCTCGGCATTCAGCGTGATTTGCTCACCGCCGGTTAAGCGCTCCTTGGGTTTGAGGATTTTATCATCGACACGGACATTGCCCGCCTTGATCCATTTCTGGATCTGGCTGCGGGAATACTCGGGGCACAAACTGGCGACAATCTGATCGAGGCGCTGCCCTTCCATGTCGAAAGGTACGGTGTGGAGGATCTGTTGGTTCGGGGGCATTCTTAATCCGGTTGAATACGCTATACTTGCACCTCATTCTATCATCATGTGTTGTTAAGCAAATGCCGATAAATACAAAAAGACTCCGCGCCAGCCTGTATCTGGCAGGTGTAATCGCGGTTTCCGCCAGTTTCAGCGGTTGTTCCATTTTCTCCCAGACTGAAAAGGACATGACCGAGGGCTGGTCAGCCAACAAGATTTACACCACGGCACGGGAGGCAATGGGCGCCGGTGATTACGAACGCGCCATTGGCTTGTACGAATCCCTCGAAGCCCGCTACCCGCTTGGCCGTTTTGCCCAACAGGCGCAGCTGGAAACCGCTTACGCTTACTACAAGTATGATGAGCCGGATTCCGCGCTGGACGCTATCGACCGTTTCCTGCGCATGAACCCAACCAGCGAAGATGCTGATTATGCGTACTACCTGCGCGGCTTGGTCAACTTCAACCGTGGCCACAGCATTGTCGACAAACTGTTCCCACGCAGCATTGCCGATCTGGATACCGTGAAGAAAAAGGAATCTTTCCAGGATTTCTCCCACGTCATCACCCGTTACCCCAACAGCAAATACGCAGCGGATTCCCGAGAACGCATCCAGCACCTGCGTAACAGTCTGGCCGAGTCGGAAGTGAACGTGGCGAAATATTACATGGTGCGCGGGGCGTGGCTGGCCGCCTTCAACCGCGCGGAATACGCCATCAAACATTATGAAGGCTCCCCCGCCATCATTGACGCGCTGGAAATCAAGGTCAAGGCAGCCCACAACCTTGGCAAGCCCGATCTGGCCGCCGATAACCTGCGGGTGCTGGAAATGAATTTCCCGCAACGCGCCGCTGCCCTGAAAGCATCCTTGCGCTAATCCAGCCAGCCCTTCTTCCTGATGCGGTGGAAGGGCTGTTTCGGTATCAATATCCCGATTATCGGCTAATACTGGCAGAACGCCCTCCCCTCCTTTACAGTGGCCATACAAGCCAACATTAGAATAATAAAAGGGGCTGCTAACATGACCGTATCCAAAACAGCTTGTCTGGGAGGATGCCTGTTGCTGATACTGACAGGCTCCGCCGTCGCTGACTCCGTTTTCAGTAAACTCAGACCCATGTCGCCGATTGGCGCATCCAAAAATGAACCTCCCCGCAACTATCTGGGCGCAAGCCTAGGCTCTGCCACAACCGATGAATTCTGCGACGGTCTGGCCGACTGCGGCAATGATGGCAAAAGCTGGAAAGCCTTCGCAGGTGTGCGCATGAATGAAAACATTGTACTGGAAAGCGGTTACGTTGATTTTGGCAAGCAAACCGGCCTTGATACCAGCGGGGAAATCTCCCAGCAGGTAACCGCTTTCACGGTCGCCGGTGTTGCAGGCATCCCCTTGAGTGAGCAGATCGAGCTGTTTGGCAAGGCGGGAATGGCGCGTTGGAGCGTCGAACAAACCATCAACACCAACCAAACTGAAACAACCGGCTCCGATGTGCTGGTCGGGGTTGGCGGCAATTACAATCTGGGCGACAACATGGGCATCCGCGCGGAATGGGAGCGTTTCAAGGATGTGGGCAACAAAGACGGCAAGGCGGGCGACATTGACCTGCTGAGCCTGGGTTTCACTTTTTCATCATTATAAATAACCAGCGCTCCGCATGACGGGGCGTCATACAAAAAGGGGCTTGTATGAAAACCATGATTTCCTGCTCACTGGCAGGATTGGCGCTATTGGCGAACGTCGCCAATGCAGGCGGGATGGAAGGCTATGGCGTTCCTTCCAACGTTTCACTCTACGGTGGCGCAAGTGCTGGCATGGCCAACCAGGAAGGGGCATGTTCCGCCGCCAATGCTTCCAGCAACTGCGACGACTCAGCCGGTGGCTACAAGGTATTTGTCGGTTCGCGGGTTACGCCCCAAGGCAACGGTCTTGTGGCCACACCTACCGGAGTGATGCCATCTTCCTCCCTGCCTACATTGGGCGTGGAAGCTGGTTACCTTGATTTTGGCGCAAGCACCGCCGATGGCAAAGCCGGGCGCGCCGACATTTTTGACGCCAATTTCAGCAGTGACCTGTCCGCCAGTTACCTGGCCGGGGTGGGTTACGTACCGGTCGCACCACGCACCGAACTGCTGGGCAAGGCAGGTGCGGCTTTCTGGAAACAGAACGGCAAACGTGAAGTGCTACAAGACACCGACCTGAATATAGAAACATCCAATAGTGGCGTGGGCTTGCTGCTAGGCGGCGGCGCGCAGTACAAAGTCAGCGACAACCTCTCTGTACGGGGGGAATACGAGCATGTCTTTGGTACGGCTTCAGACACATCCTACGAATCAGATGCAGGCATGTACAGTATTGGTGCGGTTTTCTCCACATTTTAAGGGCAGGATACAGGCATGAATAACAGACTGGCGCTGTGCCTGCTGCTGGGGCTAACCAGCATGGCGCAGGCGGGGGAATCCATGATGCTGGGCAGCGACTTCAGCACCGGCCCCAAAATGTATGTCGGTTCCAGTATTGGCGGCTCCCAGCAGTCCGACAGTTGCAATGACCCGTTTTTCGAGGGCAGTTGTGATGAAGGCGATTTGGCCTGGAAAGCGTTTGGTGGCATCCGTTTCAACCCCATGCTGGGCGCGGAACTCGGCTATTACGACTTGGGCAGCGTCAACATGGACGGCACGGCTGGCGGCATCCCCGCCAAACTGGACAGCAGCGCCACCGGCACCGCCATCGCCGGGGTCGGCTATGTGCCGCTAACCTCTCAGATCGAAGCATTCGGCAAGGCTGGCGTAATTGCCTGGGATCAGAAAAACAACAAGACTTCTGGAGCCAGCAGTACCCAGTCCGCCGAAAGCGGCACCAGCACCCTGCTAGGCGGTGGGGCGCAATACCAGTTGAACAGTAACCTGTTCCTGCGTGGCGAATGGGAACACATGTTCAATATCGGCTCTGATTCTGCCTATGAGACAGATACTGACCTCTATTCATTGGGTGTAAGTTACTCAACCTTGTGAAATCTGAAAAAAATTGAGCGGATGGCAATCCAGTTATCGGTAACGACCCGTATGTAAAGGGAAGGTGCTGCGCAACGAAAAGGCAGTTACCTCCAATATGCGCCAAGACAAACTGGAGAGCCAAACATGAATAGCCCAACCCAAACCCGTTACCCCCGTATCGGCAGCGTCAGTATCCTGCTGGCTGCCGCGCTGGCAGGTTGCAATGACAACGATGGCCCTGCCACGTCCAGTACAGACACATCGACGCCAACCGCCACGACAGAAGACACGCTGAAACTGGGGAAATCCGTATTCAGCTTTGAAACATTTGGCAACGAACGTTTCTGGACAGACGCCATGCGTCTACCCCAGGGGTTAGCGCAAGCGCAGGTGACGCCTCTGGATGCCTTGTCACTGGGGCTGAATGTCAATGTCGAAGCCTTATCACCCGGAACCGCCAAGGCTTTACTGGACGCCCTTGAGCAGGTCAAGGCAGGTACTCCACCCAAGGACACCGTATTGGGCAACCCAGCCGTTACCCTTGCCCTGATCAATGAGGGCGCTGTCATCGGGGTTGTGCCGTTTGATGCTGAAGGCAATCGCAAACCTTTAGGCAGTGACGCCAGTTTCAAATCCGATAGCGTATTCAACCCGCTGGTGGGCGACCGCATGGGCGTTTCCTGTTCCCTGTGCCATGCGGCGACCGACAATTCCATCGTGCCTGCCGGGTTTGCCGGGCCGGGTTCAGTTGGTAAACAAAAGGATGGCGTCATCGCCGAGAACCTTGATATTGGCTCAATCTTCGCCGCTGCTGACAATCCGCTGGCCTACCTGCCATTCCTGCAACTGTCTTATGATGCCCTGGGCAACGCCACCCTGGGCCGCAACGATAGTACTGAAGGCATCAAAAGCACCGATTCCATTGCCGACCAAACTGCCGCCGCCCGCCGCTATTTGACGGGGACGAATACGCACGGCTTGCGCCATTACCCCGTCACTTCATTTGACGCCACCCCGGATGGCATAGGCAACGCCACTTACATCCCACCCTTCTTCCGCACCGATCTGTCAGCGCCATGGGGCGGCAGCGGCGCGTTTGAAAAGCTGGATGATTTCAATAACCTGGTCTATACCGTGGCGCTTGACCCGACCAGCCTGCTGACCACGGAAGGCCGGGGTTTCCTGAACTTCCTGGCCGGGCCGGTGGGGGATGAAATCGCCAACCGTTATGAAAGCGTCTTGCGGGCGACCAATGTCATTCCGGATGCCATCAGCTCCGACAACATCACGCCCTTTGTGCAGGCCAGCACGACCGGTATTGCTGTCGGTTCACCCACCGGCCCGGTAGGTCGGCGCGTCGATGACACAAAATTGCAGGCATTGCACGCTTACACCGACCAATTGAAGTCACCGGCTGCGCCTGACGGCCTTAATCCGGAAAAAGTGGCATTGGGCGAACAAATCTTTATGCTGCCGCGTACTGCCGGTGGCGCAAACTGTATCGCTTGCCATACCGCTCCTGATAAACCGGTGGAAAACTTCGTCCGCCCCATGGAGCAACTGTACCGGCCCTACAGCAACAACCTGTTGACGCTGCTAGACCGTTCTGACAAAGGCATCACCAACATCCAGAAGACCCTGGCTGGCCCGGCTACGGATTACGATTTGTCAGTGGTGGTGCTGGACGCCAGTATCCGTGGCGAACCCAAGGATGCACCGGGAAACAAACCGGGCTATGCAAAACCCCTGCTACTGGGGCTGGATGCCAAGGATGAATTCCTGCACGACGGTTCCGTGGCAGGCAAGGATGCAGCGGAAGGTCTGGGTAAACTGCTTGACCCGGCACGTGGCGCTGACGCCCCACACCCCTTCTATTTCCCTGGGCTGAGCGCAATGGCTGAACCACAACTGGGGCCATACCTCGGTGGTGGTGATGGCAGCCTTGGACGTGAAGCATTAACCGAATACCTGCGTAGCCGCACGGCTGACTAAGCATCATCCACCCCTAAATGCATGGGGCAGGGCTGGTTTCCATAATCGGAGCCAGTCCTGCTTTTTTACGGTGTAACCCCGACAACTACTCCAGAACATGCAAAACCGCCTGGTAACGCAGCTTGATGTCTTCCAGATCCGCGTGCGCCTTGACCTCATCCTGACAGGCGACATGGATGGCATCGGCTTGCTCCCGGATGGCTTGCCGCTGCTCCGGCGTCCGCGCCTGCGCCGCCAGCCCTTGCAGGGTTTCCAGCAGGCTGATGATGACGGCGACGTGGAAAGCGGTGTTCTGGCGAATCTGGTTGAAGGCCGCCCCCAGAATGCCTGCAAACGTGAAAGGCTTGAGTTGCAGGCGTAAACGGGCGTTTTCATCGAAATGTTGTTCTGCCGGAAACTGCCGGTTCAGCAGGAAAGCCAGCGCGTTGCCCAACCGGTCGATACAGGTGATGGCGGTAAACGGGTCATTGATGCCCGGCGACATTGCCCGCACCGCGATTTCCACCAGTTGGCGCACGGCAAATTCGGCATCCTGCTCGGCGGTACGGGTGTCGCCGACAATCAGGTAGCGGTTGATGGTTGAGCGGGCGTCTTCATCCTCAGCGCCCTGCCCCAGACACCAGCCAAGGCAACTGCCCTGCATCAGAAAATCACCGGGACGAAACACCAGTTTCAACGCCATATCATGTTCCGTGATGTAATGTTGCAGCCCGGTCACATCAATTGCCTGCAAATAGCCGGAATGCTGCGCCTGCACGGCATGGCCTTCCCGTTCAAAACGTTCCTGATCCTCTGCCTGCAACGCAGCGGCGGGGATTGTTTCGCTGTTATCGGCCAGTTGCGGAAATAGGGTTTCCAGCCGTTCCGACAGCTCTTTGTGCACTTCGCTGATGATGGTGTTGGCCTGGATCGACATGGCGGTGTGATGAAAGAAAAACACCAGCAGCAACAGGTCGGTAATGATCAGCACCAACAGCGTGGCCAGCGAAATCACCGGCGTCAGGTCGGTTTCCTCCAGCCTGCTGCTGAATTGCAGCAGCAACACGCAATACAGGAAAGTGCCGATGAAAAAGCCCATCACCACCTGGTTGAACTGGGTTTTCATGAAATTGCGCAGCAGGCGCGGGCCGAACTGCTGCGAGGCCAGCGTCAGGGAAGCAATGGTGATGGAAAACGCCACCCCGGTCACGCTCAGCATCGAGCTTGCGGTCAGGCTGAGCAGCGACCGGAAGTTATCCGCATCCTTGAAATAGAACGGGAATGGCAACGCTGCGCCCCAACCGGAAAACAAGGCGCGGTCGAGATAGATGTTCGCAAACGCCAGCACTGCCGCCATCAGCAGAAACAGCAGCGGAATCATCCAGAAATTGACAGTCAGCAGCTCAAGCAGGTGCAAAATGCGGGTTTTCAATGAAATCTCCAAGCTTGTGGGGTTGGTTTTCAAGTGTAGGCTGGATACCGCATAGCCCCAAATAACCCGGACAAAATTTACCCTTAAGTGGCTTGTTTTTAAAAAATTTTAAATCTTTGGCATCACTGTAAATATTTCGCTATATATAACCGCAAAACAATGACCTTCAGGAGTGTGTATGAGCCAACAGGAAAGACAACCCACCAGTTGCCTGATCGAGCGGATGCGCCACTACATCCCCCTCACCTCCCAGGACGAGCAGTTGCTGCGCGAACTGGAAACGGATGAAGTCACCTACCGCCCCCGCACCCGACTGCGCTTCAGCGACGACCCCACCCACCTGTTTGTGGTAAAATCCGGCTGGGTATACCGCTTCGAGGAGCTGGAGGAAAAACGCCGCCGGGTTATACGCATCCATTACCCAGGCGACATCGTGGGCCTGACGGATGTGGCGATGAAGGCTGCCGATGGTGAAATGATGACCGTCACCAAAACGGTCTTATGCCCTTTCCCCAAAAGTAAACTAGATGACATTTTCATCAACTCCCCCCGATTGACCGCGCTGTTGTTCAGCCTCGGCGTCCTTAAGCAAGTGGTGTTACATGACCGCATCAAGATCATGGGCAGGTCGTCCGCGCCGCACAAGGTCGCCCATTTTCTGCTGGAAATGCACGCCCGCCTGCGTATCCACTCCCCCGACGGCGTGCTGGGGAGGTTTGAAATGCCGCTCACCCAGGACGTGATTGGCGATGCCATCGGCCTGACCAATGTCTCGGTCAGCAACGCCATGACCCAACTGGCGTTTGAAGGCTATTGCACCTGCCAACATAGGGAAGTCATCCTGCACGAAATTGACAAGCTCAAGGAAATGATCGGCTTCCGCGACCGTTATTTTGAGATTGACACCTCCTGGTTCCCCCAATAGCCAAAAAATTAGTACAAAATATTGCCGCAATTTGCCACATTTTCACGGGAAGTGTGGCACTTACGATACATTTGTAACCATATGTACAACTTTTCACATGAATTTTTAAAGTATTTTAAATATATATATACATATATTGTACTGTATTTGATTTCTATGCATCCGTTGGATTAGAGTGTCATTCAACAACTGATTGCAAGGAGAAAATATCATGATTAACTGGTCTGTCACATTTTTAATTATCGCACTGATTGCTGCGGTATTGGGTTTTTCCGGCATTGCTGGAACTGCTGTTAATATAGCCTGGATTCTGTTTGTTGTTGGATTGGTATTATCCATCATCTTTTTTATTACCGGACGCCGCGTCCCTTGATTTAAAGAGCGACACCTTAATTAAAAATAGTAATTAAAAGGATTATGATTATGAATATCAAGAGCGCAACTCTGGTTTTTCTGACATCCGCAGCTTTAGTCGCCTGTAGCGGTGATAAACAGGAACCAAAACCTTCTGCCAGCACCAATGAGGCGGATCGCGCCGCCCAGCAAGCTGAAATTTCGGCTGATAGAGCGGCTGAAATACAAAGCAACCAAGCTTCCCAACAAATGGAACAAGCCAAAGATGCTGCGGGTAATGCTGTAGATTCAGCAGGCGAAGCCATTTCCTCAACGGCTGCCGCTGCCGGTAATGCTGCTTCAGCCGCTGCCAATTCCGCTGCCGCTGGCCTGGCTAACATCAAGGAAGATGTGAAAGACGCCGCGCAGGATGCCAAAGCCATGGCACAGGACGCCGCCCAGGAAACCAAGGAGGCAGTCGGCCAAGCCGCTGATGCCGTGGCTGATTCCGCCAGCAAGGCCAAAGCCGCTACTGCTGATGCCGTCGCCGACACAGCAGAAAGCGTCGCCGGTAAGGCACGTGAGGAGCAGCAGGAAGCCAAGCAGGAATTGAAACAATGATTTCTTCTCTAACCCCATGACTCCCCAACATCTACTGAATGTTTAACAAGTAAGTCCTGTTAGAGCTACTGAGGGTCGCCCAGCCCCATGACACACTCGCTATCAAGATCGGGCGACCCTCCTTTTTTATTACAGGTATCAGCCATGTCTGAAATTGCTATCGCCAACTGGAATACATTGGAACCAGGAAAACCCGCCTATGCTTTGGTCGGTAATGTCGATCTGGTGGTTATTCGCTGGCCGGATGAACAAAAAGCTTCTGTCTTATATGGCCGTTGCCAACACCGTGGCGCATTATTGGCCGACGGTTATATTGATGGCGACAACCTAATTTGCAGTTTACATGGCTGGGACTATCGTTATAAAGGCGGCGTCAGCGAATATAATAACAAAGAGTCTTTACATAAATTTAGGTCATGGATTGAAGATAATAAGGTTTGGGTGGATGAAAGGGAAATTACCAAATGGGAAAAACAAAATCCGCAACCTTATAAGCGAGACGATTATCAAGGTTTATATCAAGACTTTCACGGTGGTGAAGAAGAAACACACGTACAAGCCATTCAGCAGCTTGCACAAACGAATAAGCCCGACAAACATGATCACGGTGAAGTCGCCTCGATGGGCGTTCCTGTACAAAAATTGCCACACTGGGATGACATCCAGTTCCTGACTGCCCAACTGCACCGGTTCCCACTGGAAGACGATGCGGAAGTTGGTACGCAAACCGTTATCGGCCAGCAGGCGCAACAACCGTTGGCACTGGACATTCCCCTATTTGTTACCGACATGAGTTTCGGCGCGCTTTCCCAGGAAGCCAAACTGGCGCTGGCGATAGGCGCGGAAATGGCCGGAACCGGTATCTGCTCCGGCGAAGGCGGCATGTTGCCGGAAGAGCAGCAAGCCAATTCGCGCTATTTCTACGAATACGCTTCTGGCCGCTTCGGTTTCAACATGGACAAGTTGAAACGCTGTCAGGCATTCCATTTCAAGCTGGGGCAGGCAACCAAAACCGGTACGGGTGGCTTGCTGCCCGGCGCAAAGGTCACTGCACGGATCGCGGAAATCCGTGGCATTGCAGAAGGCGAAGCCGTGTATTCACCCGCGCGCATCCCCTATCTGGAAACGCTGGATGACTACCGCCGCTTTGCCGAGGAAGTGCGTGAAGCCACCAGCGGCATCCCCATCGGCGTCAAAATATCTGCCCAGCATATCGAGGAAGACATCGAAGCTGCCCTGAAAATCGGCGTCGATTACATCATTCTGGATGGGCGCGGCGGCGGCACAGGTGCATCCGCCCTGCTGTTCCGCGACCACATTTCCGTGCCGACCATTCCGGCACTGGCACGCGCCCGGCGTTATCTGGACGAATACGCCAACCGCCCCGTCAGCCTGGTTGTAACCGGCGGTTTGCGCACGCCGCCCGATTTCCTCAAGGCACTGGCACTAGGCGCTGACGCCATCGCGCTGGGTAATGCCGCTTTACAAGCAATCGGTTGCCTAGGGATGCGTGCCTGCCACACCAACAAGTGCCCGGTCGGCATCGCCACCCAGGACATCCATTTCCGCCGCCGCCTGCTGGTAGAAAAGAGTGCCGCGAAACTGAACAACTTTTTCCGCACCAGCACCCACCTGATGCAGGTGATGGCGCGTGCCTGCGGGCACACACAATTACAGGATTTTTCCAAACGGGATTTGACCACCTGGAACCGCGACATGGCATTGCTGACTGGCATCGCCTACGCAGGGTTCGGGGCAGTCGATCCTCAACCAACCGCAAGACAAGGAGTATCACCATGAACATGGATCAAATCGCAGGTAACTGGACTCAGCTCAAAGGCAAGATCAAGGAGCAGTTCGGCAAGCTGACCGACGACGACATGACCGAAATCGAAGGCAAAGCCGAGGTATTGGTCGGCAAGTTGCAGGAACGCTACGGCATCACCCGCGAAGAAGCCCAAAAAATGGCTGACGACATGAATTTGTAATCTGAAAAGAAAGGAGAAACATCATGGACATGAGTAATTACATCGAAGCCAACTGGCATCAGGTTAAAGGCAAGGTACGTGAAAAATTCGGCAAACTAACCGACGACGACATGCTGGAAGTCGCTGGCAGGATCGAAACCCTGGTCGGCAAGTTACAGGAACGTTACGACATCAGCACGGAAGAAGCTGAACAAATGGTCACCGGCCTGCATCTGGATGCTGACGGCATGGAGCTGGAAACCGCTCTTCAGGGCGAAGGCAACTACGAAGCCTCCCGCCGTTTCCAGGACGCGCAGCACGAGTTCGCCGCTGAAAATACCGATGCTGGCAATAACGTTGATGGCGGTAAATCCACGCTTTCCGATGCGGGTCAATATGACATTGCCACTGCTGAGGGTGAAGTAAGCGCCGAAGTCAGTGCCGATGAGGCTGAACGTATCAAGCGCGATCAGAAAGAACGTACCGAAAACTACATACACCGGTCATAACCGAAAGGAAGCCTTATGGGTATCGAAGTTGGTGGCCTGCTTGGCCTTATCGTCCTGATCATTGATGTGTGGGCGATCATCAAAGTCATTCAGAGCGGCGCTGGCACCGGGGCGAAAGTCCTGTGGGTGGTGCTGATTCTGGTCTTGCCAATACTGGGTCTGCTGCTCTGGTTCCTGATGGGGCCGAAACGCGGATAAACAGGAGAACCGTTATGGCAACTGCAAAAACTACCGAATCCGAACTGGATCTGCGCGCCGAATTCGACGCGCTACGCAAACAGGTCAGTGAAGTGCTGGGCGAATTGCAAAGCAAAGGCAAGGCAACGTCCGCACGGCTGGCCGACAAACTGGAAGCCGAAGCCAGCCACTACCAGGAACAGGCCAGCGCAAAACTTCAGGATGCCCTGGACGTAGGCAACGCCGGGTTGAACGAAGTGGGTGACCAAATCCGCCGCAATCCGGTCGCCAGCCTGCTGGTGGCGTTTGGCGCAGGTTACCTGCTGTCCCGGTTGCTAGGCCCTGCTGACAAGTAGGCTCAGCCCATGAAAGCGCTGACCGATACCGTCATTAGCCTGTGTGACCTGGCGGAAGCCGAAGGCAGGCTGTTACAGCAAAAGCTGGTGCAAACCTTCGGGGTTGTCCTGCTGATGCTGATGGCGGCGGGGCTGATGATGCTGGCCAGCGCGCTATTCATGCTGGCGCTTTACCAGTTTCTCATCATTTACTGGACGCCGCCCCAAACCCTGTTTGCCCTCGGGGTGGCGTGCCTGCTACTGGCAGGAGCTGCTTTATGGATCGCCCTCTACACACGCCGCCAACCGTAGCGGAAGCCAAACAACGCCTGCGGGCAGCTTCCGGGCGTATTGATTACCTCGCCCCCGTCAAACGGCATCCGCTGGAGGCTGCGGGCGCGGCATTCCTGGCCGGATTGTTGTGGAAACGGCTGGGAGAAAACCATCTGCCGCCTGGCTTACTGACGCTAGCGGTACATCTTTTGAAAAGGCTCTAAACAAGGACTTTTATGCAAACCAGCAGCCTGAAAAACCTGTCCATACCCTTGTGGGGACTGTTCATCATCAGTCTGCTGGCGGTACTGTATTTCGCCAAAGCCATTTTTGTCCCTGTGTTTCTGGCGGTATTGGCGTCTTTTATCCTGACCCCTGCCGTGCGCCTGCTGCAAAAATTGCATATTCCGCGTACCTTGGGCAGCGCCCTGATCCTGGGCATCTTTTCCCTTGTCATCATCATTGCTTTCAACTTGTTGGCGGAACCGGCCAGTATGTGGCTTGACCGGCTGCCAACCGAAATCCGCCAGATTGAGAAAAAGGTTTCCCTCTTCAAGGATTCGATCGAAAACGTGCAGGAAACCACCCAGAAATTTGAAGAAATCGCCGCCATCACCGCGCCAGACAAACAACCCCCGCAAGTGGTCATCAAAGGCCCGAACATGCTCTATTCACTGCTGGATAGCACCCAGTCGTTCTTGCTGGGGGTGTTGTCATTCGCGGTACTGCTGTTTTTCCTGCTGGCGTTTGGTGACTCGCTGGCGCACGGCATCAGCAGCCTGTGGAACAAACGCAGCGACCGGGCAGCCGTCATTGGCATCGCCCGTGATGCCCGTGCCCAAATCAGCAGTTACCTGTTATTACTGACCGCCATTAATCTCAGCCTGGGTATTTTGACCGCATTGGTCATGTGGGCAGTAGATATGCCTAATCCCTTGGTTTGGGGCGCATCCGCCATGATCCTCAATTTCATTCCCTACCTTGGCCCCGCCATTAATCTCGGCATTGTGGCATTGGTGGCATTGCTGACATTCGATACACCCGCGCGGATTTTCCTGCCCCCACTGGCACTGATGGGTGTCAATATGCTCGAAGGCCAGTTCGTGCAGCCACTGTTCGTGGGCAAGATGTTTACCATCAACCCGATACTGATATTCCTGTCAGTGCTGATCTGGGGCTGGTTGTGGGGCATGGCGGGCGTGTTCATGGCGGTTCCCTTGCTGATGATCGGCAAGATCGTGTGGGATCAAAGTATGGGGGCAGCATGAAACACATACGCTTGTTACTGATCACCTGCCTACTGTGCCTGCCTGTATTGAATACCAGCGCACATGCGGATGAATTGACCAATCTGTTGACAGGCAAGACGGCAGACACCGCCGCCAGCACTGACAAAGTAATCTCAACCGGCGCTTCGACGCAAAGTGACAAGAAAATCCGCCAGCGCCTGCAAAGCATTTTCAGCGAGCTGGACGCCCTCAAAACCGTCAGCATTAGCGTCAATAATGGCGTCGTCACTTTGGATGGCGAAGTGGATTCCAGCGCGACCGAAAGCAAAGCCTTGCAGTTTGCCCGCCAAGTGGAAGGCGTGGTGGAAGTCGAAAACAACCTGAGCATCAACCGCAGCCTTGGCAAACGCCTGCAAAATACCGGGAACAAGCTGCTGGTGATGGGGCAACAGACGATCGCTGCCCTACCGTTGTTGCTACTGGCGTTGCTGGTATTCCTGCTGTTCTGGCTGCTGGGCGGCTGGATTTCCCGTCGGCAAAGCCTGTTCCGCCGCATCAGCCCCAACTATTTCATCGCTAACCTGCTGGGGCAAATCACGCATCTGCTGTTCATCATGCTGGGTTTGGTGCTGGCGCTGAACCTGTTGGACGCCACTGCTTTGCTGGGCACGATTCTGGGTGCTGCCGGGATTGTTGGTCTGGCAGTCGGTTTTGCGGTGCGGGATACGGTGGAAAATTACATTGCCAGCATTTTGCTGAGTGTACGCAATCCGTTTGAAGTCAACGATCTGGTCAAAATTGATAGTTTCGAGGGTAATGTGGCCAGCCTCAATTCACGCGCCACCATCCTGATTTCGCCAGACGGCAACCATATCCGCATCCCTAACGCCACGGTTTTCAAGGCCATCATCACCAATTTCACCCGCAACCCGGAGCGGCGTTTCCAGTTCGATGTCGGCGTGGATACCGGGCAAAACCTGCTGGCGGCGCAAACACTGGCGATGGAAACCCTGCAATCCATGCCCGGCGTACTGGAAGAACCCAAACCGCTGGTGCTGATTGAGGCATTGGGTGATTCCAACGTACAACTGCGCATTTTCGGCTGGGTTGACCAGCGCCAGCACAATTTTGGCAAAGTGCGTAGCGAAGCCATCCGTGGCGTCAAGCAGGCGTTCGATCGGGCTGGCATCGTCATGCCCGAACCCATTTACAACCTGCGCATCAACCAGCAGACGGAAACTGCTCCGACCGAAACGCCGCAGGTGGCTTCCGCGGAAGATCGCCGTGAAGTACAGGATGTCAGTGCCGACCATACCATTGAAGACAAAGTGCGCCAGGAGCAATCCCAAAGTGACTCCACCAACCTGCTGACGCCACAGGCTCCAAAGGAATAAGACATGCAACAGCCCAACATGAAAAAACTCGATCACCTTGCCTGGTTGCTGGACAGCTCCATCTGTGTACCCGGAACCAACTGGCGTATTGGTCTGGATGGCCTGATCGGCCTGATTCCGGGTATTGGCGACCTGACCGCCGGAGCGCTTTCCAGCTACATCCTGCTACAGGCGGTACGCATGGGTGTGCCGCCACTGGTGATTGCCCGCATGGTGCTGAATATCGCGTTGGAAAGCGTGCTGGGCGTCATTCCCGTCATTGGCGACCTGTTCGATTTCATCTTCAAAGCCAACCAGCGCAACGTGCAGTTGATGCACAACTATCTCGACAACCCGCAAACCATCAAAAGGCGTAGCGCCGTGACGGTGATTGCCGTCGTTGCCCTGGTCATCGCTGCCCTGGTGCTTATCGTCTGGGCAGTTATTGCCCTGCTGTCAGCGTTGTTGGCCGCTATCAGCCATTAACAAGGAGTTTAAACATGAACATATTCGAAGCATTACGCGCAGACCACGACACTCAACGCGAATTGGCCGATGCCTTGATTGAAACCCATGGTGAGTCTGATGAGCGTGACCGTTTATTCGCCATGCTCAAAACCGAACTGAAGGCTCACGCCGTAGCGGAAGAGCGCTGTTTCTACATTCCATTGATGAAAGATGATCTTACGCAGGAAAAATCCCGCCACAGCGTGGCCGAACATCATGAAATCGACGAAATGCTCGAAAAGCTGGAAGGCACTGAATATAGCTCCCCCGGCTGGCTGGCCGAAGCCAAAAACCTGCACCACCGCGTCTATCACCACCTGAAAGAAGAAGAACATGAAGTCTTCCAGATGGCAGGCAAAGTGCTGACGGATGACCAAAAAAACTCGCTGGCGGATGCCTACGAGGATGTCATGACCGAACAGCGTGACAAGGACTGGTAAACCCAATTTTCAACCCGCAGACACAATGAGGTGACAAATGGACAACATGGAACTGGACGGTGAAGTACAAATTTATGATGCCGTCAAAGACTTACTCCCGAGCGATATTGAAAGCCGCGTCAAGGCAACAGCTGAAAAAACCCAGGGTAATCGCATTAAAACGCTATTGACAAACTGCTGTGCCGAGGGTTAGCTGCGGGTATTTTGGTAGCCCATGAAACTCCACCCAACCGCCGCTATTGTTGACCATTTTGCCTCCATCCCTGACCCACGTCTGAACCGCCGTAAGCGGCACAAACTCAGTGACATCTTCTTCATTACCCTGTGCGCAGTGATTTGCGGGGCGGATGACTGGGCTTCCATTGAGCTGTTCGGCAAATCCAAACGAAAATGGTTCACGGAGGTGTTGGGGTTGCAACACGGCATCCCGTCACACGATACCTTTGGCCGGGTTTTTGGCCTGATCGACACACAGCAGTTCAGTGAATGTTTCAGCCGCTGGGTGGCTGACCTGTCCGACCTCAGTGATGGCGAAATCATCGCGATTGATGGCAAATGCCTGCGCCGCAGCCTGGACAGTGCTTCGGACAAAGCGGCCATCTACATGGTCAGTGCCTGGGCGACCCGGAATCAATTGGTGCTGGGACAACAGCGGGTGGATGATAAATCCAACGAAATCACTGCCATCCCTAAACTATTGATGCAACTGAACATGACAGGAGCGGTAGTGACGTTGGATGCGATGGGTTGCCAAACGGCCATTGCCAGGCAGATCATCGACCAGCAAGCCGATTACCTGCTCAGCCTGAAAGGCAACCAGGGCACGCTCCATCAGGACGTGAAGCTATTTTTTGAATCGGCCAACACCTGCCCACCCATTGGCCATACCCGTTATGACGGCGGGCATGGACGGATTGAAACCCGCATCGTGCGGGCTACCTCCAACATTGGCTGGTTGAAGAAAGACCATCCCCATTGGACAAAACTGACCAGCATTATCGCTGTCACTGCCATCCGTGAATGCAAGGATAAGACCACTGAAGAAACCCGTTACTTCATCAGCAGCATGGATGCCTCCAACCCGGAGCGGCTGGGACAGGTCGTGCGGGCACACTGGGGCATTGAAAACAACCTGCACTGGGTGCTGGATTACGCTTTCCGCGAAGATGACCAGCGGATGCGTTCCGGCAACAGCGACGCCAACATGGCTGTCGTCCGCCACATTGCCCTCAATCTGGTTAAAACTGACAAAACCATCAAGGTCGGTGTGAAAAACAAACGCCTCAATGCCGGGTGGGATGAAGATTATCTGCTAAAAATTGTCACCGGCAGACTGGGGGCTACCAAGATTAAAATTTAGACCATTGTAAAACAAGATGTTTTTAATGCGATTGCCCTATGAAAAAACCGGCTTTAACATTACGCCTGAACACATGGATGTGATCCTGACTTTGGTTAAACATTACAAGGAAACCTGTCAGCAGAAGGACTGCCATGCTGCCGCCCCGCACATGCGCTTCCTGAACAAAACCTACGAAGAACAGGGCGGTAGCAAATACCTGTACAAACTGTTTGACCAGGGCAGCAGCGTCGGCGTGGGCGGCAGCGAAGTCGGTGTAATCACCCGCATCCATGAACTGGCCGGTTTGCCGGAATTGACCCACAACGTGGACGACGGTTTCGGCACGGTCATTTAAAGCCTATCAGCAGCCCAGTGCACAGGCTGAAGCAAAAGGAGAAAAACCATGTCAATGATTTTCAGGCAATTGTTCGAGGCAGATTCCTCTACCTACACCTACCTGATTGCCGACCCAAACACTGGCGAAGCCATCCTGCTTGATCCGGTCATGGAAACCGTGGAGCGCGATTTGCAGGTGCTCAGGGACATGGGGCTGACCCTGACCGCCACCCTGGAAACGCATGTCCATGCCGACCACCTGACTGGCGCGCGCAGATTGCAAAACCGCACACAATGCAAGATTGCCTACCCCGCCATGGTGCAGGCATCCTGCATTGATATTGGCATCAGGGAGGGTGAACCCTTCCGCGTCGGCAGTATTGAGCTGCATCCGCTGTTCACGCCCGGCCATACCGACCATCACCATTCTTATCTGATCGACACGCCGGTGCAGAAAATGATTTTTACCGGTGACGCTTTGTTGATCGAAGCCTGCGGGCGTACCGACTTCCAATCAGGTGATGCCGCCACGCTATACAACAGCATCCACAACAAAATCTTTTCCCTGCCGGATGAAACCCTGATTTACCCGGCACACGATTACGAATCCCGTTTTGTCACCACTGTTGCCCAGGAAAAAGCCCGCAACCCCCGTCTGGGCGGCGGCAAAAGCAAGGAGGAATTCGTCACGATCATGGAAAACCTCGACCTGCCCTACCCACGCAAGATTGATTTTGCCGTGCCGGGCAACGAGCAATGCGGAAGTTGCCCTGACAATGTGCCCGAAGGGCTGAAAGGAAGCTGTGCCTACCGTGATCAGGGGTAAGCACTTAACGGAAAGACAAGGAGAAAATCATGATGATCCGGTTTGAAAGCAAGACAGGCTCCACTGTCACGATGTTTGAAAAGGATGCCGAAGCGATGCTGCGCATGATGGATCAAAGCGGTGTCATTCCCAGCGCGATTCGCGGAGAAGACATCGGCTCTGCTCTCACCAGCCTGCAAAGCCACCTGGGTACAGAAAGCGCGGCGGTTACCGAGGACGGTTCCAATGGTGAAGAGGATGATGCAGTGGACTTGCCTACCCGCGCCTATCCATTGATCCAGCTGCTCGAAAGCGCCGCTGCGAACAATGAATCCGTCATGTGGGATTACAACCATTCACCGCTCTGATACAGAAAATCACCAGCAATGAGCAAGTCAGCCCACCTTGAAGGCAGCACACCCGCAGAAGCCAATCCGTTTGGCGCAGCTGCTTACGCCATGCCAACCAACCCATCCCTGCTGAGTGGTCTGGAGATACCTCGCAGTTTTCTGCGCGCATTGGGGTTGCTGAACTTCGCCTGCGCCGCAGCCAACCATAACTTGGCCAGGCTGGATGCTGAACGTACCCAAGCTATCCAGCGGGCGGCATTGGAAGTAGCGCGGGGAATACATGACGCTGAATTCGGGCTGGATATTTTTCAGGTGGGGGACGAGGCAACTATCGGCAACAAGGTCAGCGATGTCATTACCCAGCACGCGCAAGCCGATTGCAATCTGCCGGTGAACGCCCACCTCCATGTCAGCCATGGGCAACATATTGGCAATTTAATCCCTGCCAGCCTGCAAATGGCTTTGTTACTGGATATTCACGAACAATTGCTGCCAGCCCTGCAAGCATTGGCGGAAGCCATCGGGATACTGGCTGAACATGCTTCCCACCTTGCCACGCTACCAGATACTTCGATGCCAACTGTCTACCCATTTAGTCACTGGGCAACGCAAATACGGCTGGCTACCGAACAAATTCACTTGGTCTCACAGGCACTGACAGAACTGCCCATGGGAGATTATGCGCAAGCTGACCCTGAGTTTGCACAGCATCTACCTGCCTATATCAATAACCAGACCAGTCTTAAATTCTGCATCCAAAGCCACCCGCAAGCGGGAATACCGCTACAGGATAAAGCTGTTGTCATCAGTGGCCAGCTAAGAATCTTGGCTTTAAGCCTGATACACATCTGTCAGGGCATACAAAAACTGCAACAGGACAAAAAGCCAGAACCGGAGTCTGCCGCTATGGCTTGTATACAGGTTGTTGGCAATGATGCCGCCATCAATTTTGCCGCGCAGATTGACCATTCCGGTACGCAAAAGCTATTTGGTGCAATCGCTTATAACCTGTTGCAAAGCATCAATTTGCTAAGCCGCTCCGCCCAACTGCTGACGGAACGGTCACTATCCAATCTGGATGAAGAGGAATGGAAGAATCTGTTTAACCCACGGCATCCACACAATGCCAGCACTCACAAGGAGTAATGTGTCATGCAAACCGCATTTGGTGTCGATCTGGATCATGAAGGGGGCTACCGGTTTTCGGTGTGGGCTCCCAATGCTAAGGCCGTTTATTTGCTGGGTGATTTCAACGACTGGAATGAGGAAAGCCACCCGTTGGAACGCAATAATGCCGGTAGCTGGTCAGTGGTTATTCCTGAGGCCAAGGAGGGCGATGAATACCAGTACCGTATCCTCAACCAGGGGCAGGATTTGCGACGGCAAGACCCTTACGCCCGCAAAGTGCTGCACTCTTCCGGCAATGCGGTCATTGAGCGCCCGCCACAAGCGCCGGAAGGTGGCAACTGTGAGTTTCAGGCTCCCAACCTCAATGAACTGGTGATTTACGAACTGCACATCGGCACCTTCGGCAGTGGTCATGCCGAAGGTGATGGCCCCGCCACCTTCAAAAGCACCTTGCCGTATCTGGATGAGCTGAAGGAACTGGGCATCAATGCGATTGAGGTTATGCCTATTCACGAATTCCCCGGCGGCGTTTCCTGGGGTTACAACCCGGCCTGCCTGTTCGCGGTGGAAAGCGATTACGGCACTGCGCAGGATTTCTACGATTTCGTTGAAGCCGCCCATGAACGTGGCATCGCCGTAATCCTCGACGTGGTATACAACCATTTCGGCCCTAGCGACCTTGACCTGTGGCAGTTCGACGGCTGGCAGGAAAACGGCAAGGGTGGCATTTATTTCTACAACGACTGGCGTTCCACCACGCCGTGGGGCGATACCCGACCGGATTATGGCCGCCCGGAAGTGCGCCAGTTCATCATCGACAATGCACTGATGTGGGCGCGCGATTTCCGCGTCGACGGGCTGCGATTTGACATGTCGGTGTTCATCCGCACCGTCAACGGCGTGGATGGCGACCCCGGCAACGAACTGTCCGATGGCTGGAGCCTGATGCAGGCGGTCAACAGCGCCGTGCACGAATTCAACCCGCGTTTCATCACCATTGCCGAAGACATGCAGGACAGCGAGTGGCTGACCAAATCCGTCCACGACAACGGCGGTGGCTATAACGCGCAATGGGACGCCTTTTTCGTCCACACCCTGCGCGACGCCCTGTTGCAGCCGGATGACATGGCGCGCGACATGGGCAGGCTGGCGGAAGCCATCGGCAGGCGTTTCAACACCGACGCTTTCCAGCGGGTTCTATACACCGAGTCGCACGATGAAGTCGCCAACGGGCAGGCGAGGGTACCGGAAGACGCTTCCCCCGGCGCGGCGGATTCGTGGGTCGCCAAGCGCAAGTCGCTGCTGGGCGCGGGCATCATTTTCACCTCACCCGGCATACCGATGATTTTTCAGGGGCAGGAATTTCTGGAAGACCGCTGGTTCGAAGACACGCGCGAACTGGATCGTGACAAGGAAGTGCGCAACGGCGGTGTGTTGCAGGCTTACCGTGATCTGATCCGGCTGCGCCTGAACCGCGACGGCAATAGCGCCGGACTGTGCGGGCAGGATGTGCAGGTGTTCCATGTCGACCATGAAAACAAGGTGCTGGCTTTCCAGCGTTGGCAGGAAGGTCAGGCCGACAGCAGCGTGGTCGTGATCGCCAACTTCGGCAGCCGGAATCTGGAAGGCTATGCCGTTGGCTTCCCTGTCGTCGGGGAATGGACAACTCGTTTCAACAGCAACAGCCAGCTGTATGACGGTGATTTCGACGATCTGGGAATCGCGCAGGTGATGGCGGAAGAGCAAGGCATGGATGGCCTGCCCGCCATGGCCAGCGTGAACCTGCCAGCCTATGCGTTACTCATTCTATCCCGTTAATAGTAAAAGGTGCCTTATGAGCGTTGAATCGATTCTTTTGACCGTCGCAAACATTTGCACCTGGCAGCAGGACAAAGCGTTGACGTGCGCATCAGGCTTTTATTTCCAGCGTAACCAGAACCTGTTCCTGATCACCAACCGGCATGTGGTGCGGGACGAGGATAGCGGCCATGAGCCGGACCGGCTGGAAATTACCCTGCATACCAATCCCGACAATGTGGCGGAAACCAGCGCCTATTCCATTCCCCTGTATGACAACGCGGGGCAGATGCTGTGGCGTGAGGCCAAGGATAATGCGGGAACCGTTGATGTGGTGGCAATTCCCATCGACAGCCGTGCGTTTCCTGCCGACGCCATGTTTGCCGCTTTCAAGCCGACTGACCTGCCGGGCGATCTGGAAAATATTGAGGTCGGCGAATCCATCCGGGTTGTGGGTTTTCCGCTCAATTTCCAGGATAGCCTGCACAACCTGCCGGTCATGCGCCACGCGATCATTGCCTCGGCATTCAGCCTGCGCTTTCAGGGGTATGGGTACTTCCTCACCGATTCCCTGTTACATCGGGGCAGCAGTGGGTCGCCAGTGGTGTTGCGGGTCAACCGGCGCGTGTCGGGGCGCGACCATTTTCCGTGGATGTTGCTGGGCATCCATTCCTCGCGGCTGGATTCCGTCAATCAGGAAGAAGGGGAAGACGAGCGCCTGAACCTGTTCACCGCGTGGTATTCCGACGTGATCATGACCCTGACAAACCATCAACCACTTCCATGAGGATTACAACATGATGACTGAACAGATTTACAACTTGTCGACCCTGTTTGAACAACTGGGCATGTCCGGCGAGGATGACGCCATTGATGCTTTCATTGAACAGCATCCACTGGACAAGGATGTGTTGCTGGCCGAGGCGGAATTCTGGACGCCAGCCCAGGCCAATTTTCTGCGTGAGGGTTTGATGTATGACTCCAACTGGGCGGAAGTCATTGATGAGTTGAATGTCAGGCTTCATGCCTGAAGCTTGATAAGGCGGGAACCATGACCACGATAGCCCATATTTCCGATCTGCATTTCGGGCGGGATTTGCAACCTGTCACCGAGGGGCTGCTTGCCAGCCTTGACGCCATCCAGCCCGAGCTGATTATCATCAGCGGCGATCTGACCCAGCGCGCCAAAACCGTCGAGTATGAAGCCGGGCAGGATTTCCTGCGGCGCTTGCAGCAGCCTCGCTTTATCATCCCCGGTAATCATGATCTTGCTGCCTGGAACGTGCTGGAACGCTTCGCCTACCCCTGGCGCAAGTGGAAACAGTATGTTGCCGCTGATCTGGAGCCAATGATGCAGACCGATGCCTTCATTGCCGTCGGCGTCAATACGGCGCGCCGCATGGGCTGGTATCTGGACTGGTCGCGCGGGCGCATCAACCGCAGGCAAATCCAGTACGTGCAGAACATGTTGCAGCAAGCCCCGGAAGACTGCCTGCGGCTGGCGGTGGCGCACCACCCTTTCTGGCTGCCGGATTCCAGCCTGAGCCGCCACCTGATCGGCAGGCGGGAAGAGGCTCTCCAAGGCTTCCGCGCAGCGGGTGTGGATCTGATTCTGGGCGGGCATGTGCATCTTGCCTACGTGCAGCCGCTGGAAGGAATGCTGGTATCCCACGCGGGCACCACCATTTCCAACCGGCTGATTCCGGGGCAGCCGAACAGTTTCAACGTGATCCGCGGCGACCGCAAAGTGCTGGAGCTGGAACAGATGGAATGGCGCGGCGAAGGTTTTGAACCGATTACCAAACAGTTTTTCCAGCGCACCGAGGGAGGCTGGCAACCCCATGTCGATTTCTGACTGTAAAAAAACACCGGTTTTCATCAACCCGGAATCCGGTAGCGCAGATAACATCATGAACCTGCTAAAGCAGGACGACCGGCTGGAAATACACGCAACATCCGCGCTGCAAATGGCTGATGAAATCCGCAAGTTTGTCGAAGCTGGCGAGGAACGAATCCTGGTTTCCGGCGGCGACGGCACGCTGGCGCTGGCGGGCGGCGTACTGGCCGGAACGGCAACCGCGCTGGGCGTTATCCCAGGCGGAACGCTGAACCACTTTGCCGGTCGCATGGGCATTCCTGTTGACCCGAAGGAGGCGGTTGAACTGGCCCTAAGCGGTGCACCGCAAGCAGTGAATGTCGCCTACGTAAACGACAGATTGTTCATCAATACCAGTTCGGTCGGTGCATACGTACAGTTTGTACGTACCCGCAAACATCTGGAACAACGCATGAATTATCACCTGGCCAGCCTGCTGGCGGGCATCCGTCGCCTGTTGCGCCTGAGCAGCGCCCGCATCCAGCTGGATGACCAACTGATACGCACACCACTGGTGTTCATTGGCGTGGGGGAACGGGAACTCGGCTTCCCATCCCTTGGGAAAAACCGCCCGGATGGCGAGAATGCCCTGCACCTAATCGCCATCCGCAGCCATAACCCGTGGGAAACGCTGAAACTGGCATTCAACGCCATGCTGCGCGGCATTGACCCACTTAGCCGCGAGGGGCAAGTTGAACATTACACGACGGATACGGTGGAACTGTATTACAGGCGGAAAAAACGCCATATCCATGTTGCGGTCGATGGGGAATTAACCTTGATGCAATCGCCTTTACGCTACCGTTATGCAAAAGACGGCCTACGGGTTATTTTACCCGCTTGAATAACTGCTTTTCTTAAAATACTTTAAAAAAACAGACCATTTTTACAAAAACAATCCATATTTCTTGAACTATTCTAGCTATTATTCCTATAATGCTTACGCGAGTGCGTTAGAGGGAATAGAAATGAATGGGAAGTTACCGTCTTCATTAATCAGGCCGGACTTATTGCAGACCCTGATTGACCACGCCGATCACGGCATCAGCATTGCTGAACGGGAAGGTGATGACACCATCCTGTTATACGTTAATGAAGCTTTTGAAAAAATGACTGGTTATTCAGCAGAAGAATGCCTGTTCAAAGATTGCCGCTTCCTGCAAGGTGATGATCGCGACCAGCCAGAACGCAGTAAAATCCACAATGCCATTCTCAACACTGAACCCATTCAGGTTGTTTTACGCAATTACCGCAAAGATGGTTCCATGTTCTGGAATGAACTGATGGTTACACCCTATTTTGATGAAACGGAGGGTGTCACTTATTATATCGGCATCCAGAAAGACATAACGGAGCTGGTCGTACTGAAAACCGAGTTATTGGCTTGCAAAAAACAATTGCTTGAACAGCAAATGGACAAAAAGAGCGGAAAGAATATTTTATAATAAAAATTTGCCCTAAATAAGAAACATTAACTCTTTAAAGAACGTTAACAAGCTATCAGCAGGGATACAAAGGTCTTTTGCATCTTGTGGTGTGAGCATATAACCTCTGTAAAACTTAAGTACATGTAAAGTAAAAATTATTGAATGCGTATGCAAGCCTGTTGGAGGTTTACCCATGGCAATCGGACATGCCCTGCAAAAAGGGACTTTAATCTACGTTTATGATCAGAGCGGCCATCAGATTACTTCAATCTCAGCCCCTGGGCGTTATCAGGAAGATGGCCTGAAAGGTTTTACGCCTGAAGCTGTACATGTGCAGAAAGGCCAGCTTTTGTACCTTTATAACGAGCGGGGGCAACAAACCGGTATATGTGCATCACCCTATCTGCCCGCTTCTACTTAATGCCAGAAACCGGTTATTCTATTAATCATAAAAATTATGGATTACGCACCAAGGGCTTGAGGTTTCCTCAGAGGGTGTTCAGCCCTCTGGGTTTTTATAAAAACACCATCGCATCCGTTAACAATTAACAAAACAGACATAAACAAAAGTAAATAGTTAGCATTATTACATACAAACTATAAAATAGTTGTACAACATGGGCGCATAGACTATAGTTAACCTGAGTTTTGCTTAAGCGGGGCAGGCTTCCGTCCCCATGGTATGTTTGAGATAACCACACCACCAAACAGCCAAAGGAACGGAAGCCATGGAAGACAGCTTACTGGAATTATTCTGCGACATAGACGATTTTTGCCAGCAGTTCGTGCCGGAGTGGAACCGCCGCCAACTGGCCAGCGGTGAACGCCAGCGCCAGCGTACACAGCAGCTGGCGCTAAGTGAAATCATGACGATCCTGGTGTATTTCCACCGCTCCAGCTACCGCTGTTTCAAGCATTACTACCTGTACCAGCGGGACAAGCTGCATTCGGCCTTCCCGGAACTGGTCAGCTACTCCCGGTTTGTTTACCTGACACCGACCGCCTTGATCCCGTTGTGTGTTTACCTGATGGGGCGGCGTGGCGAGCAAACCGGGATCAGTTTTGTGGACGCCACTTCCATTGCGGTATGCCACAACCGCCGTATCCACAGCCACAAAGTGTTCAAAAAGGTGGCGAAACGCGGCAAAACCTCAACGGGCTGGTTTTACGGTTTCAAACTGCATCTGGTCATCAACGACCGGGGGGAGTTGTTGGCTTTCCAGATAACACCCGCCAATACCGATGACCGCGCGCCCGTCCCCAAACTGGCGCGCGGACTGGTGGGCAAACTGTTCGGTGACAAGGGCTACATTTCCAAAAAGTTGTTTGAAACCCTGATGGAACAAGGTTTGCAACTGATCACACGGGTACGCAAAAACATGAAGAACCAACTGCTGCCCCTGGAAGACAAGCTGCTATTGCGTAAGCGGGCGCTGATTGAGACAGTCAACGACCAACTGAAAAATATCTCACAGATTGAGCATACCCGGCATCGCAGCATCGCCAACTTCATGGTCAATCTGATTTGTGGCCTGATTGCCTATACGTGGCAACCCAAAAAGCCGTCCTTGAAATGGGCAATGGAAGAAGTCATGCTCACGGCATAAGGTTTATGCAAAACTCAGGTTAGTTACTTATACGAGATGCATTTTTACAATGTTTTGTACAAGGAGAGGGAATAGAACATGAAACTGTCAACCAAAAGCCGATATGCTGTTACAGCAATGCTGGATATTGCACAGCATGATAATGCCCACCCTCTTACATTACAGGATATAGCCCTGAACCAAAACATTTCACTCTCCTACATTGAGCAAATTTTTTCTAAATTAAGACAGTCCGATTTGGTCAGGGGCATTCGAGGGCCGGGGGGTGGTTATTGTCTGGCACGCCCAGCCAACTTGATTAGCGTGACAGACATTATTGACGCTGTTGACCCTGAAGAGGCTGAACCGGCATATTCTGAAAAATCAGCCAAAAACACCCCAGCTGAACTGATGTGGAGACAACTCAGTTCCAAACTTCATGATTTCCTGCAAGATATTCACTTGAGTGATTTTATCGAAGATTCTATTTCACCACCATCCTATTTCGAGAGCATTAAAAGTACGCCTGCTTACCAGATTTCCCATATGTTCAAGCCACGTACTTCTTTATCGAACACAGCATTCAATTAATAAAAACAACTTCTCAACTCAATATACTCACTACTCTCTATCCCTGTCTGTTGACGGGGATTCTTTAAAAATCCTCAGCCTGTATTTTTATCCAGAAACGCTTTAATATCCTCAAAACTGGGAGCCAGCATCCGCAAGGGAGCAGCCAGACTGCCAATAACGTCTACATGATCTACGCCCGGATAAAGCCGCACCTCTACCGGCACGCCCGCTTGTTTTAAGGCTTCCGCAAACCGCTGGGTATGCTTCGGTGACACCCGTTCGTCGTCAGCACCATGCAGCAGCAACACGGGCGGCATTCCAGGGTAAACATTTCGCACTGGCTTGGCCGCCTGCGGATCAGCATTGGGGAAAATCGGCATCACTTCCGGGTCATCCAGCGTCAAATCATAAGGGCCAGCCAAGGCAACCAGCGCCACCAGCCGCGCCGTAACGCCACGCGCTTGCAGATAATGCCTATCGGTAGCCAACAACGCAGCGGTATGCGCCCCGGCAGAATGCCCCATCAGGATGTATCCCTGCAAAGGCTTGCCCAATAATTCCTCGACATGTTGCCCGGCATAGCGGATAGCATCCGCCACATCGTCAACGAAAGCGGGGAAACGCACCTGCGGATAGCGGCGGTAATCGGGAATGATCACCGGATACCCCAACCCGGTCAGGGCATGGGCAACAAAGGCGAAATCCGCCTTGTCCCCTTCCTTCCACGCACCGCCGTAGACAAAGACGATGGGTGGTTTATCCGTCGTGGTTTTGGGCAGGTAAATATCCATGGCCTGCCATTCCTGACTGCCGTATGTGGCATGTTTCAAAACATACTGGCCAGTTGGCAACACAAAATTCAGCACATCGGTGGCCTTGAGGTTAGTGCACCCTACCCCGACTGCGACCAACAGTATGGAAATCAAGCCAATCACCAGCGCGGTTTTCATGCTGTCCTCCCTACGCTGGCAATGCGCCTTTCAGGAAGGCCAACGCGCCGGTTTCGGTGCGTAACTTGCCGTGGTAAACACCTTTGGCGGCAAAGTGGTAATCGCCCGCTTTCAAATGCAGGTCGCCAAACCACAACTCGCCTTCCAGCATGATGCATTCCTCGTCGAACGGGTGCGGATGGCCGGGCATTTCAAAACCGGGGTCGAGCCGCGCCAGGTAGGTGAGCAAACCAGAATTGCCTTCTTGGTGCAGGATTTTGATGCGTGCGCCCGGTAAAGCTTCAATCCACTCACCTTCAGCCGCACGGATGGTCTTGAAACCCGGCAACATACCGGCTTCTTCCTGCGCCACTTTGGTCAGGAGGTTGTTGCGCATACGCGCCTCCAGCTCGGCAGGCAGCTCAACTTCTTCCTGTGCCTCTGCCAGCAGTTGCAGGATGTCTTCGTCCAGAACCGGAGCAGCTGCATTGATGTCGTCACGCTTTGGCATAATCACCCCCTTGCACAAACCCGGTTGCGGTCAGCGCGCCACGCAGGATGCTTTGCGCGCGCCGCAGGGTGGTTTTCACCGTCCCCAACGGCTCACCGGTGTAGTTGGCAATTTCCTGGTGGCTCAGGCCACGATAGAAAGCTAATGTAATCATCTGTCGCTGTTGTCCATCCAGTAGCTTCAAGGCGCTAGCCAGTTCATGGTGTTGCTCCACCCCCAGCGTAGCCGCCAGCGGGCCTGGCGTCGTCTCATCCGGGGCATCGTAAGCTTCCTCCAACGGCATCTGGTTACGGGTGGCACTGCCTTCCCGCCGCAGGCTGTCAATCGAACGGCTATGCGCCATCATCAACAGCCAACCCAAAGGCGTGGAACGCTCCGCGCTGTAACTGGATGCGTTATGCCACACCTGCATGAACACATCGCTGACGATTTCTTCAGCCAGCTCCGGGCTGGCTGTTACCTTGATGGCGACAGCATACACCCGCCTGACTGTCGCGTCGTAAAATATGCCCAGCGCTGCCTGATCACCCCGCTGGATTTTTTCCAGCAGGACATAAAGTTCACCCTGATCCTGCGCCATTTATGTTTCTCCACTGTAACCTTATCACGAGTCTAGCACAGGGTTATTTCACCCACGATCTACACCACCAACCATGCTGGAAAACTGTTAAAGAGGAAACCTTCCGCACAGGAAAGGTTTCCATCAGCCCCTGGCGTAAATGATGTTTGTGGACTATCACCAGTTAATACGCAGGCTGCCAACAAAGCGGATTCAACGGATGCAAATTTTTTTCGTTACCCTTGACGGATGTAGTAAAGTGTCAGGGTCGCAACCGAGGAGGAGGGTCTATTCATGGGTTTATTGTCGCACTGGCAGTGGTGGGAAATTTTGCTCGTTACCTTGGGGCTTACCCACATCACCATCGCCGCCGTCACCATTTTCCTGCACCGCGCGCAGGCGCACCGGGCGCTGGATTTGGGGGCAGTGCCATCACATTTTTTCCGTTTCTGGCTATGGCTGACTACCGGCATGGTCACGCGCGAATGGGTCGCCATCCACCGCAAACACCACGCCAAATGCGAAACCACCGAAGACCCGCACAGCCCGCAAACCCGTGGCCTCAACACTGTGCTGTGGCTGGGCGCATGGCTATACCGGCAGGAATCCCACAATCAGGAAACGCTGGAAAAATACGGCAAGGGTACGCCCGATGACTGGCTGGAACAGCACATTTACTCGCGTTTCCCTTGGCTTGGCGTCACCAGCATGTTCATCATCGACATCGTGCTGTTTGAAGCTTCTGGCATACTGGTATGGCTGACGCAAATGGCGTGGATTCCGTTCTGGGCGGCAGGCGTGATCAATGGCATCGGCCATTTCTGGGGCTACCGCAACTGGACGACCACCGACGCTTCCACCAACATTTCCCCCATCGGCATCCTGATCGGCGGCGAGGAGCTGCATAACAACCACCATGCGTTCGCCTCTTCCGCGCGCCTTTCCAGCCGCTGGTATGAATTTGATATTGGCTGGTTCTACATCCGCCTGCTGGAAATGCTGGGCATGGCCAAAGTGCGCAAGGTTGCCCCACGCCTGCGCGTCAACCCCAACAAGCTGACGGTGGATTTCGACACCGTAACCGCTGTCTTGGGCAACCGCTTGCAGGTGCTCTCCAATTTCGCCCAGCAAGTGATCAAACCCGTTACCAAGGCGGAATTACGCCATCAGGCCATCCTTGCCGAAAGCCAGGCGCTGCAAACCGTTTACCAGTTCCAGCAGCGTCTGCACCAGCTGTGGGAACGCACCACCGCCAGTCAGGAAGCGCGGCTGGAAGCCGTGCAGGAGTGGATCAATGCCGCCGAAAAAACCGGCGTTGCCGCACTGGAACAGTTTGCCCACCGGCTGCGTGGATACTCAGTCGCCGCCTGACGGGAGGTTGACGTGAACCAGCTGGATCAACTGACCGAAACCGACATCGCCCAGCGCCTGCGCCGACAGAGCCTGCCCACCCATGACGTGCCGCAGATTGCTGGTGGTCACGTCTGTCGGGAAGCTGGGGTACTAGTGCCATTCGTGCGGATGGGTAACAGTTGGCACTTGCTGTTTATCCGCCGCCCTGCTTCGGCAACCGACCGGCATGGCGGTCAGGTCGCGTTTGCTGGCGGCAAGCGTGACCCGGAAGACATTGACCTGATCGCCACCGCCCTGCGCGAGGCGCACGAGGAAGTGGGCATCCAGCCGCAGGATGTACGGGTGCTGGGGCAACTGACCCCGCACCACAGCGTCAGCCGTTTCCGCATCGCGCCGGTCGTCGGGGCTGTACCCTGGCCTTACAACCTGATTCCCAGCCCTCAGGAAGTAGCGCGGATTTTCACCATCCCGCTGAATTGGCTGGCGCAACCACAACACCACGAAATCCGTTACCGACAACTGGCGGATTTAACCGAACCTGTGCCGGTGGTGTATTTTCAGGAATATGATCATGAAGTGCTGTGGGGAGCGACGGCGCGGATTACGCTGTCATTACTGGCATGTTTGCAATAAAGGGAAAAAAAAGAAAAGCCCACGGCAAGAACATGAGGTTTTAAGAGGAGGAGGAGATATTCCCCATGTTCATATTCCGTGGGCATTGCATGTGACCTTACCGCTAGGAGGAGGAGAGAGAGGAGTATTAAGGCCACTGTTATTTTTGCAATGAGTGCATGTTAAAAACGAAACACATTGCGGACAAGCTACAATTTTTCAACCTGATGGTTAGCTTTCCTTACCCGATGCCTTGATTTGCAGTTGCGCTTCTTCCCGCAGCCATTCCACAAATGCGTCACACGCTTGCTGGTTGCCGCCCTCCCCGGCTTTTTGCGGGCGGACAATATAGTAAGCATGTTCCAGCGGCATCAGCAAATCGAAAGGGACACACAGCCTGCCTGCGTCAATTTCTGACTGCGCCAGTGGCTTCAGGCTCAGCAGTACACCCTGCCCGTCCACCGCTGCATCCAGCGCCAGTGAAACATGATTGAAGTGCAAACCACGGTTGGCGTTAACGCCCTCGACCCCATGCAGTTGCAGCCATTTCGCCCAGGTTGGATGGCCGACGTAGTTGGTATCATCATGCAGCAGCGCGTGGAAAGCGAGATCCTGCGGCGTCAGCAATGGATGTGGGTGGGCGTTTCCAACCAGCGCAGGGCTGCACACCGGCACTGCCGACACCGGGAACAGCTTCTCGGCATCCTCCCCGGCATGGCCACCCGTTGCAAAACTGATTACCACATCCACTTGGTTCTGACGGAAAAAACTGTCGATCGCACCAGCACCTTGTTGCAAATCAGCATCCACCAGCATGGCGTTACTGTTGATCTGCATATCGATTTCCGGATGCTGACGGGAAAAACGTGGCAGGCGCGGAATCAGCCACTTGGAGGCAAACGATGGGGCTGTACACACCGTAATGCTGAGCGTTGGTGTAGCACTGCGCATCAGACGCACGGCTTCCGCCAGATTGTTAAAGCCTTCACGGAGCTGGGGCAAGGCTGCCTCAGCTTGCGGTGACAGGACAATCGCCCGGTTTTTGCGCTCAATCAGGGCAAAGCCCAGATAATCCTCCAGATATTTGATCTGGTGGCTGATGGCAGCGCGGGTCACGCTGAGTTCTTCCGCCGCCTTGGTAAAACTCAGGTGGCGGGCGACAGCCTCAAAGGCACGCAAGGCGTTTAGCGGTGGTAATTGCTGTGACATGGCACGATAATGTCTAAATTATTTTACGGAACAAGCACTACCCTATCATACATGTAAAAAACAGCCCCGTTGGAAGAATTCAGGAAAATCCCCCGCCCACTTTGTGAGAGAGGGATCGACGAGTATTTGCGAATATTTTTATGCCATCGCCAGCATCAAACCATTCAGGCGATGCACGAAACCCGCCGGGTCTTCCAGCTGCCCGCCTTCGGCCAGGATAGCCTGATCCAGCAACACGCTCGCCCATTCGGCAAAGCGGTCGTCATCGGTTTCCGCCTCCATCCGCTTGAGCAGCGGGTGGGTCGGGTTGATTTCCAGCAGCGGCTTGGTGGTCGGCATTTCATGGCCAGCCTGCTTGAGCAAGTTCTGCATATACAGAGCCATGTCGTGCTCGCCAAGGATAATGCAGGACGGTGAACTGGTCAGGCGGTGCGAAACCTTCACGTCTTCCACCTTGTCTGTGAGTGCCTTTTTGATGTGTTCGACCATGTTTTTGGCTTCGGCTTCGACCTTTTCCTGCTCTTTCTTGTCTTCCTCCGTTTCGAGTTTGGACAAGTCCAGATCGCCTTTGGCAACGGATTGCAAGGATTTACCATCGAATTCCATCAGGTGCTGCACCAGCCATTCATCCACGCGGTCGGAGAGCAGCAGCACTTCGATACCCTTTTTGCGGAACACTTCCAGATGCGGGCTGTTTTTCGCTGCCGTGTGGGTATCGGCAGTGATGTAGAATATTTTGTCTTGGCCTTCCTTCATCCGGGCGATGTAGTCAGGCAGCGAAACCTTCTGCTCAGCGTTATCGTCCAGCGTGGAGGAGAAGCGCAGTAACTTGGCGATTTCTTCGCGGTTGCCGAAGTCTTCGCCGGGGCCTTCCTTCAGCACCTTGCCGAATTCTTTCCAGAAGCTCTGATATTTTTCCGGCTCGTTGGCAGACATGTTTTCCAGCAGGCCGAGGATTTTCTTCACCGAGCCGCTTTTCATGCTTTCGATGATCTTGTTGCCTTGCAGGATTTCACGCGACACGTTCAGTGGCAGATCGGCGGAATCGAGCACGCCGCGCACGAAGCGCAGGTAGCGTGGCAACAGTTTGTTTTCCTTGTCTTCCATGATGAAGACGCGCTGCACGTATAACTTCAGGCCGTGGTTGGTGTCGCGGTCGAACAGGTCGAATGGCGCTTTGGATGGCAGGTACAGTAGCGAGGTGTACTCGTATTTGCCTTCGACGCGGTTGTGGCTCCACGCCAGCGCGTCTTCCCAGTCGTGGGAAACGTGCTTGTAGAATTCCTGGTATTCCTCGTCTTTCACGTCGGATTTGGAACGCGTCCACAGCGCGTTGGCTTTGTTGACGGTTTCCCATTCCTCGGCCTGCTTGCCCTCTTCCTGCTTGTGCATCATGACCGGCAGCGGGATGTGGTCGGAATACTGACGGATGATGTTGCGCAGACGCCAGCCATCGGCCAGCAGCTTTTCGTCTTCTTTCAGGTGCAGGACGATTTCAGTGCCGCGTGTAGCTTTTTCGACCTGTTCCAGTGAGTAACCGGATTGCGCGTCGGACTCCCAACGTACAGCTTCGGAAGCTGCTGTTCCAGCCCGACGGGTGGTCAGCGTCACTTTGTCGGCAACGATAAAGGATGAGTAGAAACCGACCCCGAACTGGCCGATCAGGTGCGAGTCTTTCTGCTGGTCGCCGGTCAGTTTGCTGAGGAACTCCTTGGTGCCGGATTTGGCGATAGTACCAATGTTATTGACAACTTCATCGCGGCTCATGCCGATGCCGTTATCACGCACGGTGATCGTGCCTGCTGTACTGTCGAATTCCACTTCCACGCGCAGGTCGCCGTCGTTTTCATACAGGCTGTCATTGCCGATGGCCTCGAAGCGCAGCTTGTCACAAGCATCCGAACCGTTGGAAATCAGCTCACGCAGGAAGATTTCCTTGTTGGAGTACAGCGAGTGGATCATCAGGTGCAGAAGCTGATTTACTTCTGTCTGGAATTGCATGTTTTCCTTGGTTGCACTGTCAGTCATAGGTTGTTGGTCCTCACATCTTGTTCGTTCGATGGGCGAGAGATGGGGGCGTTTGTGGGAGATTTCAAGAGGAAAATACTAGCTCCCGACCTATCTCACCCGGAAGGGCTGCAATGGCGCGGCCTTTCGGGTAGAGTGGTGGCGTTTTTGATTGCCGTCATTTTGAGGAGAAGGTTTCATGGCACGTCAAGCTGATTTCATCGCACCATCCATCCTGTCTGCCGACTTCGCCCGTTTGGGGGAAGAAGTCGTCAACGTACTGACTTCCGGCGCTGACATCGTGCATTTCGATGTCATGGATAACCACTACGTCCCCAACCTGACCATTGGGCCACTGGTTTGCGAAGCACTGCGCAAGCACGGCGTAACCGCACCTATCGATGTACACCTGATGGTCAAGCCGGTTGACCGCATCATCCCGGATTTTGCAGCGGCTGGCGCGAGCTACATCACCTTCCACCCGGAAGCGTCCGAACACGTTGACCGTACCCTGCAACTGATCCGCAGCGAAGGCTGTAAATCCGGCCTGGTGTTCAACCCTGCCACTCCTCTATCCGTGCTGGAATACGTGATGGACAAGGTGGACATGATCCTGCTGATGTCCGTCAACCCTGGTTTCGGCGGCCAGAGCTTCATCCCGTCCGCGCTCGACAAACTGCGTCAGGCACGTAAGATGATTGACGATTCCGGCCTCGACATCCGCCTGGAAATTGATGGCGGCGTCAAAGCCAGCAACATCCGGGAAATCAAGGAAGCAGGCGCGGATACATTTGTCGCGGGTTCTGCAATCTTTGGCGCAGCTAAAACGTCTGACCCGCAGCACTACAACAGCATCCTGACTGATTTCCGCGCACAGCTGGCAGAAGCAAACGTATAAGTTTATAACCCTTTGAAGAACCCCCTCCCCAGCCCCCCCCCTTATCAGGGGAGAGAGCCTTGCCCGCAACTCCGAATTGCTGATGGGGGGCATCTCTTGTTCCTCCCCTGATAAGGGGAGGTTAGGAGGGGTTTCTTTCAGGAATCTATGATTATGTTCAAACCGAAAATGGTACTGATCGACGTAGACGGCACGCTGGTAGACAGCGTTCCCGACTTGGCGTTTTGCGTCGATGAAATGATGAAGCAACTGGACATGCCGGTACGTGGCGAAACCGCCGTGCGCCAATGGGTAGGCAACGGCGTGCAGCGCCTGGTGGAACGCGGCCTGACCAACGACCTCGACGGTATGCCGGAAACAGCACTCTTTGAACGCGCCATGCCCATTTTCATGGATTTGTATGCGGAAAATACCTCCAAACGCAGCCGCTTGTACGACGGCGTGCTGGAAGGTCTGGACTACCTGCAAAACTGCAAGGGTTTGAAAGTCGGCTGCGTCACCAACAAGGCAGCGCAATTTACCCACCCCTTGCTGCAAGATTTGGGCATTTTCGACCGTTTCGAGATCGTCATCAGCGGCGACACCCTACCGGAAAAGAAACCACACCCCCTGCCCCTGCTCCATGCTGCGGATGCACTAGGCGTAAAGCCGGAAGAATCCCTGATGCTGGGCGATTCCAAATCAGATGTGAAAGCCGCGCGCGCCGCAGGTTTCCAGATCATCTGCATGACATACGGCTATAATCACGGCGAAGATATTCGTAACTATGCGCCGGATGCTGTGATAGACTCCATGGCAGAATTAAGCAACCTGATTAGCTGCACATGATGAGACATTTTCCAAATAAAACGTGGCGATGGTGTTCCTGCTGAGACCTTTGCTGGAAGTGTTTCGTTGACCGTTTTATCTGGAAGTACCCATGAATCAGGATACCTTTGATACCCTTATTACCCAAGGCTATAACCGCGTTCCCGTCCGCCGCACCATCCTGGCGGATCTTGATACCCCGTTAAGCGCTTACCTCAAGCTGGCTGACGCGCCCTACTCTTACCTGTTCGAATCCGTACAGGGCGGGGAGAAATGGGGCCGCTATTCCATCCTCGGCCTGCCTGCCAAAACCATCATCAAGGTGTTTGGCCACACGGTGGAATTGCACCGTGCCCACCAGCCACTGGAAACCTTCGCTGTGGCTGACCCGCTAGCATGGATTACCGGGTTCCAGCAGCAATACCAAGTGCCGGATATTGAAGGCTTCCCGCGTTTCAACGGCGGGCTGGTCGGCTATTTCGGCTATGAAACTATCCGTTACATCGAGAAAAAGCTCAGCCGGGGGCGTGACAAACCTGACCCGATTGGCACGCCTGACATCCTGCTGATGGTATCGGATGAGGTCGTGGTATTCGACAACCTACGCGGCGAATTGCACCTGATCGTGCTGGCCGAAACTGGCGGCTTCCAGCAGGCGCAACAGCGGCTAGATACACTGGAACGCCAGTTGCAGGAAGCCCGCCGCCTGTACCGCCCTGCCCCCAAAACCCGGCAAATCGACGAAAGCGATTTCGTCTCCGGCTTTACCGAACAGGGTTTCAAGGATGCCGTCATCGCTGCCAAAGAATACATCAAGGCAGGCGACATCATGCAGGTGGTGCTGTCACAGCGCATGAGCATCCCGTTTGAAGCGCCGCCGCTGGATTTGTACCGCGCCCTGCGCCGCCTCAACCCGTCGCCGTACATGTATTTCCTCAACCTCGGCGATTTCCACATCGTCGGCTCCTCACCGGAAATCCTGGTGCGGCTGGAAGACAACGAAATCACCGTGCGCCCGATCGCCGGAACCCGCAAACGCGGCGAAACCGAACAGCGCGACCAGGAACTGGAAGCCGAGTTGCTCAACGACCCCAAGGAAATCGCCGAGCACCTGATGCTGATCGACCTTGGCCGCAATGACACCGGGCGCGTCAGCGAAATTGGTTCGGTCAAGCTCACCGACAAAATGATCGTGGAACGCTATTCACACGTCATGCACATCGTTTCCAACGTCACCGGCAAACTGCTGCCCGGTCTGGATGCGATGGACGTATTACGCGCCACCTTCCCCGCTGGAACGGTCAGCGGCGCACCCAAAATCCGCGCTATGGAAATCATCGACGAATTCGAGCCGGTAAAACGCGGCGTCTATTCCGGCGCAGTCGGATATCTGGCCTGGAATGGCAACATGGATACCGCCATCGCCATCCGCACTGCCGTGATCAAGGATGACATATTACACATCCAGGCGGGCGCAGGTGTGGTCTACGATTCCGTCCCCGACCTCGAATGGAAAGAAACCATGAACAAGGGGCGGGCGGTGTTCCGCGCTGCCAGTGCTGCACTATCCGGCCTCAACGGCAAACACAAGTGAGGAGGTGAAACATGAAAGTTCTGATGGTCGACAACTACGACAGCTTCACCTACAACCTTGTGCAATACCTCGGTGAATTGGGTGCAGATGTACAAGTGGTGCGTAACGACGAAATTCCAGTGGAAGCAATTGACGACCTTGCGCCCGACAAGATCGTACTTTCCCCCGGCCCCTGTACGCCAACCGAAGCAGGCATCTCCATCCCCACCCTGCTGCGCTTCGCGGGCCAAATCCCGATCCTGGGCGTATGCCTCGGCCACCAGTCTATCGGTCAGGCGTTCGGCGGCAACATCATCCGCGCCAAGGAAATCATGCACGGCAAAACCTCCATGATCCACCACAAAGGCATGGGCGTATTTTCCGGCCTGCCCAACCCGCTGGAAGCCACCCGTTACCACTCATTAGTGATTGAGCAGGCAACCCTGCCTGATTGCCTGGAAATTACCGCGTGGACAGAAACCCCGGATGGCAAGCTGGATGAAATCATGGGTGTTCGCCACAAAACCCTGCCGGTGGAAGGCGTACAGTTCCACCCTGAATCCATCCTCACCCAGTACGGGCACGAAATGCTGCGGAATTTTCTGGATGGAAAATAGCGTCACCCTGCTGCGCCGCCTCGGCGCGATGATCTACGACACCGTGCTGGCAGGTTTTAGCATTGTCATTGTCGCCAGCATCCCCTTTCTCCTGTTCAGCAAGGCAACCGGCGTTGAATTGCCTGACCCGCTGAAAGTGCTGGTCTACCTGCTGATGGCCTGGGGATTCTTCATGTGGTTCTGGACGCACGGCGGGCAAACGCTGGGGATGCGTGCCTGGAAAATCCGTATCGTGAGTGATGCAGGGCAACCCATCAACCGGCAACAAGCCACCCAACGCTTCCTGTGGGCTATTCTCAGTTGGGGGGCATTGGGCGTCGGCTTTCTGGTTTCCCTCATCGACCCGGAAAAGCTGGCTTGGCACGACCGTTTTTCCCGCACCCGCCTGATCCGTATCAGGTGAGCCAGCCCGAATGCAAATCGGCCCGTACACGCTGGATAACCCGCTGATCGTCGCCCCCATGGCGGGCGTGACTGACCGCCCTTTCCGCACCCTCTGCAAGCATTTCGGCGCTGGTCATGCCGTCAGCGAAATGATGACGGCAGACACCGCCCTCTACGCCCAGAAGAAATCATTCTACCGCGCCAACTTTGACGGGGAGCTTGCCCCGATAGCCGCGCAGATCGCCGGTTCCGAGCCGGAAACACTGGCGGAAGCCGCCCGTTATCAAGTGGCCAACGGTGCACAAATCGTGGACATCAACATGGGTTGCCCTGCCAAAAAAGTTTGCCGCAAACTCGCCGGTTCCGCCCTGCTAAAAGACGAAGCTCTGGTGAAACGGATACTGGATACTGTTGCCAACGCTGTCGATGTGCCGGTAACACTCAAAACCCGGTTGGGCTACGTCAACGGTGAAGAAAACATCCTGCGGGTAGCCGAAATGGCCGAACAGGCGGGTATTGCCGCCCTGGCAATTCATGGCCGCACCCGTGAGCAAATGTACACCGGGGAGGCAAGCTACGGGCTGATCCGTGAAGCCAAGCGCAACACCAACATCCCCATCATCGCCAACGGCGACATCAACAACCCGCAGAAAGCCAAACAGGTACTGGAACTGACTGGCGCGGACGCCATCATGATCGGGCGCGCGGCACAAGGCCGCCCCTGGATTTTCCGCGAAATCGCCCATTACCTGCAAAGCGGGCAATTGCTGCCCCCACCCACCGTTGAGGAAGTCCATACGGTTTTACTCAGGCATCTGGACGACCTGTATGCTTTCTATGGCGAATACAGCGGCTGCCGCATTGCCCGCAAACACATTGCCTGGTACACCAATGGCCTGCATGACGGCAACCGTTTCCGCCAGGCAATGTATGCCCAGGAAACCACTTCAGCCCAGTTCCAGGTTGTTGACGCCTACTTCAAATCCCTGCTGGGGCAAGGCGAACGCCTGACTTATGCGGTGTAGGAAGCCGTAGCCGACTAGCCAAAATGGCAAACGTAATGCAGGTCTTCCAGCGTTTCAATATCGAAGGAAGAATGACCCGCTACGTTGAATGATTGGCCACCTGCATACTCCGCCCACGCATCACTGCCCGCCATCCGCACTTTGCAACGGCCTTGCAGCAACTCCATGATTTCCGGCGCGCCAGTATTGAACGTCAACGTGGAAGGCAGGATCACGCCCACGCTTTTGCGCGTACCATCCGCTAGCGTCACCGTATGGCTAACGCACTTGCCATCGAAATAAACATTCGCCGTCTTGTTAACGCTGACATTCTCAAACTGACTCATAAACTTCCTTTAAAATTACTGACCTGCAATCGTCATTTTGTTGATCAAAATGGAACCGGTGCGGATACTACCACGTTCATCCACATCATCCGCAATACCGACGATGCCCTTGAACATGTCCTTGAGATTGCCCGCAATGGTCACTTCCTCCACCGGATGTACGATCATACCGTTTTCGACCCAATAGCCCACCGCACCACGCGAATAGTCGCCGGTAATGCTGTTGATACCGTGGCCGATCAGTTCTGTCACCATCAAGCCGGTTCCCATCTGCTGGAGCAGATCCACGAAACTGACGCCAGTATCCGCCAACAACAGGTTACTGGCTCCGCTGGCGTTGCCGGTGGTTTGCATCCCCAGCTTGCGGGCGCTGTAACTGCCGAGGAAATAACCCTGGATAACGCCATCCTTTACGATGTCGCGTTGCTGCGTCGCCACGCCTTCACCGTCATAGGAACGGCTGCCAAGCGCCTGGCGGATGAGTGGGTCTTCATGCAATTGCACAAATTCCGGAAACACCTGCTGCCCAATGGAATTCAGCAGGAAACTGGCCTTGCGGTACTGCGAACCACCGCTGATTGCCCCCACCAGATGCCCGACCAAGCCACGCGCGAGTTGCGGCACGAACAGCACCGGCGCTTCACGGGTGGAAAGCGAACATGCATGTAACCGGCGCACGGTACGCTGGGCCGCTTCCGCGCCCACGGTATCAGCAGACTCCAGATGCCCCGGAACCCTTGATACGGTATACCAGTAATCACGCTGCATGGAATCGCCTTCCTGCGCCACTACCGCACAACTCAACGAATGGCGGGTGGAATGGCGCACACCCATGAAGTCATGGCTATTGGCATACAGGCTCAAACCGGCGTGGCTGTCAACGCCTGCGCCTTCGCTGTTGGTAATGCGGCTATCGTGTTCGCGCGCAACCGTTTCAGCCTGTAGCGCCATTTCAATCGCCATTTCCGCATCCAGCTCCCACGGATGGTACAAGTCCAGCTTGGGGAATTCGTTCGCCATCCGCTCAGGGTCTGCCAAGCCATTGTACTCATCTTCGGAGGTGTAGCGGGCGATGCGGCAAGCGGCATCGAGCGTGTCTGCCAAGGCTTGCTTCGAGAAGTCACCGGTAGAGGCAAAGCCTTTACGGTGGCCGAAATAAACCGTCAGGTTGATGCCCTGATCACGGTGGTATTGCAATTTATCCACCGCACCCATGCGCACTTCGACTGACAGACCCGTGCTCTTGTCTATGTCCACTTCGGCAGCGGTCGCACCTTTGGCTTTAGCAACGTCCAATACATGTTCAGCCATCGCCTGGAATTCGGTGGCGAGGTCAAAACGATTTTCCAGTTCAATCATGTTGTTATCCTTATGCTGTGGCAGTTCCGCCGACGGTCAGGCCGTCAACCCGCAAAGTAGGCTGGCCAACGCCAACCGGCACGCTTTGGCCATCCTTACCGCAGACGCCAATACCGGTATCCAGTTGCAGGTCATTGCCGACCATGCTGACGCGGGTCAGTACATCCGGGCCATTGCCGATCAGGGTGGCATTCTTGAGTGGCTTGCCGAGCTTGCCGTTTTCGATCACGTAAGCTTCGGAGGCGGAAAACACGAATTTGCCGGAGGTGATGTCCACCTGCCCACCTGAAAAGTTGACGGCGTAAATGCCCTTGTCCACCGAAGCAATGATTTCTTCCGGCGCATACTCACCCGCGCGCATGTAGGTATTGGTCATGCGCGGCATCGGCAGGTGGGCGTAGGATTGGCGGCGGCCATTGCCAGTGGATTGCGTGTTCATCAGCGCCGCATTCTGGCGGTCGAACATGTAGCCTTTGAGGATGCCGTCCTCGATCAGGGTGGTACACTGGGTTTGCGTGCCTTCGTCATCCACGCTCAGGGAGCCACGGCGCTGTTCCAGTGTGCCGTCGTCTACCACGGTGATACCTTTGGCGGCCACCTGCTCGCCGATACGGCCAGCGAATGCAGATGTGCCCTTACGGTTGAAATCACCTTCCAGACCGTGGCCGATGGCCTCATGCAGCAACACGCCCGGCCAGCCATTGCCCAGCACCACGGTCATGCTGCCTGCGGGCGCGGCTTCGGCGTCGAGGTTAATCAACGCCTTGCGCACCGCTTCTTCGGCATATTCCTGTGCCTTGTGGCCGTTGAGGAAGAAATCCAGGCTGAAGCGGCCACCGCCGCCTGCCGTGGCGCTTTCGGTCTGGCCGTTGCGTTCGACAATCACGGAGACGTTGGCGCGCACCAGCGGGCGTACATCGGCGGTCATGCGCCCGCTTTCATCCACGATCATGATGATTTCGTGTACGGCGACCATGTTGGCCATCACCTGCTGCACATACGGGCTGGCAGCGCGGGCAAGGCTGTCGATCTGGCGCAAGAAACCGATCTTGTCCTCTTCGGACAGGGAGTTCAGCGGGTCATCTGTTCCGTACAAGCTGCGGGAAGGCGTGGTCACTTTCCAGGCATTCACGCTGCCGTTCTGCCCGGCGCGGCTGATAGCACTGGCTGCCTTGGCGGATTCCAGCAAGGCAGCCAGGCTGATTTCACCACTGTAGGCGAAACCAGTCTGTTCGCCACACACGGAACGCACGCCAACACCTTGCTCGATGCTGTAGCTACCGCTTTTGATGATGCCTTCTTCCAGACCCCAGGATTCATAGCGGGCAGACTGGAAATACAAATCGGCCAGCGTCGTATCCTTGGTCAGGAGCTGGCTGAACACCTGTTCCAGATGTTGTTCGGTCAAACCCGCCGGCTCCAGAAAGGCCGCGCGGGCGAAGTCGATTGCCTGTTTCATGTTATTCCTTACAGTTTGTTCTCTGGTGGGCAACGGTGGGAAAGCACCGGGAACGTTTTGCGGGTCTGTTCCAGCGCATCCATATCCAGTTCTGCCAGCACCACGCCAGCACCCCGGTCACACTCGCCGCGTATACGCCCCCAGTAGTCAATGATCATACTGTGCCCGTAGGTGGTGCGGCCATTGACGTGATAGCCACCCTGGCCGGGGGCAATGACGTAGCACAGGTTTTCGATAGCACGGGCACGTAATAGCGTTTCCCAATGCGCCTTACCGGTCAGTTCAGTAAAGGATGAAGGAATGACTAAAATCTGTGCACCCATAGCTGACAGACGCCGGTACAGTTCCGGGAAGCGTAGATCATAACATATCGACATGCCTAGCTTGCCGAACGGGGTGTCGACAATGACCGGCTCGCGCCCCGGCGTGGTGGTGTCGCTTTCGGTATAAACTTCCTGATTTTCGCTCAGCATGACATCGAACAGGTGAATCTTGTCATAGCGGGCGACGGCCTTACCCTTGTCGTCGAACAGAATGGAGGCGGCATAGGGGCGATCAGGGTTGTCGGAATGGACAGGGATAGTTCCCGCCACAATCCAGACGCCGTACTGTTTGGCCTGCTGGCTAATGAACGACTGGATCGGGCCATTGCCATAAGGTTCGGCAATTTTCACCCGGTCTGTTTCATGCACGCCCATCATGGCAAAGGTTTCCGGCAGCACCAACAGCCTGGCCCCACGCCCGGCAGCTTCCTTGATCAAGCGACCGGCCTCCATCAGGTTGGCTTGTACCTGTGGGCCTGATGCCATTTGCAGTGCCGCAACTATCGTCATTCCATTTCTCCCCGTGGTTTTTTGCATGGCGTCATTTTGTGTTCAATGCGGCAAAACATCAACATCCGTCTGTTTGGCTGGTGTTTTTATTTCGCTCACATCCGGTTTGGCCCATGAGCCTGTTACCTGGTAGCGGAAACCACCGGAAGAGTTCAATTTCTCTTCCAGTGATTTTTCCGTCATCGAGTTGAATAACAGCATGACGGCTCCTCCCCCCAGCCCGCCTACCGCCGCGCCCATCAACGGCAAGGCGGAACGCAGGTTGGGGATGACTGTCACGCTCTGGTTGTGTGTCTTGCTCACCAGGTCAGTACTGCCCCGGATGCCAGCGGTCATGGCAGGCGCGTCGATGATAGTGTCTTCGGTGGTCAGCACGCCATGCTCGAGGTGGAAGCTGCCGCTGATGCTGTCGAATGCAACCCCCCTGCCGGTCATGTCGCGGAAATCCATGCTTAGGCGCGTCGGCAGGCGCTGGATGTCCAACAGCCCCAGCAGACGCCCGATGCCGGGTTCCACTTCAGTCAGATTGCCCTTGCCCAGCGTCGCTTGCCCTTCCCCACTGAGCGAATCCAGCGCGAAACTGAAGGGCGCGCCTTGCCAGGCCAGTTGCGCCGTAGCGTGCAATTCCCCGCCTTGCAAACCAGCCTCGCTACCCTGCTCCACCAGCAGCTTGCCGGGGTCGGGGATATGCGCGATGGCATGTAACTCGGTACGGGAAGAGCCATCCGCTGCTGTATACCAACGCCCTTGCGTGGAAGAAAAGGCCAACAAGGGATTGCTGATTTCCAGCTTTTCAATCTGCAAGTCCTTACGCACCTTGTTCATGCTCAGGGTCAGGTTCTGGATGGGGAAATCACCCTTGCGGCAATCCCGGCAGGTCAGGCGCATGGCAGGGAAATCCGCTGGCGACAAACTGTTGCCTTTACCCTGATTGGGCATACTGTCACTCAATTGATCCAGATCAATGTGGTTGAGGTCGACGTTCACCCGCCCGCTGCTGATGTCCTTTACGGGCAAGTGCAGGTTGGCTTGTGCTTTGCCGGAACGGACATGCGCCTGCAAAATCGCCTGCCCTTCGGCTGTCAGGCTGGCCTTGCCCAGGGATTGCTGGCCGAGCTTCAGGTCGTCAATGCTGAGGTTGGCGCTGATGGGCGGCAATTCGTCCGCACCCTTGCCCCCCGTCTGACTTACGGAAGTACCCATGCCCTGCAAGGCCAGCAGGTCAAATGTTTCCAGTTCGCCACCGATGCTGACGCCCTGCGCAGGCAGTTTGGCTGGTTTGCCGCCCAAACTGATGCCAATGGCAGATGCCTGCTTGCCTTTGTGGGGCAAGGTTGCGGCCACTTTCAGGTGTTTCCCCATGTCCACACCCACTTGCCAGGGTTTGAGGGAATCAAATGGCAGCTCCACATCCACCTGCACCTTCCGCGCAGTTTCGGCAGGTTTGGCCAACGGCGCAGGCAAACTGATTTCCACCCCTTGCAAGTCGCTGAAGGAGTGGATTTTCAAGCTGGCGGGTGATTTGCTTTCCTTGAAATTGAAGGCTGGCAACTCCAATCGGGTTTCAATCGCTGTTTTGCCATGCAGGTAGTTTTTCAAGCTACTCAAGTTTTCCGGCAGGAACAGGGCCGGGTCGTTGTGCTGTTGCAGGCCAACCGTAATCACGCCTTTCGCCTTGTCGGTACTGGCGCTCAGTTTGACAGGCTGCTGCCGGTATTCGCCGCTGGCGCTATTAGTATCCACGCCATGCTGGTCAAAGTACACCGCGCCGTTCAGTTTGGTAAATGTCTGGTTATACTCAGGGATGGAAAAACGGTTGTCATGCAGGCTGACCAGCCCATCGACCTGCACCCCTTCCTTGTCCAGTATGCTTTTTGTCAACGGCACATCCAGCTTCAGGCGCAGGTCGGAAGGCCCGGAGAATTTCGCCACCTGCATGAAATCCCGCAGACTCCTGCCGATGGGCGCATCCTGCAAATAATTCATGTGTGCCTGCAAATCACCTTGCGTGTCCAGATCCAACAGTAGTCGGGCATTCTTATGCATATCAGGAATATCAACCGTGCCACCCACCACATCCAGATCCATGATTTTGGCGCTTTTGACCTTGGCGCTCATGCTGGCGTTATGGAAACGCAACTCACCGGTCACGGCACGTGCCTCCGGCCATTCCGGCAAATAGGCCAACACGCCATTCTCGATATCAAAGCGGATGTCAAACTCCCCGGCATTGTTGCGGAACGGAAAATCTGCCGGGTTGCCACGCAGGATAAACTCCCCACGCGGTACGTAACCATGGACAATCGCCGTTTTTAACCACTTCTCGGTACTGTCAGGCAACATGGCCGGAATGTAGTTGCGCACATTGTCTACCGTGCGCTGGGTAGCAAAATGCATGTTCAAGTTGATTTCCGCAGGCTTGCCCACCGGCACATCCAGCGTAGCGGAACCTTGCGCACTGGCATCCGGGTTGCGTGCCTGTAGCCCGGTCATTTGCCAGTACCAACCGGTTTCCTGCACCGACCATTGCAAATCAGCATCCAGCGCATCCACCCGCAGGGGCTGCTCGAACCAGTGTGGATAATTCAGGGTGCTGTCTTTGACTTTGACTTTAACCTTGCCACCATCGTTGTCGGCGACAAAGCTGGCATTAACCCCGTTCATGGCCGGGATGGTTTCAGTCCCTTGCCAACCCAGATAAGAAATTTCACCCTCACCACTGACTTGCAGCGGTTTGCCGGTCACGGATTTGATGTTGGCGTCCAGTTTCAATGCACCTGTCGTGACGCCATATTTCTTCAGCAAGGGAGAGGGCAAGGCTGCGAGGTTGAATATCTGGGTGCGGGTATGCAGATTGCCATCCCAGACAGTCTCACCATCATCGGTTTTGGCCTGATGCAGCACGGCGTCTACCGCCAATGATTCACCTATTTCACGGGGAAACAGGGCATCGGCTTGCAGGATGATTTCCTGGGGCAGGAATTCACCGGTAAATTGCAAATCCCCTAACGCCAGCGTGCGGTTATTGACTGTATCCATCCAGTGGACAAAACCGCCATTGATGTCGACCCGGATGGGTGACTTGCGCTCAATATTCAGGGCGGAATTTTTCTGTCCCGGCAGCGGAAACTGCAAACCTTCCACTGTTGGCAACCCTTCGCTATCCTGACGCAGCACAAACTCCACGCCTTCGAGTTGCACGTCCGCCGGTTGCAGGCGCAGGGTGCGCAGGCTCTCGCGCAAATCCAGCGTCAGCGCCAGTTTCTGGATGTGGATGGGGGATTGCCCGGAAGCTTCCGTCAGTTGCAGGTTTTCCATGATCCAGCGCGGGTCTTCGCTATCCCGGTCGACGCGGATAGACCCAATACTGATCCGGTTACCAACGAAATCAGACAATTCCTTTTCGAGTATGCCTTTGTAATCATCCACCATTGGCAACCAGAAGTTCGCCAGCCCCACCAGCGCAACCAGAAAAATGGCCAGATGAAAGAAAAACGTCAGCAGCAGGTATGTCAGGCGGATGATAAAACCGCCTTGCCCGCTAGAGAAGTACAACGTCGAAATGCTCCTGGGTGTAAAGTGATTCCACTTGCAGCCTGATCGGTATGCCTACAAATTGTTGCAGCTCCGCCAAACTGTCGGATTCTTCATCAAGCAGCAAATCTACCACTTCCTGCGATGCCAGCACCAGCAATTCACGCGCGTCAAACTGGCGTACCGCGCGCAGGATTTCGCGGAAAATTTCATAGCAGACGGTTTCGGCAGTTTTGACAAAGCCATTACCGCCACACGAGGGGCAAGGTTCACACAAGATATGTTCCAGGCTTTCACGGGTGCGTTTGCGGGTCATTTCCACTAGCCCGAGTGGCGAGACATCGCAGACGTAGGTTTTGGCGTAATCCTTTTCCAGTGATTTTTCCAACAACTTGAGCACCTGTTGGCGGTGGTCATGTTGCAGCATGTCGATGAAGTCGATGATGATAATACCGCCAAGATTCCGCAGCCGCAATTGGCGGGCAATGGTTTGCGCGGCTTCCAGATTAGTGCGGAAAATGGTCTCTTCCAGGTTGCGGCTGCCAACGAAACCACCGGTATTTACGTCGATAGTGGTCATCGCCTCGGTCTGGTCGATGATCAGGTAGCCGCCGGATTTGAGCGGCACCTTGCGTTGCAGGGCTTTCTGAATTTCCTCCTCGACGCCGTGCAAATCAAAGATCGGGCGCTCACCGGGGTAATGCTCGATAGTACCGGCCAGATCGGGGATGTATTTCTGGCTGAATTCGATGACCTTGGTAGCGGTTTCGCGCGAGTCAATCTGCACCCGACTGATCTTTTCGCCCACCATGTCGCGTAGTACCCGCAACACCAGCGGCAGGTCGGAATACACCAGCGTCGGCGCGGGCGACTCCGCCGACGTTTTTGCAATATTTTCCCATAGCTTGCGCAGGAACTTCATGTCGCGGCGTAATTCAATTTCGCTGATCCCATCCGCTGCTGTACGCACAATATAGCCGTAATCATCACCGAGTTCAGTGCGGAGCTGTTCGATCAGCTTACGCAGCCGCTCACGTTCCGCCGCCTCCTCGATCTTGCCGGAAATGCCCAGGTTGTTGTTGTCAGGCATCAACACCAGATAACGCGAAGGAATGGTGACGTGGGTGGTCAGACGTGCGCCCTTGGTACCAAGCGGATCCTTGATGACTTGCACCAACAGCTTCTTGCCCTCGTATAGCAATTCGCTGATCTGTACGGTCGGGCGCGGGATAGTATGGTCGTGGAATTCTTCGAGTGAGGGATGGGTGAGGTCGGATGCGTGCAGAAAGGCAGATTTTTCCAGACCGATGTCGATGAACGCGGCCTCCATCCCCGGCAGCACCCGACAGACCTTACCTTTGTAGATATTGCCGACAATGCCTTTACGGGAAGTCCGTTCGATGAGTACCTCCTGCAAACAACCATTTTCAAGCAAGGCGACCCGTGATTCCTGTGGGGTGACATTAATTAACAGTTCTGCGCTCATGAATCCGCCTTCGCTTTGATTTCTAGAATATTATTATACCTGCCGCTTGCAGCAGTTGCGCCGTTTCAAACAGGGGCAACCCCATGACGCCTGAATACGAGCCTTCCAGTTGTTCGATGAATACGGCTCCGTACCCCTGGATAGCGTAAGCGCCAGCTTTATCCTGCGGTTCCCCTGTTTGCCAGTATGCCAGAATTTCCGCATCGGTTAATGCACGGAACTTCACCACGCTGCGGTTTACAATGACTTGCGTCCCGCCTGCGCCAGTCAGGGCAACCGCTGTGAGGATTTCATGCCGTTGGCCGGACATTTTACGCAACATCCGCCGGGCGTCCTCGAAATCGGCTGGTTTGACCAGCAATTCGCCGTCCAGGATGCCGAGGGTGTCGGAACCTAGTACCGGCAAAGAGGGCGTATGCGATACGCCCCTACTTATCCACACAGCTTCGGCCTTTTCTTTCGCCAGACGCTTGACCAAGGCTTCGGCGGATTCGCCGGGTAGTGGCGTTTCCTCAATGTCCGCCGTTTGTACCAGAAAATTCAGGCCGATTTGCGCCAGTAATTCGCGGCGACGAGGCGAAGCGGATGCCAGCACCAGCTGCGGCTGTTTCATTTAGTCCCCGCGATGGTAAGGATGGTTCGTCAGGATGCTCCAGGCGCGGAACAATTGTTCAGCCACCACAATACGCACCAGCGGATGCGGGAAGGTCAGCGGCGACAACGACCAACTTTGTTCGGCGCGTTGCAAACAGGCGGGCGACAAGCCTTCTGGGCCGCCGACCAGCAGACTGACATCACGACCCGACATCATCCAACTATCGAGCTGCTGGGCAAGCTGTTCGGTTGACCACGCTTTGCCTTTCACATCCAGCGTAATCACCAAACTGCCCTCCGGAATAGCGGCCAGCAACTTTTCACCTTCGTTCTGGCGTATGCGTTGCAGGTCACTGTTTTTGGTGCGCTTCTCAGCAGCAATTTCGCGGATCAGCAACTGGCATTGCGGCGGCATCCGGTTGGCGTATTCCTCTGTACCCGTATTCACCCACCCCGGCATTTTGGTACCAACGGCCAGCAGGTGAATCCGCACTCAGGCGGCTCCGGCACGTACTTGCGGGATCGCTTCGCCCGCTTCCCACAGTTTTTCGAGGTTGTAGAAATCACGGGTGGTTTGCAGCATAACGTGCAGAATAATGTCGTTCAGGTCAACCAGCACCCATTCGCCATCACGTTCGCCTTCCACGCCAAGGGGTTGGTTACCGGCTTCCTTGGCTGCCAGCTCAACGCTTTGGGCGAGGGATTTGACATGGCGGGTGGAGTTGCCAGTGGCAATGATGAGCATATCAGTGATGGAAGATTTACCGCGCACATCGATACACTTGATATCAGTGCCTTTCATATCTTCCAATTTTTCAATGACTAATTGCTGAAGTTTTTCAAATTCCATTAAGTTTCACAATACAGTTGATGTGTTTGAATATAGCCGAGAACTGTGTCCGGCAACAAATATCGGGGGTTTTTTCCTGCTTTCAAGCGTGTACGCAAGTCGGTGGCGGAAATATCCAGCGCGGTCACCGCCAGCGAATAAATGTTTCCTGCCGGGGTGGTGTGCAAATCGTCCGGGTTTGTACCCAGGAATGGGGTGTGCCAGCCCTCGGGGGGCAGACTATACCCCGGACGGTGGACGACGACCAGATGCGCGAGTTGTAAAATTTCCTGCCAGCGATGCCAACTTTGGAAATGCTGGAAGGCGTCGAAGCCGAGGGTGAACAGGAGCGGGCGTTTGCCGCCAACTTCGGCGCGGATGGAGGTGAGGGTGTCGAAGCTGTAGGAATAGCCGTCGCGGCGCAGTTCGCGGTCGTCGGCTTGCAGGCAGGGTTCGCTGGCGATGGCGGCTTGCAGCATGGTCAACCGCTGTTCAGGGGTAGCGACCGGCTGTGGGCGGTGCGGCGGAACCTTGCCGGGGATCAGGCGCATGTCGGGGATGCCGAAATGTTCCGCGACTTCCAGCGCGGTGCGCAGGTGGCCGAAGTGGATAGGGTCGAAGGTGCCGCCGAGGATACCGATCATGGGGAAGAACCCTCACCCCCCGCTCCCCTCTCCCGCTGAGCGGGCGAGGGGGAGAGGTAATTGTCGGGGGTTAGATTCATTCATTACCTAAAAGTGAAGCCATCAACCAGATCGGTTTCGGCGTCGGGATGCAGTTCAACTTTCACGAAGTAGCCGGGCGTTGTTTTCCTGAGTCCTTTCGTATGAAACAAGCTTACTCTAAAGCATTGCGATCATGCAAAAATGGGGACAACCCCTCCAGTTGCGCCAACAGTGCTTTGGGCAGCTTTTGCCGCGCCACGTATTCCAGTGCGCAGCCGTTGAGGACATAACACGACAATTTGCTCATCTCTTGCCATTCCAACCACTAAACCTTACGCCAAACAAACACAATCCAGTAGAACGCTGACGCCACCACCACGAAACTGACCAGGCTAGCCAGCGGGTCAATCGCGTTGGCGGTAAAAATGGAGGGTGCAGGCAAAGCCGAATTCTCATAATTCATCACCAGCACTGCAAACAGGTTGTTGGCTGCATGCACGCCAATCGCCAGCTCCAGCGAATTGCTTTTGATGGTGATGACCGCCAGGAACAACGCCAGCAGGAAATACAGCACTGGCACCAGATAGACATCTTCCACCATTTCCGGGTTGGTCAGGTGCGCTGCCATGAACAGTAATGAGGAACCCAGCACCGGCACGGCCTTGCTACGGGTGAGCAAACCCATGCCCTGCATCAGATAGCCCCGGAACAGCAACTCCTCCGCCGCTGCCTGCAAGGGCGTCACTACCAGTGCCACTGGCAGGAACAGCAGAAACTGGCGCGCATCAAAACTCACTGCATATTCGCCCGGCTTAAACAGCGCCTCAATCAACGTGGCGGAGGCAATCAGCAGCAAGAACACGCCAAACCCCAGCAGCAGGCGCCGCCAGTCAACCTGCTCCAGCGGCGTCACCACTGTGCGCAGGTAACGTTTGTGGATGAAACGCACAGCCAGAAACAGCCCCAACAACATCCCCAAAATGGTGAAATTGATGGCCAGATAGGGCCAGATACTGTCGACCCCTTCAAACTTTAGTGGGTCAAGCTCAACATTGGTGGTTGGGTCATTATCCCCCATCAGCACGATAACCAGCGCCCCCAGTGGCAACGCACCAATGACCTGCCAGAAAAATACAATCAGGATAATACTGACCAGATAACGCCACCAATCATTTTTGCCAACTCCAGCAAGGGTCAAATACTGCGTGCTCATTATTTTTCCTTCATTATGTAAGTCGCTTCACACAAGTGTAGCCTAATATTCTGAATTGCGTATGTACAATCAGGCAACCATAATCAGGATGAATAGCCGGGGAAAACCGACCTGCTTACAGGCAACGGCAAAGAACCGTTTGATGGTTTTTATTTTAAAGGGGAACAAGCATCCAGGAGGGCAACATGGGAATCAGACAACCGGTAATAAACACGATTGGAAACCTTGCTTGACAATAAAAGTCCTTTATCACGCATGATCGCCAGATGCTGGGAAACATTGCTCTGGGTCGTGCCGACATGATCGACAATTTCCTGTACAGTCATGTCAGTATTTTTCAGCAGGCACATGATTTTCAGCCGCAGCGGGTGGGAAGCCGCCTTGAGGGAACGGCATACAGCTTCAATGCTGTCTTCTTCCACCGGCACACCGTCCAATGTGATGCGATAATCTTGCTCTTGCATTTTTTCACCTGTATCCAGGTCGTTTATAAAATAGGCGGCTAGCGGGTCTAATGAGGTAAATTAGCATATTAGAATAAACTTATTCTAAAGGTTTTCCATCAGATTGTCACCTTAATCCGGAAATTTGTTGTGTTGCATTATCTTTTCAAACGCTTGGCTGGCGCATTGCCTACCCTGCTGGTGATCGTCACGCTGGCTTTTTTCCTTGTCCGGCTGGCGCCCGGCGGGCCGTTTGACCGTGAGCGCCCGGTTCCGCCAGAAATCCAGGCCAATCTGGATCGCGCCTACCACTTGGATCAGCCATTGCCGGTGCAATACGGCTATTACTTGCTGAACATAGCGCGGGGGGATTTCGGCCCCTCCTTCAAATACAAGGATCACAGCGTCAGCGAGTTGATTGCGGAAGGCTTTCCCGTGTCGATGCAACTGGGGCTATCCGCCATGCTGCTGGCGCTGCTGGTTGGTATCCCCGCCGGGATGCTGGCAGCACTGAAGCAGAACCAGCCGCTGGATCATGCAGTAATGGCACTGGCGATGACCGGCATCACCATCCCCAATTTCGTGATGGCACCATTGCTGGCGCTGGTGTTTGGGGTATTCCTGCACTGGCTGCCGGTAGCGGGTTGGAATCAGGGCTGGAAATCAGCGGTGCTGCCGGTGATTGCACTGGCATTGCCACAGATTGCCTACGCGGCGCGGATGATGCGTGCCAGTATGCTGGAAACCTTGGGCAGCCCGCACATCCGCACCGCGTTCGCCAAGGGTTTGCCGTTGGGGCTGATCCTGCGGCGGCATGTGCTGAAAGGAGCACTACTGCCGGTGATCTCCTGGCTAGGGCCGGCGACGGCGGCGATCATTACCGGCTCGGTGGTGATCGAGCAGATATTCGGGATTCCGGGTATCGGGCGGCATTTCGTGCAAGGGGCACTGAACCGGGATTACACGCTGGTGATGGGCGTGGTGGTGTTTTACGGGGCGCTGATCATTGCGATGAATCTACTGGTGGATGTGACTTACGGGCTGGTTGATCCGAGGGTGCGGTATGAGTAATTCGCTATGGGGAAAAGCATGGCGGCGGTTGTTGCGTAACCGGATGGCAGTGGGCAGTGCGCTGGTGTTGCTGGCTATTGGTTTGCTGTGTTTGTTGGGGCCGCTGTTCAGCTCGCACCCTTACGATGAAATTTATTGGGACAATATGGGTACGCCGCCAGACTGGGCGAATGGTTTCTGGTTTGGGACGGATGCGAATGGGCGCGACCTGTTCACGCGCACGCTGATTGGGGGAAGGATTTCCCTGATGGTGGGTCTGGCGGCGACCAGCGTGAGCCTACTGATTGGGGTATTGTACGGCGCGGCGGCAGGCTACCTGGGCGGGCGCACCGATGCGCTGATGATGCGCTTTGTGGATGTGTTGTACGCCCTTCCCTTCATGTTTTTCGTCATCCTGCTGATGGTGTATTTCGGGCGCAGTATTTTCCTGATCTTCGTGGCAATTGGTGCGGTGGAATGGCTGACGATGGCACGGATTGTGCGGGGTCAGGCATTGTCGCTGAAAGGGCGCACGTTCGTGGAAGCAGCGCGGGTCAGCGGGGTCAGCCATTTCGGCATCATCCGCCGTCATATCGTGCCGAATACACTGGGATCGGTGATCGTGTACGCGACGCTGACGGTGCCGCAGGTGATTTTGTTCGAGTCGTTCCTAAGTTTCTTGGGGCTGGGGGTGCAGGAGCCGCTGACCAGTTGGGGCGTGCTGATTGCCGAAGGTGCGCAACAAATGGAAACCGCGCCGTGGATGCTGCTGTTCCCGGCGGGGTTTCTGGCGGTGACGCTGTTTTGCCTGAATTTCCTGGGGGATGGGTTGCGGGATGCGCTGGATCCGAAAAATATTTGAGTGGCGTTTATAAACATTGTAACATGGCGTTATACATTGTTTGAGGCGGAGGCGTGTTATGTCGAAAGAATCCATCGGGTTCCGCATTGAAACCGAGAAACGCAGTGCGCTGGACCAACTGGCGCAAACCATGCAGCTTGACCGTTCCACCCTGATCAATGAGGCCATCGACGCTTATCTGGAACTGCACTACTGGCAGGTGGAGCTGATCCGCAAGCGGCTGGCGGCAGCAGATGCCGGGGAGGAAGGCGTCGCCCACGAGGAAGTATTTTCCAATCTGCGCAAACGGCTGCAAGGGCAATTGAACTGATGCTGATTGTCTGGCAACAAGGGGCAATCCGCGATCTGGATGCCGTGTTTGAATTCATTGGCATGGAAAACCCACCTGCCGCCTTGACCGTGTGTGAGCTGCTCGAGAAACGGGTCGGGCAACTGGCAGAACATCCTTTCCTGGGCAGACCGGGGCGGGTGGAAGCTACCCGTGAACTGGTGGTGGCGGGTACGCCGTTTATTGTGGTGTACCGGATCAAGAGTAACCAAGTGGATATTTTGGCGGTTTTGCATACGGCGCGGCGTTGGCCGGAGGCGTTTTGATAGCTACCCCCAACGCAATGGCGCAAATGTTGCTGTACACTTACACTACTAATTCAGCCAATCCTCCCACAACGGGTACAGCATGAGCGTCGTAGACGAAAAATCCATATTTATTGCCATGAAGCAGGATGGGCCTTTTGCCGTCCGCGACCAGATTTCCTTTGAGCATCCATTTTGCCGTCAGAACCGGCAGTGGGCAGAAATCTTCCGGCACGACAGACAGATGGCGACCAAATACCGTGCGGTGCGTGACCAGTTGTTCGACCTGTTGCAAATCGGGAGTTTTGACGAAATCCCTGCGCTGATCCGCTACCCCGACCTGCGCGGGCAGCGCACCGAGCGCGCTTACCGGCTGCTTGGCAACCTGTTCGGCATCAGTGGCGGGCTGTCGGAAATCCGCAGCAAAATTCACGAATACATGAATACCGCCGACGCGGTCATCGGCCATCTCAAAGGCAAAGTGCTCGCCCCTTACAGCTCACACATCGAAATCAGCAACGAAATTGAAACTACCCAAAACCCGGTCGACCTGCTATTGACAGTGTTCGACAACCGTTACCACCAGAAACTGCGTTTCGAGGCCAAGCGCAAGCTGGTGCTGATGGGACTGGCTGGCTCCATCGACCAGCGTGAACACGAAACCGATATCGAGAGCAAGTTTTCCGCCTTCCTCAACTTCCTCAACCAGTATGTGTGGAGCCCGCAACTCAGGATTGGCGAGCTGGAAATGGCCTGTTTGCACAGCCACCACGACGCCGACGATTTCAGTTGCACCCAGGTGGACGTGACCAGCCTGGAGGAAGCGCACTACCTGCACGAATTTGCTGAAAACGAGAAGCTGACCCTGGTCAAACGCCGTCTGTTCCAAGACAACGGCCAGGAAATCCCGGTGTATGTCACAGTGCGAAAAAAGGATTCGGCAGCGAAAGTATTGAAACTGCTGCGCAAGAATGAAAAAAATCCCGCCGTAGCGGTGGATGATGAGCTGGGGCTAATGGCAGTGCTGGACAACCCCAGCCATGTGAAACGTTTTGTGCGCCACCTGACACGTGCTGCCGTGCGTGCCGGGTCTTTCATGATTCTGGAAGATATTTCCGACACGCTGGCAGGCAACCGCTACCAGGCTACTTCAATCGGCAGCAGCAGCAATACCCAGATGCTGAAATTCTTTGCGCGTATGGGTGGGATGCGGGTGGAATTCATCATCCACACCAACCGCACTTACCTCAATTACCGCTATCAGCGTGGCGCTTCGCATGACGAATATGAGGTTCGTCGCCTGTTTGACTCCGGCGTGACCGAGTTCCTGTTCCCCTACGACATTTATCAGCTGGATATGCAACAAGTGCGCACCCGGCAGTTACAACGTTTCAGACAGAACATTGAGCGGCAACGCTAGGCGGGCGGGCAAGAGTCACTCTCGCCACGCTGAACCAAGCCGGATCAGTGCCGGATCAGTTTCTGGCGCACTCCGCGACCTTCAGACGACTCCCTGCATTGGGCTGGGCATCAGGTGGCAGATTGCTGAGGCGGGCAATACCGATGGGGCTAAGCCCCAGTCTGGCTGCAATGCTTGCGAGGGTTTCACCCCCCTGGGCGTGGTAGAAAAATGCCTGGTAGCGGCCACTGCCCTGTGGCCGGGTATGTGCAGCCAGGGCTTGTGGCAGTGTCCTGCAATCTGCTAACCCGGCGGGTTCAGGCGCAGGGGCAACCTTGGTCGCTGGCAGCTCTGTTACCGCAGCGGGCGCTATCGTCACAGAGCTAACACTTTTTACCCGCACAATACCTTGGTCAATAGCGGAAATCAGGCGCACGTCAGGCCGGAAACCGGCATGTTGCAGCGTGCCAACCGCACTCTCACCACGTAGGCTGGCCAGTTTCAATTCTGGCGTTGCCTCCCCGAAAATTTGCGTTGGCGCACTCACAGCAGCCACTGTCACTGGTTGGGGAGGCTGCTCCTGTAAACGGGTGGAATCCTGTACGGTTATTGGGGTTGGCGGATTTGGCTGCGGCAGGGTTGCCGCTGCGGTACTGTCTGTCTCTGCCTCCGGCTCTACAACCGCCAGCACTTCACCCCGCAGGCCAGCCTGATAGTCTTTTTCCTCCTGCTCCCAGTCAGCCAGCAACAGGCGGGCGCGCTCAACGGATTTCTTACCTTTTTCCAGCTTGGTCAGGTTGGTCAGGACTTTCCGGATATACCCCCGGGTTTCTGTAAAGGAAACCGTGATGGGAGCGCCCTTTTCTATTCTCCCTGGCCCGGCATTGTAGGCTGCGACCGCATGGGAGATGCTGCCGTTATAGCTTCTGAGCAGAGACGCCAGATAACGGGCACCGGCATTGACGTTTTCTTCAGGGTCGAAAATGTCGAACACCCCAAGATCTTCCGCCGTTGCCGGCATCAATTGCATCAGGCCGGATGCCCCCTTGTAAGACACCACCATTTCCCGGTAGCAGCTTTCCGCCGCAATCACGGATTTCAGCAAGGCAGGGTTGATCCCATGGCGTTTGGCCGCTTTCTGGATAATGCCGTCGTAAGGGACGGCCAAGGCTTCGATAGTTTTACCGCTGACACCCTCACAGCTGCGCAACTCTTTTCCGCGCGGGTAATGCACTTTGGCGCTACGTGCCTTCAACCAAGCCGCCTCGGCTTTTTGCTCAGCGGACAACGGTAATGCCTGTAAAGCAGCATGATACGCCGGATCAGAGGACTCCCACTCCCGCAACAAGGCGTGCGCCTGCCGGTTGGCCTTTTTGTTGTAGTAGCCGAGCTTCTGCAAACCATCCAGCATACTGCCAACAGGTTTGCTCACATCCTTGAAAGGGGTTATGACGGTTTCATGTCCCCACTCCCAGCCCTCATCAGCAGCGTAAGCGGTGAACACTTGAGCCACGCTGCCTTCATAGCGCTTCATCAGGTAGGCAATGTAGCGTGCACCAGCATCAATATTTTCCGCCGGGTCAAAAATGGCGGTCGCACCAAACCGTTTGGCGGTAGCAGGCATCAGCTGCATCAAGCCTGACTGGCCATTGGCGGCCACCCGGTCAGGGTCGGGACAATCTGTCACCATCATAACGGATTTGATCAGCGCAGGATTGATGTCATAGCGTTTGGCTGCCTGGCGGATTTCCTGTTGAAAAGGGTCTGCCTGCTTCTGATTACTGGCGCTAACCGTTGCATCACAAGCTTTTGCCCCAGCCGCATAAGCACTGGAACAAACCCCACCCATCAAAATTGCCAAACAGACAAGATGTTTATTGATCTGAAGCATAAAAATACCCAAAGTGACACGAACCCAACCATTTATCCGGAGAATATTGCTGGTTATAGCCCTGGCATCTTTATAGGCAAGCAACCACACAATAGCGAATATTCTATTTTTATCAGAATGATCAGAATAATTAATTAAAACAACAACTACCCGCAGGCAACCCGCCTGGTCAGCGTCGCTGTGCGTTTAGCAAGAGTCTGAATGAAAATTGTGGGAGGGGCTTTGGGATATGAATGTAGCGGTTGTGGCTATCTGACAAACGGTTTGACGCTGTTTTCAACGGTGGTTATCGGCGGATAAGGGGAAATGCTTTCTCAAATCAGCCATCAAGCTGACAAGCATTTCCTCCAGCGCCTGATTCATGACCCCGACGATTTTGCTGGTGCTTACCGGAATATTGTCTTTGCGGATGTCGTAACGCTGCTGCCCTAGCACACGCTGGTCTTGCACCCGCACCAGGATGGCTTCCATCCCCAGCACCACTGCCGCGCTACCCTTACCCTGCGGTGGGTATTCGGCCTGGAATGCGGAAACCCGCAACAACAGTTTGTAATGTTTACCGGCCCCCAACATCTGGCTAGAAACCGACTGGAATGCCCCGCTTCTGGATAACGCATCCAGCATGACAGCGTGCAGGTAGCCGGAAAGCTCATCCGGCCAGCGACTGTTGGCGATGAAATCCTGCTGGAGCTGCTCCTTGACCAAAGTAATGCGGGTTGTATCCAACGCGGGGGAAACCTCCACACCGGGCAGATAGAGGTTCACATCCAGCCGTGGCGAAACGGTGCTGACTTGTGGGGCTAGCCGATACACCTGGTCAGCGGGCAAGTCGCTTTTCAGGGGGGAGGAACAGGCTACTGATAACGATAGCAGGATAATGGAAAGTGAAAAGGGTAAAATACGCTGCATCTTCATCGTGGCAACTCCGTCCCCTGCGGCGCAGGTTGGTAAATGAGCTGTGAAGGGTTCTGTTCCAGCTTGTCGCCCAACTGGCGAATGGCAGCCGCCGTTTTGCGTGATTCATTGAGCAGCTGTTTGAGGTTTTCGCCGCCTTCACCCAACAGTTCGTTGACCCTGCCTTCATTGTTAACTACCAGCCGGTCGACATGCCTGAAAAGCATATCGAGGCGTTGTGAAGTGGCGCGAATGGAGGCCAGGGTTTGCTGCAATTCCTGCATATTGGTATCCAGACCTGCCTCCGAACGGCTGGCAATGACACCTAACTGCTGCATCAGCGTCTGCAACTTAACGGTGGTTTCATCCAGACCGCTGATCAAAGCCGGTAGATCAGCCGAGGCCGCATCCAGATTTTTCAGCAAACCAGCGAAATGTTGCCGGTTTTCAGCATTCAACACATCGTTAGCGTCGTGGATCAGTACTGACAGTTCCGTTTCCAGCCCAGGGAGTTTTTCTACCAAGGCATCCATAGGCGTAGGCTTGACAGGGATGATGGGAACCTCATCCTTGGCAGGTTCCGGCAAAGGTTCAGGCCTGATGCCATCCGCCTGCGATAACCCCAGAAATGGCACACCCGTCAGCCCCACCAGCCGTAACGTGGCAACTGTCGCCTTATTGACGGGGGTATCCTGCTCCACGACTAGGGTTACGTTGACGATGGAAGGGTCATCAGCCAACAAACTGACTTGCGTCACCTCCCCTTTCTTGATACCCATGTAGCGCACTTCACTGCCTTCTTCCAGCCCCTCTACCGGCATGTCAAAATGCACCGCGTATGTTTTCGTGGCGACATAGGGCTTGTTATAGAACAGCCCCGCAAACAATGCACCCGCGATAGCTGTCAGGATGACGAATAAGCCGACCACGAAATAATGGGTGTCACGTTCCATCAACTCCCCCTTAACAAGGCTTGCGCGCGGCCACCACCAAAATAGGACTGGATCACCGGATGCGGGTTTGCCAGCAGTTCGCGCAGCCCGCCCACGATGATTTTCTTGTCCGCCAGCATGGCGATGCGGTCACAGGTCGAGAATAAACTATCCAGGTCATGCGTGACCATGACAACGGTCAGACCCAGGTTACGGTGCAAGGCCGCGATCAGCTGGTCGAACTCTTCCGCCGACACCGGGTCTAGGCCAGAGGTTGGCTCATCCAGAAACAGTACCACCGGGTCGAGCGCCAATGCCCTGGCCAAAGCCACGCGCTTGACCATGCCACCGGACAGTTGCGCCGGGTATTTATCAGCCACATCACGTTCCAAACCCACCATTTCCAGACGCACGTACATCAATTCCCGGCATTCCTCTGCCCTCAGGCTGGAAAACTCACGCAGAGGGAACTGGATATTGTCAGCCACCGTCAGGGATGAAAACAGCGCCCCCTTCTGGAACATGACGCCCCAGCGGCGTTTCAGGCAGGCAAACTCGGCATCCGGCATGGCGGTGAGTTCCTTGCCGCTGAAATGGATTTCTCCGCTGGTTGGCGCGTTCAGCCCCAGGATGGTGCGCAACAACACCGATTTGCCGGAACCAGACCCACCCACAATGCCCAGCACTTCGCCGCGAAAAATATCCAGTTCCAACCCGTCATGGATACGCTGCTTGCCAAACTGGTTGACCAAGTTGCGGATACTGATGAGCACATCCATGGCTAAAACCCCAACCGGTAGAACAACACGGAAAACAGCGCATCCAGCAGCAACACCAGAAAAATGGCATCGACCACCGCTTGCGTCGTGTGCTTGCCCAGGCTTTCGGAGGAGCCACTGACCCGCATCCCCTGCCAGCAACCGATCAGCGCGATGACCACGGCGAAAAACGGTGCCTTTATCACCCCGGCGGCAAAAGTCTGGAATTCGATATTGGTCGCCACCCGGGTGTAGAACTGCGTGAAGGAAATATCCAGAATAACGGAAGAAATCAACGCCGCCGCCGCCAGCGCAACAATATCAGCCAGAACAGTCAGTAACGGCAAGGCAATGACCAGCGCAACCAAGCGGGGAACCACTAGGATCAGGAACGGGTCACTGCCCATCACCCGCAGCGCATCCACCTCCTGATTGGTTTTCATCAGGCCGATTTCCGCCGCGAAAGCACTGCCGGAACGCCCCGCCACCATGATCGCCGTCAGCAACACGCCCAGTTCGCGCAGCACGGAAATCACTACCATATCCACCGTATAAATTTCCGCCCCCAGATCGCGTAACTGGCCACCCCCCTGATAGGTCATGACGATACTGATCAGGCAGGCAATCAAAGCCACAATGGGCATGGCACTGACACCCGTGACAAAGATATGGTGCAATACGGGACGGAACCGGAACACACGCGGGGCAAACAAGCTGGCCAGCAATGCTTCCAGGCTATGGCCGAAAAACGTGATGCCGGAACGCCACAGCCCCGCCAAATGCAGACCCCTCTGCCCCAGCAGGCGCACCGGCCTGGCAACAATAGACAGTGCGCGTTGACGGATACCGGGCAATGGTTCCCTGCCTGCCGCTGCCTGGGCGAAATAATCCAGATATTCCTGGGGAAAATCTTCCAGCAACACGTCTTTGCCCTGCGCACGCCAGACATTGGCCTGCTGGTAGACCAGCCATGCAGCCGTCACATCTACGCGCCCGGCATCCCTGGCCTCAACAACGATGCTGGCAGCGCCTGGGTTAATAGCGGCCAGTTGCGCATGGATAGCCTCCAACTGGTCAAACACCCAATCACCCCGTAGCCCGAGATACAGGGTATCTTCCTGCTGCTGCTGTTCCAGTTTGATCATCTGCCACCCATAACAAAGTCGACACGCCTATTTTGCCCTGTCTTGACCGCAGGTCAAAGCCGTTGAATTACAGGCGGTATAGAAGTCAGCCAATCAATCGCCCAAAACTATCGCCTTACGATTAATCAGCCAAAAGACGAATAAATTCTATTCAAATAGAATTATTTTTGTCCAGTATATAGAAAAAATTTACCGTCCCGTTCTATAGTTAATACACGATGCAGTGAAAAACCCCTTCCCGTCAATTTCTCAAGGAGAATAAGGCTATGAACTATAAAGCCTCGTTGAGTGTGCTTGGTATGACTACTTTATTAACACTTGGATTCACCCATTCTGTTTTCGCCAAAGATTGTAATCCATGTGCCGCACCACTGCCCCCGCCAAAACCCGTGGTAAAAAACGATTGTAATCCATGCGCTGTTCCGCCTCCCCCACCAAAACCGGTAACCAATACTTGCGCTACGTGCGTCACTTATCACCCGGTAAAATCCGGCCAATTCCATGAGCGTCTTGTTCCCAAAGATGCTGACGGAAAACCTTTGGCCTGCTTGGATATTTCCGGTTCATCCGTAAAAGTCGGGGTCGACTGGACAACTTCATCCAATGACGTATTTACGTGGGGAACCCATACCACGAAATACAATTCAGCTACAGTCGCTGAAGAACGTTACCAATAACAAACCGGAATCCATCAGCAAACCTGAACCCCGACCTTTTGGGGTACAGGTTCCTGTATCAGAATTGAATATCCGAACAGAGCAAGGATCTACCCATGACCATGTTGAAAGAAGCCTTTATCATTGCCATTCCCGTGTTATTGCCAGGAATAGCCACCACTGCCCATGCGGACTACTACCCCTGCCAAGAAAACTGCCCGGCGAGCAGCGTCACCTACAAGGTTGATACGTATGAGGACAACCAGCATTTTTGTGGGTATGACGTGGAAGCGAAACCCCAGGTCTGCGCCCAAACTCAGGTTGTTCAGGTGGACACCTCACGCATCACCCGTACCTCCGGCGATGGACGCCAGCAACTGAATGCGGAAACAAGCTCTGACCTGAAATACACCTCGAAAGTCTCTTTTGGTGATGGCACCTGACCGAAACAACACCATAAAACGTTAACTGGTTAATTGTTCGCAAAATACTGGCAATAAAACAAGTTTTCACTATTCACAAGCGAAGATGCATGTCAATCATGAATATGGAATCATATAAAACAGTAGGCGTTTACATGGTATTAGCAACCGCCCCCTTAACTGGGGGTGGTTGCCAAATGGTTAGCCAAAATACAGAACCAGCCTGTAAAGTTGCTACGCAGATCCCTCCTCCCTATATTGAAAGGGAAATCAAAATACATAGGCCAAGCAACGATTATTATGACTTAAATACTGTCATGCTGAAAAGCATGAAAATTGCAGAAGAAAAAGCCAATCAAAATGATACGTCTGCCCAGTACCACGCAGCAGAGTTACAGAAAATTGTTGAGCAATATTTCAGGCATAATACTGATTAACTACCAAATGACCAGGTTAAAACAGCACGGGCAAATCTTTTCCCATATCATTAGCCAGCGAAGTCAGGTTGTCCGCTAATGCCTGATTCAGGGCTACAACGATACTATCCGGGTGGGCATTAATATTATCTTTGCGAATATCATAACGGTATTGCCCAAGAATCCGCTGATTTTTTTCCCTTATCAACAAGGCCTCCATCTGCGCTACCACAGCAACTTTGGCCTGCGACTTGGGAAGGTATTCAGCATGAAAACCAGTTAAACGCAACAACAGCTTGTATCCGCCCTGGTTGCTGGTTGGCCGGTCAGAAACGGTCAGGAAAGCATTACTACGCGACAAGGCATCAATCACGGTCGAAGTGAAGTAGGTGGACAAACGGTCTGGCCAACGCCCGTTTGCCAGAAAATCCTGCTGATAGGCAGGCTTGAACAAGACGATGCGCTGGGAATCAATTGCCGGTGAAACCTGCGCCACCGGTATGAACAGGTGAGCAAGGGAGCGCCGTTGTAATGCGCCAAGCTGTGGTGCCAAACGATAGACTTTTTCCTGCGCCAGATAACCGTAACCGGCAGGCGTAACACAGGCACTCAACACAGCCAGCAAAGCCACGCCCACCAGCACATGCCAGAACAGTTTTACACCAGAACTACCTCTTTTGCTCCCCACAGCCATAATAATCTTTGCCCCAATATCCTATTAAATCATGCATTGTCTCTGATAATGACCATTATCCACAAACAAATGTTCAACACTTTTACCGGCCATCCACCACACCCTATTGCTCCCTGCGGGTGTCATGGCCAGACCTGCCCCCCATCTACCGGTAGGTTCACGCCATCAAAGCCCTCACCTTTGCAGTAACCCGCCGGGCTGCTGATGAAGAAACGGCGCGGCACTACCGGGTAGCCGAAACCGTGCACCTGCGCATCCGCCCTGGCACTGAAATCCTGTCCCCACATGCGGATAAAATCACGGTAGTCCAGCCCGGTTGCCCAAGAAGTACTGACCACCAGCCAATCATTGTTGCTGATGGCTTGCGCTTCGGCCAGCGTATAACCAGCGAAGCCCAGACTATCCCTTTTCGCCGCCCAGCTGGCTTCGCTGGATTTGGCCTTGTTGAACTCGCGTTCCAGGATGTGCAGCCGTGCCAGCAGATGCCAGCCATCCTGCAACGCTCCCTGATGCTGCGCTGCCATCATCATTTCGATGGTCATGCTGACCTTATGTGACCAGTTGGACGTTGCCCACAGATTGGTTTGCAGATACGCCATCGGGTCAGCCTGCCCCACGCTCGCCTGCAAGGTGTTGAACACACTCTCGAACGGCAGGCTCTGGCAAACCGGATCGTTGCCTGTATCCTTGTAATACTGCGTTTTGCTGTAGTAAGAATACGGGTTGGTGGTGGAATGCCCCTCCCAACCGGCAAAACGGAAACGGCCATTTTCCAGCCCGTGCCCCAGTTCATGGATGTCGCCGTGGCCGATGGCATCAAACGCCCAGTAAGCATCATACGGGTTGCCGGAACAGCCATACCCGCAGGTCGCCTGATCGGCGTTCATGTGCTTGACCATATCCAGCGTCTCGATAGTCAGCCCTTTGGCAGCGGCGAAATCGTGGATTTCCGGCACCACATCAATCCCCGGCCCCTGGAAACCAGCCAGTACGTGCGGGAAGTTGTGCAGGTGGCGCATGGTTTTCGCCGCCAGATTGGCTGCATCGCTCCAGTTGGTAACGGATTCGCGCATTTTGTTCAGGGTGGAATGCACCTCGAAACCCGGTGTCACCAGTTCCGCCCAGTCGTAATCGCCCGCCGCCAGTTTCGCGGTAAAGCTGGTGTCATCCGCACTGCTGCGCCAGTATGGATGCTCGCCCACATTTTCAAAGCGCAGTTGCACCGGCAGGTCATTGGCGCTGAAAGCCACCTGCACCGGCCCACCGTAAGGTGAGGTAAACGCGATGGTTTCGCCACTTTTCACTTCCATCCACGCACTTTGCAGGTATTTGGGGCGGCTGTAGCCGTAATCCGCCCATTGGTGGGTAGAACCGGAACGCTGTGTATTAACAAACACTTTCACCGTCAGGTCGCTGTTATCCAGACGGGTGACGCGCACTGTCTGCCCAGGCAGGGCGTATACACCGGCGGAGCGGAAATTGACCTTGCTTTCCAGATCAACCGTCTTGCTGACCGGCGTGATGTGACCGAAATCGCTGCGGCTGAAATTGCCCATGTCCGGCTGCACCGGGTTGATCAGGCGGTAGTTGTAGACAGCATGATCCGCAAAGTAGGCTTGCATGAGTTCGGTATCATCGGTAATCAGCTTGTCCATCGGGAAGTGAATACTCTGCCGGTAGCTGTCGCCCAGCAGGGCCAGCAGTTTTTGCAGGCGAAAACCTTTGTCAGCAAACAGGTTGGTTTTGCTGCTATCCAGCGCATTCATCATGGCGCGCACTGCATCTGCCCCCTGCTGGAATTCACTGTCCAGACCACTGACGGAGCCACAGTTGTCATCGTCACAGGCGCTCCAGTCAAACGCATAATCCCGTGCCTTGAAATGTTGCAACATGCTCTGAATACCGCTGATTTCAGCAGGCATGGCGTTCAACGATTTGCTGGTGTCGAAGGCGGAAAGCTTCAGCTTTTTCCAGTAATTGTCCCATTGATAAGTCACGTTTAACAGCGGGAACAGCGTCTTGCCCAGCTCCGTAATTCCACCATCCAGATGTAAGTACAGCACTGGAATCCCCTGCTGCATGGCCGCCTTGACTGTCGCGGCAATCGCCGCCGGGTCGCTGCCGGTATTCAGTTGCTGGGAAATGATCAGCAGGTCAGCCCCTGCATCCAGACAAACTGACAGCGCAGCATCGTCGCAGGTATCCGCCGCGTTGTAGCTGACCTGACCGGGGTAATGCGCATCCAGCCATTCACGCACGGCGCGTTCATCCGGGAACCAGTAGCTGTCATCCATGTGCGCAATGACCACATTGAACGGAGCCATTTTCAGGTCGGTGCGGCCACTCAGCCAGAACAGACTGTTTTCCAGAAACTGGTGCATCTGCGCGTTGAGAGAGGTGTTGTCCCAGCGGTAATTACGCATCGGGTTGCCACCCAACACCATGTAGCGGGAAGCAGCTTCGCCGATGATGCCGATTTCCTTTTCATACACGGTGTAGCCGCTGGCAGCAGCGTTGGTTTTCAGTACCGGCACATTCATGCCATAGGTGGAAAGCATCAGTGAGGCGTCGTGGGTCGGTTCCCAGTCGATGGCGGTGAGGCTGGAGCCATCTGCTTTGGCCGTGCCATCCGCATTCAGGTTGAACAATATTGCTTTGGCGTCCAGCAGCAAATCCTGATTATTGGTGATGGCCCTCAAGGACGCGTCCAGTAACTCGGTGCTGGTGACTTTGGCAATGGAACCACTGGCCAGCGCATCTTCCACCGCATCCAGCGCGGTAACGTTGACGGTCAGCGTCGTGGTGCTGGCATGGCTGCCGTCGCTGACCATGACATCGAAGGTGTGGGATGCGCCGGGCGTCAGGCTACCGTTCACGCTGATTTGCCCTTGCGCATCAATGGCGAACGGGACGCTGCCAACAATCTGGTAGGTCAGTTTGTCCAGTTGCCAATCAGTCGCTGTGATACCGGCAACCACGCTACCCATCGCGCTATCGTGCCGCAGCAGGTAGGTCGATTCATGCGGTGCAATGTAGGGGGCAGCCGGAGTATCGCCATACACTTCCACCTCGCGCATGTGCAGGCAGTTTTCACCTGCCGCCTTGATGATCAGGTAGCTGGCGGATTTGGGGGTGGGCAGCGCGATTTCCTGCGCGGCGGCTGTTCCGGCCAGCGTATAGACGCGATCACTTTCATTGAGCGTACCTGCGTAAGGCGCGTTTGTGAGATATACCCCGGCATCCTGGATACGGGAAACCCAGGTACTGCGGCCTGTCACCACGATGCGGGCCACACTGGTCGGGTCAGGCAGACGCAACTGCCACCAGTTGTCGGTCGAGTTGCATTGGGTGTGGTTGATGGTGGCAGCATCCCCATCGATCGCCAGCGAGGCGATGGAACTACCGTAGGGAACCTCTAAAAAGCCGGAGTAGCGCAGCACTTAGCTTTACCCTTCCGGTATTTTGTTAAAAAATAATCAAGCCAACCCATTTTTGGGGTGTATCAAGCCTACTTTATGCCTATTTTCCCGCCTTCTTGCGGATTCTGGGGGGATTTCCCCTCAAATGGGCGCAACTCCGCTTTCTTTGAGCGAACAAAGCCGCCGCAGGTTGTAAACAGCCGCCTTGATGCTTAGGCCAAATTCTGCTCGCGCCAACCCAATGCTGCGGATCCGTTTTCCGCCCATCGCCAACATCGCCCCAAACACATGCTCGACCCGTGCACGTGGTTTGGCGATACGGGTATTGCGGCGTTTCTGGCATTCGGATGGCGGCTTGCCACGTTTGGCTTTGTGCTGGATGTGCAACCGCCAACCGTTTTGCTGGAGGCGTTGTTCTCGCGCCCTGTCCTCATACCCCTTGTCCGCCCACACGTCACGGCTGGTGTTAGCGGGATCAAGTACGTCTTCAAAGTGGTTGGTGTCGTGTTCTTTGGCGGTGCTGACGTGGCGTTTGCGGATCAGTTTATATTTCCGGTCGGCACTGATGCTGAGCTTGTAACCGTGGTGGCTTTTGCCATGCTTCTTTGTCCAACTGGCTTCGGTGTCTTTCTGGCGGCGTTGCGCGTCCGTCCACTCCGGTGGTGTTTCACCCTGTACCAGCTTTTCTTTCTCCGCTTTGCGGAAATGTTGCCGGGGAGCCTCCACCAGCGTGGCGTCAACGATTTGCCCGCCACGGGCAATGAACCCGTGTTGCTGCAACTGACGCTGCACGGCATCAAATAAGGCATCAGCACCTCCTGCCGCGCTGATCCGTTCACGGAAGACCCACAGGGTGTTGGCATCCGGGATGCTGCTGGAATGCCGCAGACCGCAGAAGCGCTGGAAGGACAGCCGGTCAAGCAGTTGGTATTCCAGCGCTTCGTCCGACAGGTTATACAGATGCTGCAGTACCAACACCCGCACCATCAGTTCGGTCGGGTAGGGCGGACGGCCTCCCTGTTTTCGGTTGGGGCGCGGGGCAATCCGGTCGATTTCAGCAGCCAGATCGGAAAATTTGACGTGTTTTTCCAGCGTGGACAACAGGTCCCCCTTACGGTCGAGTTTCTGTTCCCGCTCTTCAGCGGCAAATAGACTGGTTTTGATGGCGCTTTTCTTACTCATCGTGATCGGGGCTGTTTGTCGGTCAAGTGGCTATTTTCGCATAGTCGGCGCGGGAACGGGGGTTTTTAGAGGTTCCCCGTAGTCAGCCCCTTGCGTGGCAGCACCAAACAAGCGGGCAATATTGAGGGTAGCCGTGTCAACCACAGGCGGGGTAATTACGGCAGTACTCTCATTCCCCGTCGCGACCACAAAGTTCAGGCTATAGCTGGCATTGGAGGGATGCAGGATCGGGTTGGATTTGAGCAAGGTAACGTCTGTACCCGGCCCGGCAAACAGGGTGACGCCATCCAGGTTCAAGTCGGCGTTGTAGTAACCATCCAGACGGTAATTGGCCAACTGGTTAAGATTGTCCGGTTCGGTCAGGACAAAGCCCAGCAAGGTGTTGACATCGGTATCCGGCCCACTGCCGATGATGCGGCCATTGGCATCGGCATCCCCCGCCCACAACAGGGCCTTGCCCTGCGTCTGGTAGCGGCTGATGTCATCCGCTACTGCCGTAGTGAAATCCACCATGGTTGCCGCCTGCCCCAAGGCTACTGACTGGGAGATGGCTGGCAAGTGGTTGCGGTGGCGGATGGCAATGCGGTAATCACCCGGATTGACACCGGCAAACGTCAACTTGCCCTCGCCACTGTGCGGGTCGGCCAGCCAGCCATCACGTTGCAGCATGGCCGCTACGCTGGCCAATAGCGTTTCATTGCCATTGGCGGGACGCAGTTCCACCAATACCCAGTCAACAACTGCCGTATCCCCTTCCCTTACCAGCAGATCTGGCGACGCGGTTTCCGCCCCGGTGTAATTGAATGGCTGGTAGTTGTAGGGTTGGGTGGATGGCAACAGGTTTTTACTGCGCAAGTCATCTCGCATCAGGCCGGTGGTGGCGTCGTATGCGCCTTGCAGCAACAGCCTGGCTTGCAGGGAAACATCCGCAAATGTGGGCTGGATACCCGCGATAAACAGTAAAACGGCGAACAGGAGACAGCTGGCTTTCATGGCGTAAATTATTGTTATTGATAACTAAGATTTATGTCATGATAAAACAAATCCTGCCTTTGCGGGGCGGGATTCGATTAGTGGTAAGGGAAGATTAATAAGATCTGACTTTACCCTCTGCCGAGTAGTCCATGATGATCTGGTGATCCGCGTTCGTTGGATCCAGATAGATGACCTGGCTGGTCGTTCCATCGCTGTTGGTAATGGAAAACGCTGTGTTACCGGCATTGCCGTGCGCATCAAACCACTCATGTGGTAACACTAACTGGAACACATACGCCCCCGTACAGACATCACATTTCTGAATATCGACGGCATCCAGATTGTAGATGCTGTCATTGGCCAGGTCAGGATTGGCCAATGCGCCCCAGGCAACACCCTCCTCTTCGCGCTTGGTGTAGAGCCATTTGCCATCCGTATCGACAAACTTGATGAAAAGTGCCTGATGTCCTTCTTCCACAGAGGATGGCCCGATGTAGTAGGCCGAGCGGTCAAATACGTCAGCAGGAATGTTTGCAACAAGGGTGTCGGCATTCGCCAGATGGTCGTGTACCCATCCACCAGGTTTCAGTTCAATGCCGTACTCATTGGCCAACGTCATCAGGTGGGTCAGGTAGGTTTCACCAACCCCCGTAGGCGCACCGCCACTGTCAACCACCACAGAGCGGAAGTCGTTGTTCGCTACATCGGCAAACAGCGGGCTTGCATCCGTACCACCCTTATCGGTGATGCCCGCGCCAAGACCGGCGTTGAATGTGCCGCCACCCGCAATGTAGTTGGCATACTGACGCTGCGCAATCGGCAGTTCGTCGCCATCCACCGTACCGAAGCTGTCGCCCACATCAATCGCCATGTCATTGGACGCAACCAGATTGCCGTAGAACTTCAGGTTCTTCAGCTTGGTTTTGTCGGTGATGCCATCCAGCGCTATATCCGTGCGGGTCAGATCCGGCAGGACGCTGTTGTTATACACCTCCATGTTCGGGTTCTGTTTCAGGCGGATGTGGTCGATGCCGCCGTATAGCACCAGATTGTTGGATACCCGCGATTTGGGGTCAGTGTCCTGGGTTTCGTCGAACGCCATCGGCTTGCCTTCGTCGATGGTCAGGTTGGCGTAACCCTTGTTGAATACCCGCGAGTAAATGCGCTGTTCAACCGCCAGCAACAGGTTGCCAGTGATGTCGAAGCGGTAGGGGTAAGTGTCAGAATACACATCCGGCCCGATTACAGCAGAAGCAGGGTTATCCGCCGTTGGGTTGACGGAGAAATTCCGTTCCCACTTGCGCATGATGCCGTGGCCACCGCTGAGGGAAGAATGGCCGATGTTGTAGACCACGTTACCTTGCACGTTGACATAGCGGCCTTTGTAGATGTTGACGCCTTTCTGGTACGTATCGTGTATCACATTGTTTTTGATGGTAATGTGCTGGCCATCCACATTGAACGCCTGCCCACCACCGATGGTGCGGTCGCCTAACGGATCCCACCAGTGGTTTGCCAGCATATCCCAATGATCGTTGATAGACTTGCCGTCCACCTCGAAACCGTCAAATACCACGTAATCGGCGTCTCCACCAATAGCGAAGGCGCTGAGGCCGGAGAACTCGAACTTGACCCGTTCACCCGGTAGCCGGGTGAGGGTGATTTCATTACCTTCCTGACCCCGCACATTGTCCACCGTCACGGCAGTTTCAGGGTAACGGCCACCACGGACGTAAACCTTACGCTTGACAGGATTCAACGCAGCAGCAGCCAATGCCGTTTCGATGCTGGTGTAAGGGTTGGCAATTGACCCCTGAGCAGCATTGGCATCCGCTGGCGTGCCATTCGGAACCACATAGAAGCCATCGGTTGGATTGGCCGCAAGCTGTTCCACCGGCAGATTAACCAGTTTGTTGTATACCAACGTACCGTTTTCCCTGGCGGTGATACTGAAATCGTAGCTGCCCACTTCGGAAATATCGGGTTGCCAGCTAATGACGCCGGTTTTTTCGTTGATACTCATACCAACCGGCGCACCCACCAAAGCAAAGCTGGCAGTCTTGTTCGGATTACTGTAACCAGCGCTTGCCCTGAAAGCCTGACCGGATTTGGCCGCGCCACTGGAACCTGCCGCTGCATTTTCATCCGTCAAAACAGCGTAAACCGTGAAATCATGATCAACGGGATTATTGCCATTGTAATAGCTGTCATTACTGTGCAGGGGATAGACCAGCAGTTGATTATCTTTGCTACCCAGATTAGTGAGATCGTCCTTACCTGCAATCACAACCGTTTGCGCGGTACTCCAGTTATCCGGCGTGAAGGTCAGTACTTCGGACGTAGTTAGCGTTGCCGTCGCTGTACTGCCCAGCATGACCGGCACGTAAACGTTATCGGTCGGGGCTTGCGTCAGGCTGACCTGATAAACCAGTTGCCCGCCGGATTGGGTGGCCCGGCTATCCGCGACCTGCGTCAAGTTGACGATTTCAGGGTCAACTTCTTTAAACTTCAGGTCGAGATAGTTGTAGGCGCTGCCTTTAAACAGGTCGTTGCGTGCATCATTACCCGTTTCATCCAGCATGAATCTGATGTCGCCTGCGGAGATGGGTTGCGACAACACTGCACTACCGACAGCACCTGCTGTTAGCGGGATATTCCCGTAAAGCGTGCTACCAAACAGGTGCATGGTATTACTCCAGGTAGCACTCGCAGCATCCGGAAATGCGGCATCCGTCGTGGCGTATACGTTGACGCTATTCTTTTCGGTATCGGATTGGACAGTCAGTTTCGCCTCAGTAATCCGGTCAACCCGCTTGCCATCCAGCGTGGCGGGAATAGTGAAATACAGCAAACCGGCAGTCGCATAGCTTCCATTGATACTGCGTAACTGAATAAAGCTTTTGCCGCTGTAATTGGTAGTCAAATTGTCCTGACGGACATAGGTCTGCGCGGAAGAATTCACCACTCCGGAATAGACCGGCGCAACAGAAATGGTACTATCCAGTGGCCGGTAATCTTCGTTGTCAGACACGTTATCATTGTCATCATCCGTGTCTATGACATCAATTTTCCCGTCGAGATCCGTGTCGCGCATCAACGGGATAGGCGGCACAATCTCAATGGCAAAATCAAGGCGGCCTGTTCCTCCCTTGCCATCACTGACAGTGATGGTGATGTTGCCAGTCGCTCCCAACACATTTGGCGTACCGCTGAGTGTGCCAGTTGCGGAATTAAAGACCGCCCACGAGGGACGATTGGCGATACTGAAGGTTAACCCGTCACCATCTGCATCCGTGACAACCGGCGTAAACGTGTAAGGCGTGTTGATTTTTACTTGGGTGGAAGGGCTGCCGCCAATAACCGGTGGATGGTTAACTTGCCCCCCACCAGTACCCTCTTCCGTCAGCAAGAGCTCAAAAATGACTGGCAGGATAGCCGCCACCTTCTGTTCCTGGGTCAGCATATCAGCCGCCCACAGGGGCGTCACGGCATATAGGCCACATAACAACAACGTCTGTTTCCACAACCACTTCCACTTCATTTTTACTTTTCTCATCATGGTGTTGTTGGAACCGTCCAAGTGCGCGTTCCATCCAGCGGAATGGTATCAGCCATGGTTGGCATCACGGCTGGCAGTTCATCATGCACGTAGTAGAAGAGTTTCGGAACCTGCGTGGTAATCCCCAACGCTGCCACCTGATCCTTCGCCATCTGTGAGACTTCGATACCCCATGCCTCAAAGAAATCACTGTAATTCTTCCCGGCAATGTTCGAGGCAGCGATGTACATGAAATCATTCCCGCTCAGGGTGGTCGCATCATTGCCACTGACACCATCCGAATCCGCGCGCGGGTAACTGCCGAATCCAAGCAGGTCTTTCACAGCGCTCCACTTGGTATCAGACTTGATGGCATCGGTGTAAATACGCTCCATCAGGTACAACTTGGTGTACAGATCCCACGACTGCTGGGTGTATGCCAATTGCATATAGAACGACAAACGCAGGAAAGCGTTGTCATAGGTGCCGCTGCCAGACCACAACGGGTGATTGATATTCGCTGGCGTGTTAGCTGCAATGGCATTTTGCAACAACGTAAATGCCTCCTGATTAGCCGGGCTTGTCTGGGTTGGATGTTTATCCAGCCCCTGATCTACAGTCCAGCGCCACTGGGTGTGCAGCGGGAAGATATTGTTGGAAACTTCTGTGCTGCGTCCGTCATAAATCTTCAGACGGCCACGTTGCAGGTTGTGTCCCATTTCATGGTTCTCACCCCAGCCCAATGGGTCAATCGGCGCATAGGAATCGAATGGATTGCCGGAACACAAAGCACCACAGGCGGCATTGATATCAGCGTTGATATGCTGGATTCTGGGTTTGGCGTGAATGATAGCATCCGTGCACAGCTCCCTCAGAGTACCATCTTCCAGATAATCGACGCTGTTCAGGCTGAATTCGCCACAAAAACCGCTTGCCTCGTCATTCAACGGCTGCAAGCCTGTACCCGTAAAGCCGGCATACTCATAGTTACCTGCAATCAGATAGTTATTCAGATCCTCAATGTATGCCTGTACATCCTCCGGCGTATAACCGTTGCCGGTAGTGCCATCCTGACTATCAAATGATTTCAGGACATAGGATTTAAGGGAATGGATCTCGGCATACGGTGTTTTGATGTCCACCCAGTCACTATCCGTCAGTAACACATCATTGAGGAAACTCTGGATGGAAACCGCATCAAACGCATCCAGCAGCGGATTATCCAGCACACCGGTCACTTCCACCGTGAAAGGCGTTGCCCCGCTCTCTACTCCATTCCAGCCCAGATAAACCGAGCCACCGTAAGGGGTGGAGAAGGTGTAGGTCTGACCCTTTTCCAGCGTCACGACTGGACTCGACATGTATCGTGGACGACTGTATTTATTTTCATTCCACAGGCGGGTACTTTCGCGCAGTAAATTGAAGCGGAATTTCACTTCGGAATCACTGCTATCCGTGCGACGCACGGTAATAACCTTGCCCGGCGGAGCATACAACCCGGTGCTGGTCCACTCCCCGTAAACAGTCGGCGTATAAGTGCGGATTGCCGTTTTGGTAGTAGCCGCATTCAGCGCCGCCTGGGCATCGGTGAAGTCACCCATATCCGGCTGGTAAGCATTCCCCTCACGGGAATAATGCACCGTAAAGTCCGCAAACAGCGCCTGATAGAATGCCGTATCGTCCGTCGCAATCTTGTCCATCGGGTACTGGATATTGGCCCGGTACTTGTCACCTGCCAGCACTGCCAGCTTGAACAAGTCGTATTCAGACCCCAATGAGAACACATCTATGCCGCTGGAGTCCCACTCCAACAAACGGCTACGTATAGCGCTAGCCCCATCATTGAACAATTGCGCCACGCTATTTCCAGCGGCATCCGTCACTTTGTTGAGATCACAGCTCACCGTTCCGATATTGTTGAGACAATCGCCCGCTTCGTAATTGAAGTCCGGCAAACCGGTTTCCAGACTATGCACCAGTGCGATCAATGCTGGCGTACTGCCAATTGCACATTGTGATGCAAGACTGACGGAATCGCCGTAGGCAAGCTGGTCATCCCCGAACCATGCACCACTTTTCTTGATGCCCAGGCGACTATTAACCTTGGTGTTATAGGTTGGCGGAGAATACTGCACATACAAACCTTTGGGGGAACCATTGGCTGCGTGCGCCAGTACGGTATCAATCGCCTCATCAGTCGCTTCACCCAACATGAAAATATCCTGGTTGGCATCAGCCAGTTTGGTCAGATCAACAACGTTCCACGAAGCATTGGTTTTGGTATTTGTCCAGTTTGCTGGCAGGCCGCTGGCTGCAAATGTTACACCTGTGCTGGGGTTAAAATTACCCCCAATCCACTGGTCAAGTTTAAACAGGCCATTCCAATCGCCATACCCCCAATCAGCCGCACCACCGTGGTAGGTAATGTTCAGATGGCTATTCAGGAAATCAGTATCAGACTTTAACTGCCCATTAACATCCTTGCCTTTACTTCCTGCCAGCCATTTGAGGAGATTGAGGATTGCAGTCTTGTCAGCACCATCATTGAAGTTGGCTTTCATTTCTGACGGGCTGAATAATGGAATGCCGCTGGCAACCACGCGAGTGCCATTGGGCAGTTCCCTGACATAGGCATATACCTTGGGACTACCGGCATTGTTTGCCACAATCCACGGTATCCAGCCCGGCGTGGTATCCGTTAGCGATTGCAACATGCCGATGTTCACATCCGCTTTGGGCACGAGACCATTCGGGTAGAGAGTGTTCAATGCTGCTTCACACTGCGTAGTAAAGCCATTAAGCACGCCTGACATGGCACTCAGCAGTTCTTCCGTCGTCACCGCATCGGCACTACCGGAAGCCAGCGCATCCTGCACGGCGGTGTCAGCGCCAACGCTGATACTGAATGCAGGCAGGCTGACCGGGGCGGATTTGTTATCCGTCACGCTGATGATGATATTGCTGGTCGTTGTGCTGGCGTCCGCTGCCGTGGGCGAGCCGCTTAATTTACCTGTGGTTGTATCGAACGTCGCCCATGTCGGCTTATTTGTAATGCTGAAAGTGAGGGTGTCACCTGCATCCATATCACTGGCTGTCGGGGTAAAACTGTATGCCCCCCCAACATTGGCAGATGTGCCGGGTGTGCCACTGATGGAGGGGGCGTGGTTAGAATCCAACAATCCAAAAATGATCGGCAGGATGGCTGCAATTTTTTCTTCATCAGTCAAGGGATCCGCCGCCCAGGACAAAACCGGTGTACAAATCACAGTAAAGAAGATCAACATACACCGAAGAAAAACCTTTACTATCATAGTAACCAGCCCCTGACCATAACGACACCACAGAACCACACCCCAATAAGAGGTATTTAAACTAGCAAAATTTTTTTGATGTGAATATGACTAGCATCACAAATTATTACGCAAAAACGATAGAATTTCAGTCAATTAGATACTTTTACAAAACCGGCAACTGTTAATTACAAGTCGGGACTACTACAGATGAACAACACAAAAAAGTTGCACCAGTGGCTGCAAGCCGGACTAATCACCCCAGCCCAGCAAGCCGCCATCCTCGCCTTCGAGGCCGAACACCCCCAGCGTTCCAACTGGTGGCTGTACAGCCTCATGATCCTCGGTACGGCCATCATCGGGCTGGGCGTCATTTCCCTGATCGCGGCCAACTGGGCGGACATCCCCGACAACATCAAGCTGGGCGCAGACTTTGCCCTGTTGGGATTACTGGCTATAGGCATTCACTGGCAATACCCCAACCGCCAGCATGGCGTATGGTTTGAAGTGCTATTGGTTGGTTTCATGCTGCTATGCCTCGCCAGCATCGGCCTGATCGCGCAGATTTACCATATCGGTGGCAAGTGGTATCACGCCCTGCTGTTCTGGGCCGTCATCACCTCCCTGCTCAGCCTGTTTGCCCGTAACCTGTTCACGCGCCTTTTCTGGGTGACGCTGTTCCTGCACGGCGTGGTCTGGAGCACGATCGCGCTGACTAGCCATGATTTCAGTCACCGAATGGAGGAACTGCCTGCCGCCTTGCTGTTCACCCCGCTGCTGGCGGCTTTGCTGTATTATCTGGCCGTGTATGTCAAACAACTTCATGGCTATGCCAACAGCTTGTTTTTCTGGTTCCAGCTCAGTGCCATGGTTGCGCTGGCATTCGTCGACATCGCCCGTTCCGGTGGGGAAATGCATGACTACCAGACCCTCTGGTATTTACCCGCTTATGTAGCCGCAGCTATCCTGGCGGCAGGTATCCTGCTGCACCAGGAATACCGGCTGCTGAACCGGCTATTACTATTGGGCGCGTTAGGGTTGCTGCTGCTGTACTATCACCCCGACCTGCTGTTTAGCGGCGCGCAACGCTATACCCTGTTTGGTACATCCACCCATGCTGATGTCAGTTTCTGGCAGGCGGACGACATCCGCGCGCCGCTGCTGACCTTACTGATCTTGTTCCTGTACGCCGTCCATGCGGGCAATACCGGCCACCAGCGCGCCTTCAACCTGGTCACTTTCCTGATCGGTTTGCGTTTTGTCATCCTTTATTTCCAAGCCATGGGAGGCTTGGCTGCTACCGGCATCGGCCTGATTGTGTCCGGCAGCCTGATCATCAACCTGGCGTGGTTGTGGTACAAGGGGCGAAACCGTCTGCGCCAGTGGACGAAGGGGTTGCACTCATGAACAAGCGTATCCTGCTGATCGTGGCGCTGGCATTACCCATCCTCTCCCTTGGCTTGAACGCCTACCTGAAAAGCGCACAACGTGCCAATGGTGAGGAAGTGGTGCTGCCGATTACGGGCTTTGACCCGCGTGACCTGCTATCCGGTCACTATCTACAATACCGGGTGGATTACGGGGTGGAAAACGGTTGCGGCGAGCATAGAACTGAAGCCAGCGTGTGCCTGCGCCCCATGCGTGGCATCTATCCGCAGGGCAGCCTGCCGCAGGACTGTGGGCTGTTCATCCGCGGGCGTTGCGATAGCAGCGCGGATTTCCTTGCCGACATAGAACGTTTCTACATCCCGGAGGAATACGCCCAAAGCCTGGAAGACAAGGTGCGCGACCGTAAGGGCGAGTTGGTGCTGTCAGTTGACCGGCAGGGCAACGCCGCCATCCGCGACCTGCTGATTGAGGGCAAACCCTGGAAGGAAGCCGTGCAACCGTAGGGGCGTATCACATACGCCCTCTTCACAACGCCTTCAAAGGCTCCCAGTCTTCCCCCATTTCCGGCACATCCAGCACCAGGTCGGAACGCGGTTCGCTGGCGCAGGGCAGCAGTTTACCCGCTTCAGCATCCTCCTCAAACAGCGCCAACGGCTCACCGTCGGGGTAGCAAACTTCCCCGGAAACAATCTGCGCCATGCACACGCCACAGACCCCACCCCCGCAACCCCAGGGAACCGGAACTTCCTGCCGCAGGGCTGCCTGCAACACGGTTTCACCGTCATCCACCTGGAAACGCCACGGGGTATTCAGGATTGTAACGCTATATGGCATGAGCTTTAAGGGGATTTCCCTGAAAGATTCCCCCGCAATGGCTACACTTGTCTTATCGACAAGCGGAGTCCCTATCCCCATGCCCCCCGAACCCCAAACAGCTAACCCGATCCTGAGTGAATCCCAGATAGCCGACCTGAAACTGGCGGCCTCGAAAATGTCTGGCAGCACCCGCCGTGCGTTCCAGGCGGACATGAGCCGGAAATATTGTGCAGGCAACGCCCGCCAGACTGAAAGGTGTTTTGGCTGGGGTCGGGAGGGGGTGCAGTTGGGTTTGGAGGAACAGCGCAGCGGCATGGTTTGCGTGGGTGCGCAGGCGGCGTATTGTGGCCAGAAGCGCTGGGAGGAAACCCAGCCGGAAGCGGCAGCCGCCTTGCTGGCGCTGGCGGAAGCACATAGCCAGCAAGACCCGACATTCCGCAGCAGCATCGCCTACACCCGCCTGACGGCGGCGGAAGCCATCCGGCAGTTACAGGCCATGGGTTTCAGCGGTGGACAAGTGCCCGCCCCCAGCACCATGGCGCGGATACTCAACCGGAATGGCTACCGCCTGCGCAAGGTGGAGAAAGCCAAGCCGCAAAAAAAATTCCAGAAACCGACGCCATCTTCGCCAATATCCAGGCCAACGATGGGCAGTTTGCCGATGGGGCGGTCAAACGCCTGAGCATGGACTGCAAGGCGACCGTCAACATCGGTGACTACTCACGGGGCGGGAAAACACGGGGTGACAATAAAGCCGCTGACCATGAGATGGGCTGCAAAGAGAAATACATCCCTTTTGGCGTACTGGATGAGGACAGTGGGCAGGTTTACCTGACCTTCGGCAGTTCCAGCAAAACCAGTGACTTCATCGTGGATTCCCTGTGCCGGGTATGGGAACAGATGCCTTCTGCTGACAAGGACGCCTGCCAGTGCATCCAGATCAAAGCGGACAATGGCCCGGAAAGCAGCGGGATCAGGACGCAATTCCTCAAGCGCATGGTGGAATTCGCCAACCATACCGGTAAGACAGTCCACCTGCTGTACTACCCGCCTTACCACAGCAAGTACAACCCGATTGAACGCTGCTGGGGGATTCTGGAACAACACTGGAACGGCACCCAGCTCAAGGATGCCGAAACCCTGCTGGAATGGGCAAAAACCATGACCTGGAAAGGCATCAACCCCATGGTCGAATTCAGCCACAAGGTTTATGAGAAGGGTGTGACCCTCAGCAAAAAAGCTATGGAGGCTGTTGAGGCGAGGCTGGAAAGAAATGCTGCTTTACCAAAATGGGACATTCTGATTCGCCCTGTTTTTGGGTAATGTCTTTGAGGTAAATCACCTAAGGCTTGGGGAATTTGTAGTAGGTATCGTTCAGGAATTCAGCCACCTTGTCCATGTCCTCATCGAACAGCTTGGTACCAAGATTGGCATCACAACGGCGCACCTGCGCAGACAGCATGGCGAAATCCGTCATCTTGTGGTCAGCACGGGTATAAACACCGGAATCATGGCAACTGATGCAATTGGCATCATGGATGGCCTTGCCCGGATGTTCGCCGTTAGCAGCGACCGGCGCAGTTGCCAGTGGTGGTGCGCTGGGCGCAATTTTCTGTTCCTGACCGGCGGGCGCAGCTGCCTCCGGTTTGGCTGCCGTATCCGTTTTGGTTTCGCCGCAAGCCGTCAGCATCAATGCGGTCACAGCCGCCAGCGTCAAAGGAGTCAATACTTTCATCTCTAACCTCGTGATGTTGTCATCAATGTTGTTATAGCCTGAATCAGGCAATCCACAGCCCTCTGATTCTGTTGGAAAAACGTTTTTGCCGCCTGCCCAGCTTGTTGCTGTTCCGCAGCATCCTGTAGCCATTCCTGTAACTGCGCATACAACCCGGTTTCATCCTGAGCTAACACTGCGCCACCTGCCTGACAAAGCGGTGGAAAAATATCGGCAAAGTTGTGTACATGCTCACCGCTGACCACCGGCACGCCAAACGCAGCGGCTTCCAGCGGATTATGCCCACCATGCGCAACCAAACTGCCACCGATAAAGGCTACATCGGCAGCAGCATACCACAACAGCATTTCCCCCATGCTATCACCCACAATAATGGCGGTATCCAGGGAAAACGCGCTGCCCGTACTGCGCCGCACGGTCGGCAAACCGCTGTTGGCGCATAGTGTGGCGACCGCATCAAAGCGTTCCGGGTGACGCGGCACAACCACCAGCAGCAGATCAGGACATTGTTCCCGCAAGCGGGCAAATACCCGCAAGATAATCTCGTCTTCACCCTGATGCGTGCTGGCGGCCACGCATACCTGACGCTGACTGCCCCACTGGCTGCGCAACTGCCTGCCCTGCTCCACCACTGTAGAAGAAACCTGCAAGTCGAACTTGATGTTACCGCATACTTCCACCTGTTCCGGCTTTGCGCCAAGCTGCTGAAAGTGTTGGGAATCCTGCGGGTCGCGGGTAGCAATCAGACTGGCGTTGGCCAGCGTTTCCCTTACCAGCGAGGCAAGCCGTGCATAACCACGGGTGGAACGTCCGGAAAGGCGCGCATTGGCCAACATCAGGGGAATATTCCGTTGGGCGCAAGCGGCGTAGAGGTTCGGCCAAATTTCGGTTTCCATCACCACCAGCAACAGGGGTTGCATCCGTGTCAGGAAACGCGCCAGCGCATCCGGCAAGTCATACGGAAAATAGCAATGCAGCACACGCCCCCCGAACAACCGCCTGACAGTATCGGAACCCGTCGGCGTCGTGGTCGTCACCAACAAAGGATGCTGCGGATATTCCACCAGCAAACGTTCAATCAGGGGTCGGGCAGCGATGGTTTCCCCCACCGACACGGCATGTAACCAGATGCAGGGTCGCCCGGTAGCAGGCACGCAACCAAACCGCTCACCCAGCCGTTGCCGGTAGGCGGGGTTGGCGCGACTACGCCACAACAAGCGCAGCACAAATAGCGGCGACAGCAGGTACATCAACAGCGTATAGAGGAAGCGGTGGGTACTCACGCGCCCAATACCTCCAGCGCCACTGCCACATTCTCGCGCAAATGCTGTGGGTTGATCGTCCCCAGCACCACGCTGGTCGCCCCCGGCTGACCGAAGATGAAACCGAGGGCGTGTTCCACCGGATTTGCCCCGCCCAGCTTATCCAGATGGCCGCTGGCGAACGCCTTCTTGACCAGCACGGCGCGCCCCTGTTCCGCAGCCGCTTCCAGTACCGGCAATTCATCGGTGTACACTGGGTTGTACGCAGCCATCACCACATCACACCCCAGTTCATACGCCAGCAAAGCGCCTTCCACCGTTTTCGAGGAAATGCCAACCGCGCGCACCCAGCCTTCCTGGCGCATTTGCAGCAAGGTATCCAGCGCCGCCTCCTCGCGCAGGATGCGCACGTCATCGCCATCGGAATGGATCAGCACCATGTCGAGGTAATCGGTTTTTAGCAGGCGCAGGCTGTTTTCCACGCTGTTGCGCGTCCCGGCTGCCGTAAAGTCGAAACGGGATTCGCCAGCGCGGAAAGTTTCCCCCACTTTGGTTTCGATCACCCAGTCGTGACGCGAATTAGGCAACAACTTGCCAATCCGTTCCTCACTCAAGCCATAGGCCGGGGCGGTATCCAACAGGTTGATGCCGAAGTCGAAGGCCAGTGCCAGCAGTTCGCGCACTTCCCTGTCCGATGGCAACTCAAACCCCTGCGGGTACTTGACGCCCTGATTACGCCCAAACTTGACCGTACCCAAACCAAGCGGGCTGATTTCTATGCCGGTGCTGGCGACGGGCCGACGTTTCATCAGGCAAAGATTTCCTCATAGCTGACATAAATGGCACCGATGGTCATCGGAATCACTACCAGCAAGCCCAAGCCGAACGGAATCGAGCCAATAAAACTCAGCACGGCGTAAATCAGGAACAGCACCAACAATGGCGCAATCTGGGTGCTGGCGGTTTTGGCGCAGGTTTTCAATGCATCCACCAACGGCATGTCGCGGAACAGCATCAGCGCTGGGGTGTAATTGAAAATGACGAATGAAGCGAACCCGACCACCAGCATGAACACCAAACCGCCCACACCGAAACCACCGACCCCAACGGTTGCACCCCGCAACAGGTTGTCGCCAATGAATGCCGCGCTGATCACCGCAATGGTAATCGCTGCCACAAACAGCAGGCCACCCAGCAACAGGAACTGGTTACGCTTTTGCGGGTTCATCAGCACTGACCACAACTGCTCAATCTTGACCGGGTTACCCGCTTTGGATTGCTGCGCCGCATACAACCCGCCAGCCACCAGCGATGGCATTAACAGCAACATGACAATCTGACCAATGATAGGCAATACGCTGAGGACAATTGCCCCAACGCCCATGATCAGCGCCATCAACGCCCATGTTCCCATGTCTTTGGAAAACATGTCCCACCCTGCTTTGTACCAATCAACCGCGCGGTTCGCGGGGATGTTTTTTACTGACATAACACAATCTCCTTGTTGAGTTTCTTGGCAAATTTCTTATGACTGTGACGCGCACTCGCCCGTTATGGTTCTATTCAAAGTTTGCGGAAAACCAGTGAATCCCAGACTGTTTTTGCGACCGGAGGCATTGGTAGATTTCTACCCGCCCGATCTGCGCCCGATTTTGCCACGCCCAGTTCCGATTGCAAACGGTTTGCCAACATCGGCGCGAATGCCAGTTTGGTTGGCCACGCTACGGTGAGATTGGCGATGCGGGTGAAAACGGGCTGATCCGGGCGGCGGCCATCCGGCTGGCCGCCTTCGGCGCGGTCAACATGCCAGGTTGCCCATTCCATGGAGCTGAAATCCATCCATGGCAACAGGTCAGCCAGTTCGTCGCGGGTCGCGGTGATCACCTCAGCTGCGGGTTTGCCTACGCCTTGTTCCGCCGGTTGCCCACCGATGTACCACACTACCCTGCCCTGCGCATCACAGTGCGAGGTGATGGTGGCGCGCGGCTTGTCGCTCATACCCAGCGCATGGGCGTAGATCATCGGCAGGTCGCCGCGTAGCAGCACCATTTGCAAAGGGCGGCGTTGCATGGTGGGGAATTCCCGTTGGCTGAGCGTAGCCGAAACCAGCAACGCCTCATTACCTGCACCTGCGGTCAGGACAATGTGCCCTGCTTCGATTTCCAGTTCAGTACCATCTGGCTGCACAGCATCATAGCGGTATTCCTTCCCCACCTGCTGCAAGCCGGAACGCTGTGCATCCACGTGCAGCAAGCCATCTGCCAGTTGTTCGCGCAGGGTTTCCAGCAACGACGGTACATCCAGCACCGGCTCATCCAGCCGATAGAGAGCACCATGGAAATCAGGGTGACGGAACAATTCGGGGTAATCGCCATGGGGCAAAGCTTCCATGCGGCTTTTCATCACTTTGCTGGCGAAAAAGCCGGTCATGCGCGAGCCAATCCCGCCGGAAGTCCACAGCAGTTGCGCTTCCGCCAGTATCCTGACCCGGCTCAGATCGACCGCGCCTTCGCCATTCAAGGCCGCCCGCCAGATGCGTGGCATATCGCCAATCGCCAGGGTCGCATGGGTCAGTTTGCCGGTCAGGGCGTACTTGGTGCCGCCGTGGATGATGCCCTGGGAGGCGATGGTCTGCCCCTTGCCCAACTCATCGGTCGCCAGCAGTGCATTGAAGCCCTGCGCCCGCAATTCCGCCAGCAGCCACAGCCCGGCAATGCCACCGCCGACGATCAGCACATCAACCTTCATCGGGCTTCTTTTTCCATGTTCTGGATACGCGCAATGGTGCTGGTGGTGGAAACGCCATCGACGAAACTCAGCACCACCACATCGCCGCCGTTATCCCACACGCAGCGGTTGCCGGGGATCTTCTGCGGGTCATTGTCGCCGCCTTTTACCAACAGATCGGGTTTGACGGCACAAATCAGGCGTTCTGGCGTATCTTCACTGAAATCCACTACCCAGTCGACGCAGGACAGTGCCGCCAGCATTTTCATGCGGTTGGCCATGGTGTTGACCGGGCGGGTCGGGCCTTTGAGTTCGCGCACCGATGCGTCGGTATTCACCGCTACGATCAGGCGGTCGCCGAGCTTGCGCGCTTCTTCCAGATAAGTGACGTGGCCAACGTGCAGGATGTCGAAGCAGCCGTTGGTCATGACAATCCGTTCGCCGTGGACGCGGGCTTCCTGCACTGCCGCCAGCAGTTGTTCCTCGCTGACCACGCCCTTGACCTGCGCCTTGTGCTGCTGTAATGCCTTGTGCAACTCGGGAACGCTGACAGTCGCTGTGCCAACTTTGCCGACCACGATACCGGCGGCGAGGTTGGCAAGCGCCATTGCCTGTTCCACCGGCAAACCAGCAGCCATGCCGGCGGCCAATACTGCCACCACCGTATCGCCTGCCCCGGTCACATCAAACACTTCGCGGGCGCGGGTGGGCAGGTTGTAAGGCTCCATGCCGCCGCGCAGCAGGGTCATGCCGTGTTCACTGCGGGTAATCAGCAGGTTGCCGAGTTCGCAGCGGATCAGCAGTTCTCGCCCGCGTTTGACCAGATCTGCTTCATCCACCCAATCGCCTGCGGCTTCGCGGAATTCGGCCAGGTTGGGGGTAATGATAGTGGCACCGTGATAGGTGGCGAAATCTTTGGCTTTGGGGTCAACGACTACCGGCTTGCCTGCATCGCGCGCCAGGGCAATCAATTCCCGCGCCTGTTCCAACGTGCCTTTGCGGTAGTCGGACAGCACCACCACATCCACGTCCGTCAGCAGGTTGCGGAACCCGGCCTGCAAACTGCTGTGATCCTGCCCTGAAAAACCCTCCTCAAAATCCAGCCGGATCAGTTGCTGGTGGCGGCTGAGGATGCGCAGTTTGGTGATCGTCGGGGCGTTATCCAGCGTCACGAAATGGGTTTGCACGCCACGCGCCCGCAAGGTTTTTGCCAGCGACTGCCCGGCCTCGTCATTACCGACATAGCCCAGCAAGATGGCTTGACCACCGAGGCTGGCAATATTCAAGGCCACGTTGGCCGCACCGCCGGGGCGTTCCTCATTGGCTTTGACATGCACGACAGGAACAGGGGCTTCAGGGGAAATACGCGAGGTTTGGCCAGACCAGTAGCGATCCAGCATGATGTCACCCACTACCAGGATGCGCGCCCGGTCAAAGGCAGGAATTTGCAAGCTCATCGTTATTGTTTACATAAAATTGGGAAACAGGTGGGGGAGTTTAGCAGCAAGCAAGCAAGACAGGCCAGGGTTACAAAACTGACAGCCAAGCCGCCATGCAGATACCTAAGTGATGTAAGACAAAGGCGGTTACCTCGGTGTAACCCGTTTATCACGGATAAAAATCCCACCATCGACCTCTTCCAGCCTCAGCGCCTGAAGGCGCTCCCCCTGACACATCGTGCTGAGGGATTCCCCGTTACGAGGATCATAGACAATGCCATGCATGGAGCAACGCAATAGGTTTGCTTGCGCATCAAAAATCGTATCCCTTTCGCAGGTGAGCGGTCGGGGCATGTGGACACACTGGTTCAGGTAGGCGAATACCGTGCCTTCATAGCGGAACACGATTGCCGAGTGCGGTTCCCCCCGATACAACAGGTCAACCAATAGAAACTGCTTTTCCGTCAGGTTTTCTCTGGCGCAAACAAATATTTTTCTGCGTTTTGGTTGGGTTATGCCAGACATTCTTCACACATATCCTGGCTAGTGCATCCATCAACCGACTCCCCCAAATGTTCGTTGATCATCTCGCGCAGGCAGCGGTTGCATTTGCCGCAGCACTTCTCGGGATAGGCGAAATACTGCCGCAATGCCCGCACGGACAACATGCCTTCATTCATCGCCTGCTTTACCTGACGGTCATTGATTGCGTTACAAACACATACATACATCCGGTTTGCCTCCATTGTCTCCCGACAATGCAAAGCAATAAACAGACCAATCAAATACCATCTTTAATATCAATGATATAGGAAATTTTCAGCGCAGGGTTGTTAGATTTGCTACATCTTTTCCGACAGAACTACTGCTCATGCTGGAGGCAACATCAGCCGCATTGGCAGCATGGCCGACGTGTTAAATCCCTGTTTGCGGTAAAACGCCTGCGCCACATGATTATCCGCATCCGTCAGCAGGGTGATGCGTCGGCAACCTTGCTGGCGGGCATGATCAATGGCTGCCGCAAGCAAGGTGCTCCCCACGCCTTGCCCCCGTACTTCCGACGCAATCACCATGTCCTCCAACAGCGCCACCCGCCCGCCCAACGCGGTGGAAACGGTATACAGCAGGTTGACCATGCCGACAGTTTCATCATCCTGCCGTGCAAGCAGAATATGCCCGACATGCGGTTGGTTGATGATGGCTGTCAGCCCGCGTTCCTGTGCCGCCCGGTCAGGCTGGAACTCGGCTTCCTGCGTGAACAGCCGATCCAGCAGGCAACATAGCTCCGGGATGTCAGCCAGCGTTGCGGGCATAATCGTCAGGCTCACGTGCATCCCTTGTGGTGTGCTGAAAAAAGGCTATAGCCGCGCAGCTTGCCGGGTGCATGGGCGATTACCCCCGAAATGACGATGACCGCCGCGAACAGTTCCGCCCGCCACGCTGGCAACAGGCTGGCCAGCACCAGCAGCGCCAGCTTGGCCATGATGGCGACCCCTTTCAGTTGCAGCAGCCAGCGCCCGTTTTCCCACACATACAGCAGCACCAGCACACAGCCCGTACTGATGGCGAGATGCCAGAACGGCAGGTAGCGGCTTTCCGGCAAGTCGAACAGGAAACCACCGCCAATCCCAGCGACACCCACCAGATGCAGGCTACGCACGATGATGTTCACCCAACGGTCGCCGGGGTAGGAACGCGGTTTGGAAGGGAACAGGATGTGACGCCAGTTACTCATACCAAGACTTATAGCAGCTTCTTTGTCGCAATCAAACAAGGCGCTTTTCCCCGCCTGCGTTTTGTCCGTTATGATGCGGGAAAGCCTGTGCCTGTTGTCAGCCGAAGGAGGTCGCCATGTCCGATAAACCCGTCACCGGTAGCTGCCTGTGTGGCAATGTCACCTACGAAATCAGCGGTAATCTGGGTATTTTCCAGTACTGCCATTGCTCGCGCTGCCGAAAATTCACCGGCAGCGCCTTCGCCGCCAACCTCATGGTTGCGCCCGAGGATTTCCGCTGGCTGCAAGGCGAGGAATTGGTCGGTACATTTGCGTTGCCGGAAGCCAAACACTTCGCCACCGCGTTTTGCAAGCAGTGCGGCTCATCCCTGCCGTGGCTGGCGCAAACGGGAAAGGCCCTGATTGTGCCTGCCGGTACGCTGGATCAGGAACCGGAAATCCGCCCGATCCAGAACATCTTTTGTGCTTCGCGGGCAGACTGGTATGTGGAACCAACGGCGTTGCCCAGCCATGATGAGTTGCCGCCGAGGAAGTGATGAAGTACAGCGTCGGCAGGCTGGGATGTTTCCGGCTATTGTTATAGGCTAAGCATCATCAGAAAACGGTGGATTAAGCACGAAAAATGGATAGCCAAACCTTGCAGCAACGCATCCGTCTGGGGGAAGACTCCACGCTGGAACTCAAACAAGTCGTCTTTCGTGGCCCGCAGAAAGTGGTTGAACCGCATCCCGACGGTTTGTCTGATGAACTGGCCGCGTTTGCCAATGCCAATGGCGGCACGCTGGTGCTGGGTGTGGATGACAAAACATTGATGCCGACGGGTATTCCAGTCGAACAAATGGAAGCCGTCAGAAGCTGGCTGCGAGGCATTGCCAACGACCGCATTACCCCTCCACTGGAAATACATACCCAAAACATCAACCTGCCCAATGCCGCCGGTGAAATGGTCACGCTGGTGGTTGTCACTGTGCCCCGTAGTTTGTGGATACACGAAAGCGCCAACGGTTACTTTCGCCGGGTTGCCGACAGCAAACGCAAACTGACGCCGGATGTGCTGGCTCGCCTGTTCCAGCAACGCAGCCAAGCGCGGCTGATCCGTTTTGAGGAACAAGGTGTCGCTAATACTTCGCTGGATGATGCCGATGCGTTGCTGTTGCGGCGTTTCATCCGGCTAAACGAAGGCGATGAGCGCAAACAGTTACGCCGTCTGCACCTGCTGGCTGATCTGGAAGGAGAGGAATGCCTGTCCGTGGCAGGCGTATTACTGTGCACTGAAAAGCCGGTGCGCTGGATGCCGTCCGCCTACATTCAGGCGGTGGCCTACAGCGGCGTCAACAACGACCCCAACGACCAACTGGACGCCAAGGATTTTGAAGGGCCGATTGACCGGCAAATCTGGGATGCGTTTGATTTTGTCCGGCTGAATATGAAAGTGCCTGCCCGCAAGGAACTGGGGCGCATTGATTATCCGCAGTACAGCCTGCGAGCGGTGTTTGAAGCCATCGTCAACGCCGTAGCGCATCGGGATTACTCCATCTGGAATGGACGAATCCGCCTGCACATGTTTGCCGACCGGCTGGAACTATACTCACCGGGCGCGCTACCCAACTCCATGACAGTGGAATCCATGCAGGCCATGTCCCTGCCTCGTAATGATGTGCTTTCCAGCCTGTTTGCCCGTTACTATCCAGTACGTGATAGCGGTTTAGGGCGGGAATACCTGATGGATCGGCGTGGTTCGGGAGTGGATGTGATCCTCGCGGAAAGTGAGCAGCGATCCGGTAAAAAGCCGTTTATTGAAATGATTACGGATGCCGAATTGCGATTAACTATTTATGCTGCGACTTTATAATGTGTTTCTACGTGGTATGGCGTTGCTTATATCCCTCCACATTTCAATGAGCATGACCGCAGTGGCGCAATCGACATGAACGGGCGACAGCGGATGTTCCCGCACCCAGCGGCGCACATATTCGGCATTCATGACGTAGCTCCGGCAGTGTTGCGCACGTAATCGAGCAGCGATTCTTCGATCGTTTCCCAGGCGTAGTCGGCAACTGCCCGCACCCCGATTGCGGCCAGTTTTTCGATCGGCCCATCGCCGATCTTGGCGACGAACACCGCTTCGCAGTCCTTGATGGTTTCGAGGATTTTGCCCATCGCGGTCTGGCTGGACGTATTCCCGAGGCAGTAATGCTCGACCTCGCGCTTTTCCAGCAAGGTACAGGCATCAGGCGTAACGGCGTAAATCCAGAACGCCTTGGCGTGGCCGAAGTGTTCGCTGATGGCCAGCCCTTCCTTGCTGGCGACGGCCAGTATGCGTGCCTCACTCATGCGCCTGCTCCAGCCCACGGAACATGCTGCATCGCTGGAATACCTCCAGCGTCGGCGCAACGGCTTTATGATGGCAGTATTTGGCGACCAGTTTCGCCAACCCCTTGATGTCGCGCCCACTGGCTTCCGGGAACAGGTCGGAAAGCTGCTCGATCAACCCAGCCTCCACCCTCAACCCAAACTGCTCGGTCATGACCTGCCAGATTTTACGGCGGTCTTCCAACCCCGGCGGATGGTATTTGATCAGTGCGATGCAGCGCGAAATGATCGCCTCGTCGATGTCGTCAACCCGGTTGGTGGTGAGGAACAGCAAGCCGTTGAAATATTCCAGCACCCGCAGGAACACGCCCACGACCGCATTGGCAGCGATATTGTCGTCGCGCCGCTTGATATACACATCGGCTTCATCGATCAGCATCACCGCACCCCAGCGTTGCGCGCGGGTGAGGGTGTTTTTCAGCGCGGTTTCCATTTCTGCCACATTCAGGCCGAGTTGCCCGGAGTGCACCCGGTACAGCGGTCGCTTGATGATTTCGGAATACACCTCGGCGGTCAGCGTCTTGCCCACCCCCGGCGGCCCGGCGCACAGCACGGTAGTGCCGCCCGACTTGCCTTCCACAATATCATCCATCAGCACGTCCATTTCAGCGGTGAGGATGTCGATCAGGTCGGTCTGTTCCGGCGGCAGGATCAGCTTGTCCTTGAGTTCAGGCTGGTACACATACGGCTCGATGTCGTCCACATGCACCCACACATGCTGGTGCAGTTCGAGGTGGAACATCAGGATATAGCCCTGCACTGGCAGATCGGTGAACATGCCGTGCGGAATGCCGCCTTGCAGGGTTTCGGTAGCGTTTTCCACCTTGCTGTTGTAATTGTTGCTGCGCCCTGCCTTGCGCAGGTATTTGCCGAGAATATCGCCGGAAGCATCCAGCGTCAGCGCCCGATCCTTGATGATTTCCTCGTCGTTTACCAGCCGCGCCCAACCGCCGCCGGAGGACAGCACCACCACACTTTTGCGCGACCAGTCAGTGTTACGGTGTGTGGCAGTGGGGTCTTCGGCGATGATGCCAGTGCCGCGCCCGGAAAATTGCCGCCCGTAATCGGCGCGCCAGGCGAAATAGCGTTCCGCCGATTGCTCATACGCGGCGATCAGTTCCGGCGTTTCCTTGAAAAAGCCTTTCGCCGCCAGCATTTCGGGCAGGGTTTGCCCGATGATGTCACGTTCGCGCAGCATCAGGTTGGCAGTGGCGATTTTCGCCATGCTGTTGGTTTTCAGATCCAGCAGGATGCGCCCGGCTTCTTCCTCGCCCGGCGGGGTGAAATCAATCCGCGCCACCAGATACGCCAACGGCTTGCCTGCGGTGTTGGCCTTGAACAGCCAGCCGCGTATGCCGTCCCGGAGCAGGAATTCGGTGATGTCGGGAACCAGCCGTTCCAGTTCACCTTCCTGATAGCGCCTGCTGTCATCGTTCATGGCGCGTTGCAGGGTCGCCAATTGCGCCGCCCGCCCTTGCATGGCGGAACCGGCGGAGGCGTACAATTGTTGCAGGAAACCCAATTGCTGCGCGGAAAGCTGCTGGAATGGCAATTCGGCCTTGTTACCGAATTTCAGTTGCTCGCGCAGGTGGTCGAGGTCAGGGAATGCGCCGACCAGTGATTCGACGTAAATGCGTTCGATTTGCAGTTTCATGCCTGTTCCTCTGCCAATGAAGCCGCCAGGTCGCGGATCACATTTGCCCCCACCACATCCGCCGGATCAAGGCGTTGCAGGCTAGCCAGTATGGCTTGTGCGCTGCCGTAATCGTTCTGGCGCAGACGAACGAAAGCCAGCGCCTTGAGGCTGTATAGGTAGGCGCGACCGGCGGAATCGGGTTCGCCCCAATCCGCGCCTGCCTGTACGGTTGCCCAGTCGTAGTGGAAGCCCCCCTGTTTGGCCGCCTTGTGCAATGACTGGAACACCACCTCTTCCGCCTTGTCGGTGTAACCGTTGTAGAAATACAGCTTGTAGAGCGCGGTGTAGACCGGCAACTGCTCGGGAGCCTGCCGCTGCGCCCGCAATAGCAACTGTTCGGCATGGGCGAAGTTGCCGGTGCTGCCCGCCGCTTCCTGCAACAGCGCGTTGATGGGGGCGGGGATATTTTTGCCGAAGATCACCCGCTCCGGCATCAGGGTGGTTACGTTCATGGGTTGGTGCTCCTCGTGGTGTCAGGCAACGCCGCTTGCAGCAACAGCACCAGATGCTGCGCCCGCGTATCGCCATGCGCCCGCATCTGGTGGCGGCAGGAAAAGCCGTTCGCCACCACCCGTGCTGCCGGTTTCGCCCGTAACGCGGGCAGTAGTGCCTGTTCCGCCATGGCGCTGGCCATGTCGGCATGTTCGGCCTCGATGCCGAAAGTGCCTGCCATGCCGCAACAACCGGCTTCGATGATGGAAAAATCGTGACCGGGAATCAGTTTCAGCACCCGGCGCATCGCCTTCATCGCCCCGACTGCTTTCTGGTGACAGTGGCCGTGGATCAGGGTTTCCCCCGGTGGCAGGGCTTGCAGCGGCAAATGCAGGCGTTTGGCGGTGCTTTCGCGGGCGAGGAATTCTTCCAGCAGCAGCACGCTTTTGCCTACCAGCGCGGCGTTTTCCCCCAGCCCCAGCGTTTGCGCATCGTCACGCAAACCCAACACGCAGGAGGCTTCCAGACCAATGACCACGCGCCCGGCCTTTACATGCGGCAGCAGGCTGTCGACCAATCGGAAGGCTTCCGCGCGCGCCTGCTCCACCATGCCTTGGGCTAGATAGGTGCGCCCACAACAGAGGGGGCGGGCGGTATCCGCCAACTCAGCGGCAGGCTTGGCGATCAGGATGCGGTAGCCCGCCGCCTGCAATACCTCGACAGCGGCGGTGGGGATTTCCGGCTCGAAATGGCGGCTGAAGGTATCGACCCACAGCACTACTTCCGGTAGGTCAGCCGGTTCCATTGTTGGCGGTTCGGGGGCAAGGAAGGGCGTGGTAGCAGGCTCCGGCAAGTTGCGTTCCGCACTCAGACCAAGGAAGCGTTGCGACAACGTTGATAACAAGGCGCTGCGGTTACGCCAGCCAACCAGTTTTCCCAGCCAAGGCGCACGGTGCAACCAGCGTGGTGTATGCGCAAACAGGCGGCTACGCAGGCTCAGGCCATCGCGGGCGGCGCGTTGGGCGAGGTATTCCGCCTTGATCAATGGCATGTCGACATTGGCTTCGCACTCGCGCTTGCAACCCTTACAGCCGACGCATAAATCCATGGCTTCAGCCAGTTCAGGGTCAGCCAACGCCGCTGCTGCCAAGTCGCTGTTTAGTGCCGCTTTCAGCAATCGCACCCGCCCACCAGTGGAAAAATGGGTATTGCCCGTGACCCGGTAGCTGGGGCACATCACCTGTCTGCCGTCGGCTTCGCACTGGCGGCTGTTGATGCAAACCGCTACCGCCTTGGCAAAATTGCCGCCGGTTTTGGGAATGTCGGCGTAGGCGTCGCCCATCCCGGCGTCCTTGTAAGCTGACCAGTCGAGGAATGTTTTCATGCCTGCCGTACAGCAGGAAACGTGCCACTTAAAAAATTACTTTTCTATCAAGCTGCTATAGTGCTCAATCTGGTGCTGTGCGTAGCAAGTTCAGGACGCATTGTCGGGTTCATGACATAAACCTTAGCCCGGCAAGTTTCACCTTCAGCAAGCCTTGCAAGCAGTCGGCGCAGGCTTGGGGCGCGGCTGCCCCAGCATTACCAGCAACCCGGCGGCGATGATGACGAACATCCCGGCAACTGCCAGCAGCGACAGGGTTTCATCCCACAACCACCAGCCGAGGATCGCGGCGAAAATAACCGAAGCGTAGGTAAATGCCCCCAGTTGCCCGGCGGGCGCGTAACCGTAGGCGGCCGTCAGCAGCAGTTGCGCCAGCGTTGCGGTAATGCCCAACAGAAACAGCCAGAGGGCGGCATTCCAGTCCAACGGCGCCCAGTCCAACCCCGCCGGAAGCGCCGACAACAGCGTGCCGAACAGGGCGAAGTAGAACACTACCCGTTGCGCCGGTTCCTCGACCGAACGCATCCGCCGGATGCTGACTTTGGTGGAACCACCCATCACCGCGCCCACCAGCCCCGCCAATACCGCCAGATTCAGCACTGGTGTTTCCTGCGTTGGGTTCAGCACTAGCAGAATGCCCGCAAACCCCAGCCCCAACGCCACATAGTTCAGCCACGACAGGCGTTCCCCCATCCAGAAAAACGCCACCACGGGTACAAACAGCGGCATGGTTTGCTTGAGCAGTGAAGCTTCCGCCAGTGGCAGGTGTGCCCACGCATAAAACAGGCAGCTCATGGCCGTCACGCCCATGAAAGAGCGCAGGAAATGCAGGTGGATGCAATCGGTTTTCAACGCCCGCGTACCATTACGCCACAACCACGGTAGCAGCAGCAGCAAGCCGAACAGGTTGCGGAAAAAGACTGTCTGTTCAGTGGAAACCGTTCCATGCAGGTACTTGACCACCATCCCCGAACACACCAGAAAAAATTCCGAGGCAAGGATCAACACAGCGCCGCGCGCAAGGCCGCTGGCAGGCATACCTACTCGGGCGGCGATACTCAGATTCATTTTTGCTACCTTTTCAGCAAATCATTGCAATTAAACATTTAGCCCCGATAATGCAGTGATTGGCGGAATGATGCAAAGCACAATCCTAAACAACCCGCCATCCAAGAACGGAAGCCACCCACCACTACCGGAGATTTTCCCGTGCAAACATTTACCGAACATGGCCAAAGCGTCATCAATGATTTATCCCAACGCTATGGCATTTCTACCGATGCCGTCACTAACATGCTCTATGCCGTGATGAATGGCAATGGCACCATGGCGCAATTCAGTATCCCTGAACTCGGCGGCTCCGGCCAGTGGATGCAGGGTGGCATGACCATGGTGGGCGATATGTTCAATTACGGGCTGCAAAATACCGTGAACAACCTGTGCAATGAGCTTTCCAATATTCTTTCCAGCCAGAACCCGCCGGTGTTCATGAGTTCAGGTAGCCATCAGTCACAATATCAGGGCAGCGGCCAGCAGAACCTCAATTACGGGCAAAGCAGCCTGTTTGTCAGTAACACATCATCCGGCAACTGGTGGCCGAATGATCTGGGCATGGCGGCTTCTACCGGTGCACAGAATAACATCCGTTACGCTTACTTCCCGGTAACCCAGCGGCTGGCGGTGGATGTGAACGGCCATGTCACTGTTTACGACACGCTGGATCACCAGATCGGCGGCGTTTCTCAGCAGCAGGGCGGCGGCTCCTCGCTGACCTTCTCCAGCCAGTACGGCACGGTGCAGATTGACAGCCTGCCAGTGGTTTCCGTTGATGGGCAAATGCCGCAGCCACAAGCCCCTGTCCAGAATAACCAACCTGTTTTCAATGCAGTGCAGGAACCGGCTCCCGGCAATCAGGGTGCGTCAGAAAGTGATATTTTTGCCCTGATCGAGAAGCTGGCTGACCTGAAGCAGAAAGGTATCCTCAGCGAGGAGGAGTTCGCTACCAAGAAAGCCGAATTGCTGCAACGCCTCTGAAAGCGGGTTACAGCGTCTGGTTCTGTTGTCGGATATGGAACATTTCTTGCTAGCATAGGGGGATTCCCACTAGCGAAAATCTGTATGAACCTATCCCTCGACCAACTTGAGCGCTACTACCGGCAGGTAACCCGCATCATCCTCTCCCGGCAGCACCCGATCACCGGGCTGCTGCCCGCCAGCACCGCCATCACCGCGCACGGCGATTACACCGATGCATGGGTACGCGACAACGTGTACAGCATCCTCGCCGTCTGGGGTCTGGGTCTGGCCTATCGCCGCCTCGACGAAAGCGATGGCCGCACGGTGCTGCTGGAACAGAGCGTGGTCAAGCTGATGCGCGGCCTGTTGCTGGCCATGATGCGCCAGTCTGCCAAGGTGGAGCGTTTCAAGCTGACGCAAAACCCGCTCGACGCCTTGCACGCCAAGTACGACACCGGCACCGGTATCCCCGTCGTAGGCGATGATGAATGGGGTCATCTGCAACTCGATGCGACTTCACTATTCCTGCTAATGCTGGCGCAAATGACCGCCTCCGGGCTGCGCATCATTTTCACCATTGATGAAGTCAATTTCGTGCAGAATCTGGTGCACTACATTGGCCGCGCCTACCGCACCCCTGACTACGGCATCTGGGAACGCGGCAACAAGATCAACCATGGCATTGCTGAAATCAACAGCAGTTCGGTCGGCATGGCGAAAGCAGCGCTGGAGGCCATGAACGGTTTCAACCTGTTCGGCAGCGGCGGCGGGCAAGCCTCGGTGGTGCACGTCGTGCCCGATGAAGTGGCACGCGCCCGCATCACGCTCGAATCCACCCTGCCCAGCGAATCCCTGTCGAAAGAGGTCGACGCTGCCACCCTCAGTATCGTCGGTTACCCTGCCTTCGCGGTTGAAGACGCAAATCTGGTCGCAGCAACCGTCGGTGAAGTCATCAGTAAGCTGGAAGGCCGTTACGGCTGCAAGCGTTTCCTGCGCGACGGCCACCAGACTGTGATCGAGGATCACAACCGGCTGCATTACGAACCCGAAGAGATGTTGCAGTTCGAGCATATCGAATGCGAATGGCCGCTGTTTTTCACCTACCTGCTACTGCACCACCTGTTCAGCGGCAATGAAGAGCAGGCGAAAATTTACCGCGACAAGCTGGAAAGCCTGCTGGTCGAACGTGACGGCGACCTGTTGCTACCGGAACTGTACCGGGTTCCGGCAGAGCGCATTGAAGCGGAACGCAACAACCCCCGCAGTCAGGAGCGAGAGCCTAACGAAAACGTGCCGCTGGTGTGGGCACAGAGCCTCTACATCCTCGGCGCATTGGTGCAGGACGGCCTGCTCGACGTAGCCGACATCGACCCGCTGGGTCGCCGCCTGCGGGTAGGACGCAAGCGCGGACGCCGTGTGCAGTTTGCCCTGCTGGCCGACTCGCCCAGCATCAAGGTGCGGCTGGAGGAACAAGGCATCAAGGCGGAAACGCGCAACGAAGTTTCACCGGTCATCATCCACGAAGCCACCGCGCTGGCGGAAGCCTATTGCCAGCTTGGCCGCAATGATCGCCTTGGCCTGAGTGGCCGCCCCCTCCGCCATTTACGCGGGCTGGCAACCAGCGTCGTCTATACCTTCGAAGGCCAGCGTATGCTGTTCCAGCCACACTTCATCAATCAGCATGATTTCTATCTTGGCCTCGATAACGCCATGTTGGTCGAACGCTTGAAAATGTTACTGGCCTATGTCAGTAAACAATGGGACGCGCCGGGGCGGCCACTGGTGGTGCTGGTTGTCACTGACCGCATGCTGACGGCGGAAGGCAGCCTGGCCTTGCTCGAATTCATGGATCAGTGCCGCGAAGGCCAGGTCGGCGGCACACCCGTACAGCTTGGCCGCGTGGCAAGCTTTCTGCCAACTGCCGGGCGCGAACGTATTGATACCCTGCACGGCTACCAGTTTCCGGAAGGTAGCGGCGAGGAAGAAGAACGCCCCTGCTTTACGCTGCTGCCGGTCACGGATAACGGAACCGGCACGGAAATCATTTCATCAGTACCCCTTGAAACGCTGGGCGATGCAGACCTGATTACGCTGATGACAACACGGGCAGACTTGCAGATACAGTTCGACGCCCTGCGTCAACTCGCCACCCGCCATGGGCTGGATTTCGAGACCGGCCTGTGTGATCTGGAAAACCACCCCGCACGAGTTGCTGACTTGCTGGAAGAGGTCTACATGCGCGCCTGTGAGGAGCGTTGCTGGTACTTGATCCGGCTGAGCGCGGCGGTGTTGGGCAAACATGACATCAATCTGGAAGGCGCGGCCACCGAGATTGTGGTGCATCAGAAGGCGCTGAGCGTGTCGCGTTCCTACAGCAGCCGCTCGACTTTCCGCCGTCCGATGGGTGCCGACATGCTGATGCAAGCCATTTGCGAATTTAACCCTGATGACCTGCGAGCCCAGATCCTGACCCAGGAACTGATCCTCTATCTGGGCCTGATGTTGCGCTCGCATCCGGAGCTATTCGACAACATGCCGCTGATCCGCACCGGCCAGTTGCTGCAACTGATTGCGGTGCGCTTAAACCCTGCAACACGTCTCTCAATCAGTCAGGCGATGGATGAACTGATGAATATGGCTCCGCACCGGGTCGCCCGGGCGGTACGCGACGTACTTGAACACTATCAGGATGCCCATGACTCCCTGACACAACTGGAGCGGATGCATGTTGCGTCCGATTCCGGCGGCATGGTCACGGTGCAGTTCGACAGCAGTATGAACCCGGAACTGACCTACTCGGCGGACTGGCACGAGTGGCGTTCGAATCAGGGCAAGCTCGGGCGTTACAGCGACAGTTTCTTTGAAGGCGTGTGGGACATTGTTAACCAGACGCATGGGCTGGTGATCGGCGACCAGTGGAACACCAAACTACGTCTTGCCCACCGTCTGTGCGCCGACATGACGCGCGGCGAAAAGCTCTTCCGCGATCGTGTCACGCATATCCTCCACAAGACACCCGCGCCGGATAGCCTGAAATTGTATGGCGAGGCATTACAGGTGCTGATGCTGGTGATGCGCAACAACCCGCAACTGCGCATTGAGGACACCGTGTATCTCGATGTCCTGATTGGTCATGCAGTACGGCTAGCCTGGTTACAGCGACAGCCGCAAGCGGCAGAGGACTATGACCAGTACCGGGCTGATGCGTGGAAAGCCTTTTATCTTAGCCCACCGTCAGACGTGGCCAATCACATCATGACTGCGCTGGTTTACCTGCTTAACAGCGACGCAAAGGAGGCGGTATGAGTTACGTACTCGCGGGAGACGTGGGCGGAACCAAAACGGTTCTGTGCCTGTATCAGGTGGCTGACGACAACTCTGTCGGCGGTTCCATGGAAGAGATTTACAAGGCAGTCTACCCCAGTGCGGGGCATGAGCGTTTCAGCGACCTGATCACCGCTTTTCTGGCCGAAGTGACGCAACGGCCTGAACGCGCCTGTTTCGGCATTGCCGGGCCAATACAGGATCAGTGCTGCACAGCCACCAACCTGCCGTGGGTAATAGATGCGCGTCAATTGGCTGAGGAATTTGGCTTTGCGGATGTATACCTGCTCAACGACCTTGAGGCTACCGCTCACGGCATGTTGCATCTATCCGCTGATGAGTTCGTCGAGCTGAATCCGCAAGCCATGCCACAAGCCGGGCACGCCGCAGTGATTGCAGCAGGAACAGGTCTGGGGCAAGCCATCATGGCCTGGGATGGCCAGCGCCATATCGTCATGCCGACCGAGGGCGGGCATTGTGATTTCGGCCCCAACACCCGTCAGGAAGATGCCTTGCTGCTGTTCCTGCGCGAGCGCTTCGGCGGCCATGTCAGCGGTGAACGCATACTGGCGGGTGATGGTTTCGGCAACCTGTATGATTTCCTGCGTACATCCGGTTTTGCAGCGCCGAATCCGGCGATTGAGGCGGAAATGGCGAACGAAGACCGCAATGCCGTGATCAGCCATCATGGGCTGGCAGGCGATGATCCGTTATGCACTGAAGCCATGCGTTTGTTCGTGCGTATCTACGGTAGCGAAGCGGGCAATCTGGCGTTGAAATGCCTGCCACGCGGCGGCATTTACATCGGCGGCGGCATTGGCCCCAAGATTCGGGCAGCGCTGGAAAGCGGCGTGTTCATGCAGGGTTTTCTCGACAAGGGGCGGATGGCGCGTGCCATTGAACATGTTCCGGTGCGACTGTCGCTGAATCCGGAAGCACCATTGCTTGGGGCGGCGCACATGGCTCTGCTCCGTTCCCAAGGTTGATGCTTCAACGTAATTCCAGCACCACGACACAGCGCCCTCCCACCTTCAGCCTTGCCGTACTGACGGCGGGTTGCTCGCCGGGTTCATAAACCCCCGGTGCAGCACTGGTATCAACGGCAAGATGCCATTGCTTGCCGGGAAATGACGGCAAGGCAAATGTCTGGGCTTGCTCCGCCATGTTCAGCGCAATGTGCAACGCGGATGCATTCGGCCCGATACCCGCAAGGGTAAAGGCAAGATACCGGGCCTCCGGCTCATCCCAGGGCGCTGCGTTGAGTTTAGTCCCATGCCAGGCAATATCGGGCACGGCATTGCCGTTTCCGGGCTGCCCTGTAAGGTAACGGGAGCGGTTCAGGCTCGGGTGGCGGCGGCGCAGCCGGATCATGCCCTGCACGAAAGCGAGCATGTCGGCGTTACGTTCCACCAGATTCCAGTCCTGCCACGACAGTGCATTGTCTTGGCAATAGGTGTTGTTGTTACCCTGCTTACTGGCCAGTATCTCATCACTGCCGTGCAGCATTGGCACACCTTGACTGAGCAGCAGGATGGCGACGAAGTTTTTCGCCTGGCGGCGGCGCAGCCGGTCGATACGCGGGTCATCGGTTGGGCCTTCCACGCCGTAATTGGCGCTCAGATTGTGGTTGTGGCCATCGCGGTTATCCTCGCCATTGGCCTCGTTGTACTTGCCTGCATAGCTGACCAGATCCCACAGGGTGTAACCGTCGTGGCAGGTGATGAAGTTGATCGAGTTCCACGGCAAGCGCCCGCGTGACCCGTACAGGTCGCTGGAGCCGCAGATACGGGTAGCGACTTCCGCCACCAGCCCAGCATCGCCACGCACAAAGGCACGGATCACGTCGCGGTAGCGGCCATTCCATTCCGCCCAGCGAAAGCCAGGGAAGTCGCCCAACTGGTACAAACCAGCGGCATCCCAGGCTTCGGCAATGATATGGGTGCGGCTCAGGAACGGCGACAGCTCAATATGCCAGAGCATCGGTGCATGGTACTGGGGGTTGCCGTCCTCGCCGCGCGCCATGGCGCTGGCCAAATCGAAGCGGAAACCATCCACATGCATTTCTTCCACCCAATAGCGCAGCGCATCCACCAGAAAACGGCTCACCATCGGGTGATTGCAGTTCACTGTGTTGCCGCAGCCGGTGTAATCCCGATAGCGGCTGCGGTCGATGAAATCGAGGTGGTAGAACATTTCGTTGCCGAGCGCCTTGAAATTGATGGTGGGGCCAAGTGGGCTGCCTTCGGCAGTATGGTTGAAGACGACATCGAGGATCACGCCTATGCCCGCCCGGTGCAGGGCCTTGACCATATCGCGGAACTCATTACGGGCGCGTGCCGGTTCCACCGCGAAATGCGGGTGAGGTGCATAAAAGCTGTGAGTGCTGTAACCCCAATAGTTGCTTAACCCCAGCGCAGCCGTTGTGGGCGGCAAATCCTGCCGGTCGAAGGCCATCACGGGCATCAGCTCCACATGGGTAATACCCAGCGCCTGTAAGTAAGGAATCTTTTCGATGACGCCAGCATAGCTGCCGGGATGCCCCACCCCGGACGAAGGATGCCGGGTAAAGCCACCCACATGCATTTCATAGATGACTGACTCGCTCAGGGGGATGTACAGCGGGACATCGCCTTCCCAGTCATAGCAGTCAGCATTGATCTGGGCACGCATGGCGTAAGCCGTGTTGTCGCCGGGGCGGGATGCCCGTTCACGGTTCCATAGCCGGTCGCTGACCGTGGTGGCCCAAGGATCCAGCAGCGCTTTTTTCCCATCGAAACGACAGCCAGTTGTGCGGGTATCGCCCGGACCGTGGGCACGCCAGTTGTACCAGGTTCCCATCGGCAGGTCGATCACCAGCGCGTGCCAGAAGAAGAAGGTGCGATGTGTACCCGGGTCCAGTTCGATGATCTGGAACGGTTCCGTGCTGTCATCGCGCTCGAACAGCAGGAGTTCCAGCCGTTCCGCGTGGCGGGAAAAGACGCAGAAATTTACGCCGTCGGCGGTGAGGGTAGCGCCGCCATGGTTCCAGCTTCCAGGGGCGACGGGGTAACCGGGGTGCGCCATCGTGTGCTCCAACTACAGGCAAGGGAAATGGATGGGGTATCTCATGGGTAGATTGTATAAACATCCGCGTCACTACGCGGGATGAAATATTAACCAGACAAGAGTATTCAGTTTCTCAAGCCTTATAAACACCCACATCGTCATTCAGTCATCAGCTACCCCAACTCAGCCTCGGCGTGAATGCCTGTACGGGTCATTAGCCAAATACAGGTGTTTTCGCCTTCTCCCCCGCCACTTCCCGCACCAGCTTCGGCACAAGGAAGCCTGGTAACTGCTTGCGTATGTCACCTATCAACCGCATGGCTTCAGCTTCCGCCACCTCAAAATGCGCTGCCCCCGCCACCCGGTCGAGCACATGGAGGTAATACGGCAACACCCGCTGCGCAAACAGGCTTTCGCTCAATTCCACCTGCGCCCGCACACTATCATTCACCCCACGCAGCAACACCGCCTGATTCAGCAGCGTAACCCCCGCCTCATGCAAAGCCACCAGCGCGCCATGCACATCCCCCGCCGCCAGTTCCCGCGCATGATTAGCATGGATCACCATCACCTTCTGCTGCGGAATTTGTTCCAACAAACGTAAAAATCCGCCGTCAATCCGCGACGGCAACACCACCGGCAAACGCGAATGGAACCGCACCCGCTGCACATGCGCAATCTCCCGCAACTGCCGGAATAACACCGCCAGCCGCTCATCCGACAGGGTAAGCGGGTCACCCCCGCTCAGGATCACCTCCCGCACATCCGGGTTGGCGCGGATGTAAGCCAACGCCCCTTCCCATTCCCCCCTGACCGGATTGGAATCGCTGTAGGGAAAATGCCGCCGGAAACAGTAACGGCAATGCACCGCGCACGCCCCCGTCGTCACCAGCAGCACCCGCCCGTGGTACTTGTGCAGCACCCCATCCGCCACCACCGAATGCTGGTCGCCGACCGGATCGTGGTTGAACCCTTCCACCACCTGCAATTCCTCATCCAGCGGCAACACCTGCCTCAGCAGCGGATCATTCCAGTCGCCCTTTTCCATTCGGGCAATATAGCTGTGAGGCACGAGAAGCTTGAACGGGTTGGAAGAAGCCTCTCCTAGCCTCCCCTTATCAGGGGAGGAACAAGAACGTTCTTCCAACCCTAAAACCCGCATCAATTCCTGCGGATCACGCACCGCACCCGCCAGCTCACGCTGCCACAGCGATACTTTCGCAGGTAAAACATTTTCTACCTGATTTTTTACTTGAATTCCGGTTATCATAGCGGGCTATTTTGATCAGACGATTTTTGGAGATGGACCATGGCCACCTACGGCGCAAACGACTTACGTGTCGGCGTGAAGATTATCATCAACGGCGACCCTTACACAGTAGTGGAAAGTGACTTCGTAAAACCCGGTAAAGGCCAAGCCTTCACCCGCGCCCGCGTGCGCAACCTCAAAACTGGCCGCACCATTGAGCAAACCTTCAAGTCCACTGAAACTGCCGAAGGCGCTGACGTGGAAGACCGCGACATGGAATACCTCTACACCGACGGCAGCGCCTGGACATTCATGGATACCTCCTCCTACGAACAGCTCGAAGCTGGCGAAGCCGCCATGGGCGATGCCGTCAAATGGCTGAAAGGCAACGAAAAGTGCATCGTCACCCTGTGGAACGGCGTACCACTGGTCGTTACCCCGCCCAACTTTGCCGAACTGAAAATCACCCAGACTGACCCAGGCGTGCGCGGCGACACCGCCACCGGCGGCACCAAGCCCGCCACGCTGGAAACCGGCGCTGTGGTCAAAGTCCCGCTCTACATGGAAGAAGGCGAAATCCTCAAGATTGACACCCGCACCGGCGAATACGTTTCCCGCGTCAAAGCGTGAATTTGACCGCACTCAAGGAACGCGCATCCCTGTGCCAACAGGTGCGCGTTTTTTTTGGGCAACGCAATGTACTAGAAGTCGAAACCCCCGCGCTTTCGCAAGCTGGCAACACTGACCCTTTCATCGACAGTTTCAGCGTCAACACCGCCCACGGCCTGCGTTGGCTGCACACCTCGCCCGAATACCCGATGAAACGCCTGCTGGCGGCAGGTTCCGGCGACATCTACCAGCTTTGCAAGGTGTGGCGGCGCGATGAGCGCGGCTCCCGCCATAATCCCGAATTCACTATGCTGGAATGGTACCGGGTCGGTTTCAGCTACCAACAGCTGATGCGGGAAGTCGCCGACCTGCTGCACACACTCATCCCCCACCTGCAAAAACCAGCGCGCTTTTGTACCTATCGTCAGTTGTTCCTTGAAACACTCCATATTGACCCCCATGTTGCCGGAGAAGCGGAGCTTGCTGCCTGCGCCCGTACCCACTGGATCAACATCGACAGCGACATGTCTGCCCAAGGCTGGCGTGATTTGTTGCTGACCCACTGCGTGGAACCGCAATTTCCACCCGACCAGCTGACTTTCATTTACCACTACCCGGCAAGCCAGAGCGCGTTGGCGAAAGTGGAACACAGCGACGGCCAATCGGTAGCGCAACGTTTTGAGGTCTACCTCGGCGGACTGGAGCTTGGCAACGGTTACCAGGAGCAGACCGACGCCGAACAAAACCGCCACATACTGGAACGGGATGCAACGGCACGAGGCAGCGACATCCCCGTCGATGAACGTTTTCTTGCCGCGCTGGAAACCGGCCTGCCAGAATGCGCCGGAGTCGCCATCGGCATCGACCGGGTGCTGATGTGCCGGATGCAGGTGGATGACATTAAACAGGTTATCCCTTTTACGTGGGAGGTGGCATAATGGCCGCCGAAAATAATATTCAAGGAGATAGAAACGTGGACTTTCTGATTTCAAACGCTTACGCGGAAGGCCCAGCTGCTGGCCCGGCTGGTGGTGGTCTGGAAATGATCCTGATGATGGGCGTATTTTTCGCCATCATGTACTTCATGATCATCCGCCCGCAGCAAAAGCGCGCCAAGGAACACAAAACCATGCTGGAAGCGCTCAGCAAGGGTGATGAAGTCGTCACTGGCGGCGGCGTACTCGGCAAGGTTGCTGGCCTTAATGACAACTTCGTTGAGCTGACTATCGCTGATAATGTCACCATCAAAGTGCAAAAACAGGCGATTGCTTCCGTCATGCCCAAAGGCACCATGAAAGGCGCATAATGACTTCTTTCCTACCACCTCATGCCGGGGCGTGTGCGGTGGTTTTATTTTACGGAAACCTATAACAATGAACCGCTATCCACTCTGGAAGTACATCCTGATTGCCATGACGCTGATAATCGGGATTATCTATTCCGTGCCCAACTTTTACCCGCCGGAACCTGCCGTCCAGATCAGCCCGAAAGCTGACCAGCCGATTGACCCGGCCACCATGCAACGTTTTGAGCAGGCGCTTCAGGCCAAGGGGCTGACCATTCGCGCCAGTGAAAACAATGGCCAGCAGGCGCTGTTCCGTTTTGAAGACACCGATGTCCAGCTCAAGGCGTCTGAAGCGCTCAAGGAAGCAGTTGGTGAACAATACACGGTAGCGCTCAACCTTGCCCCTTCCACCCCCGGCTGGTTGCGGGCGCTGAACGCCAACCCGATGTTCCTCGGCCTGGACTTGCGCGGTGGGGTACATTTCCTGATGGAAGTGGACATGAAAGCGGCACTAGACAAGCAGCTCAACCGCTACGAAGACGAATTCAGTGGTTTCCTGCGTGACAAGGACATCAAATACCTAGGGATCTCCCGCGAAGGCGACAACATCGTGGCCAAATTCCGCGACCCGGCCAGCCGTGACGCTGCCCTGAGCGCACTCCGCAACGAATACGGCAACGACCTGCAATTCACCGCAGCAGAAGGCAGCACCGACATTCAGGCCAACGTGTCACCTGTAGCGTTGACCAACATCCAGAAGTTCGCGGTGCAGCAAAACATCATCACCCTGCGCAAGCGCGTCAATGAGTTGGGAGTAGCCGAACCCATCATCCAGCAGCAAGGCGCTAACCGCATCGTGGTGCAGCTCCCCGGCGTGCAGGACACCGCCCGCGCCAAAGACATCCTCGGCGCAACCGCCACCCTGGAATTCCGTTTGGTAGACGAACAAAACGATCCAGCCCAGGCAAAAGCGTCCGGGCGCGCGCCAATTGGCTCGCAACTTTACATGGAACGCAACGGCAGCCCAATCCTGCTCAAGCGTCAAGTGATGCTGACCGGCGACTACATCACCGATGCAGCCTCCGGTTTTGACGAACATGGCCGCCCGGCAGTCCACATCACCCTGGATGGCAAAGGTGCCAGCCGTTTCGCCAAAGTAACCGGCGAAAATGTACAGAAACTGATGGCGGTCGTGTTCATCGAAACCAAGATCGAGAACAAGGAAGTCAACGGTGTGGTGGAAAAGACCAGCAAAACGACGGAGGAAGTCATCAACGTAGCGCGGATTCAGGAACAACTGAGCAAGCGCTTCCAGATTACTGGCCTGGATTCCCCCAAGGAAGCGCGTGACCTCGCCCTGCTGCTGCGTGCTGGTGCGCTGGCCGCCCCGGTCTACATCGTTGAGGAACGTACTGTCGGCCCAAGCATGGGTAAGGAAAACATCGAGAAAGGCTTCAACTCCAACATCTGGGGTTTTGCGGCCGTGGTGTTATTCATGATCATTTACTACCGCATGTTCGGCCTAAGTGCCAGCCTGGCGTTAGGTATCAATGGCTTCTTCCTGTTTGCGCTGCTCTCCATGTTGCAGGCAACCCTGACCTTGCCCGGTCTCGCCGGTATCGCCCTGACATTAGGCATGGCAATTGACGCCAACGTACTGATCAACGAACGTATCCGCGAGGAACTGCGGGCTGGCGCGGCACCTCAGGTGGCCATCAACGCCGGTTACGAACGCGCCTGGGGGACTATCCTTGACTCCAACCTGACCACGCTGATTGCGGGCGTTGCCCTGTTCATGCTGGGTTCCGGGCCGATTAAGGGTTTTGCGGTGGTGTTGTGCCTTGGCATCCTCACCTCCATGTTCAGTGCCGTTACGGTGTCACGCGCGATCGTGAACCTGATGTACGGCTATAAACCACGCCTGCAAAAGATTGCAATTTAAGGGGATAGGGCGATGTTAGAATTTTTTCATTTCAAGAAAGCCATTCCCTTCATGCGGTATGGCAAAATTACAACCACCATTTCACTCGCAACTTTCCTGTTCTCGGTATGGGCACTGTTTTTCTACGGCCTCAATCTGGGGGTAGACTTTACCGGTGGTACGGTGATGGAAGTCCGTTACGCGCAGGCTGCGCCGCTGGACACGATCCGTGAATCCATCAAGGCCAGCGGCGTCCATGAAGCAGCAGTGCAGAACTTTGGTTCTTCGCAGGATGTGTTGATCCGCGTACCACTGAAGGAAGGCGTTTCCAGTGCCCAGCTTAGCGAGCAGATTATGGGCGTGCTGAAAACATCTAACCCGGATGTCGCCCTGAGCAAGGTAGATTTCGTCGGCGGCCAGGTGGGTCAAGAGCTGTATGAAAACGGCGGGCTGGCGTTGCTGCTGGTGGCGGCGGGCATCATTATCTACTTGGCGTTCCGTTTCGAGTGGCGTTTTGCGGTTTCCGCGATCATTGCGAACATGCATGACGTGGTGATCATTCTCGGCCTGTTTGCGTTCTTCCAGTGGCAGTTTGACCTGACCGTACTGGCAGGTGTGCTGGCGGTGCTGGGTTACTCGGTGAACGAATCGGTGGTGGTGTTTGACCGGATCAGGGAAAACATCCGTACCCTGCGTGACACCAGCATTCCGGACATTATCGACAGCGCGATTACCACCACCATGTCACGTACCATTATTACCCACTTATCCACCCAGATCATGGTGTTGTCGATGCTGTGGTTCGGCGGTGAAGCGCTGCACAACTTCGCGCTGGCGCTAACCATCGGCATCATGTTCGGCATTTATTCATCGGTACTGGTGGCATCACCGCTGCTGCTGCTGTTCGGCCTGCAACGTGAGCACATGATTCAGAAAGAACAGAAGATCGAAGGCATGAATGCCGACGGTTCTGTCGTCTAAGCTTCTGTCAGCCATAAAAAAGCCCCCTGTTGGGGGCTTTTTTATGCTGGAAGTGAGAGAGGATTATCCAATTAACCTGAGTTTTGCTTAAGCGGGGCAGGCTTCCGTCCCCATGGTATGTTTGAGATAACCACACCACCAAACAGCCAAAGGAACGGAAGCCATGGAAGACAGCTTACTGGAATTATTCTGCGACATAGACGATTTTTGCCAGCAGTTCGTGCCGGAGTGGAACCGCCGCCAACTGGCCAGCGGTGAACGCCAGCGCCAGCGTACACAGCAGCTGGCGCTAAGTGAAATCATGACGATCCTGGTGTATTTCCACCGCTCCAGCTACCGCTGTTTCAAGCATTACTACCTGTACCAGCGGGACAAGCTGCATTCGGCCTTCCCGGAACTGGTCAGCTACTCCCGGTTTGTTTACCTGACACCGACCGCCTTGATCCCGTTGTGTGTTTACCTGATGGGGCGGCGTGGCGAGCAAACCGGGATCAGTTTTGTGGACGCCACTTCCATTGCGGTATGCCACAACCGCCGTATCCACAGCCACAAAGTGTTCAAAAAGGTGGCGAAACGCGGCAAAACCTCAACGGGCTGGTTTTACGGTTTCAAACTGCATCTGGTCATCAACGACCGGGGGGAGTTGTTGGCTTTCCAGATAACACCCGCCAATACCGATGACCGCGCGCCCGTCCCCAAACTGGCGCGCGGACTGGTGGGCAAACTGTTCGGTGACAAGGGCTACATTTCCAAAAAGTTGTTTGAAACCCTGATGGAACAAGGTTTGCAACTGATCACACGGGTACGCAAAAACATGAAGAACCAACTGCTGCCCCTGGAAGACAAGCTGCTATTGCGTAAGCGGGCGCTGATTGAGACAGTCAACGACCAACTGAAAAATATCTCACAGATTGAGCATACCCGGCATCGCAGCATCGCCAACTTCATGGTCAATCTGATTTGTGGCCTGATTGCCTATACGTGGCAACCCAAAAAGCCGTCCTTGAAATGGGCAATGGAAGAAGTCATGCTCACGGCATAAGGTTTATGCAAAACTCAGGTCAATTACCCCGTAGACCAACCAGCCCGTATACCCCACGTATACACTCAACAGAAGACTGCCTTCCCAATGGGTCAAATGCCCCGGCTTTTTGAAACCATAAACCATAATGAACAAGCCTGCGGTGACTGCCAGCATAATCGGAAAATCACGGGTCAGCACTTCATCCGCAACCGTAATCGGTGCAATCAGCCCGGCAATCCCCACTACAGCTAGGGTATTGAAAAGGTTGGAACCGATAATATTGCCCAGTGCCAAATCAGATTCACCTTTACGGGCCGCCGCAATCGAGGAGGCCAATTCCGGCAGTGAGGTACCAAGTGCAACAATCGTCAGGCCAACAATTAAATCACTAACCCCTAAAGCATGGGCAATCTCAACGGCTCCCCAAACAAGTACCTTTGAGCTAATGACCAACAGCAACAAACCGATAGCCAACCATACCAATGCTGTTTTCAACCTCATTGGGTGGCTTGCCAACTCTTCTTCTACCTCGGCTGACAAAGCATCCTTCCGCCCACGCATCGCCGCATAAATAGACCAACCCATAATCCCGAAAAAAGCCACCAGCAGGATCAGGGCATCCCCACGGCTGATTTCCTTATCCCACAGTAGCAAGCCTGACAGTAGCGTAACCGCCAACAAAATCGGCATTTCTTTGCGGACAATATCGGAATGCACCACGATCACTGCAATGACTGCGGTTATCCCCAGGATCAACGCGATATTCAGTGTATTTGAACCATAAGCATTGCCTAACGCCAACGCAGGGTTGCCCTCCCAAGCGGCAAAAGCGGATACCGTCATTTCCGGCGCTGAAGTACCAAACCCGACAACCACCATCCCAATCAACAGGGAAGGCATCCCCAAATGTTTTGCCGTAGCGGCAGCGCCTTCGACAAACTTGTCAGCACTCCACACCAACACAGCAAGACCCACGACAATAGCAGCCAGCGGTAACAACATACTGTTTTCCTTTGATTCGATCAGATGGGGGAGAATTTATGACATTTTTTGAGGAAGCTTGCCAGAATCCCTTGCTCTACACACCGTTTTAAAGTGAAAGCAAGGAATGCGATGCAGCACGAATGGAGTGATTGATGCCGCCTACCTTATACTGTTGCCACCATATCACGGTAAGCATGCCAACTGGCATAAGAAATCAGTGGCATGGCAATGGTCAGCCCCAAGCTGAAAGGCAGCAAGCCCGCGCCAATGATCAACGCGATAACCGCCGCCCACCCCAGCATCACTTTCCAGTTAGCCAGGATGGCGCGAATACTGGTATTAAGCGCTGTCACCAGACTCACCTTACGCTCCAGCAACATCGGCACAGTCGCCACGCCGGTCACGAACGACACCAGTGCAAACATCAAGCCCACCAGCAGGAATGGCAGGGTAAACAGCAAGCCAATCTTCGTACCCAGCAATACAGCCATGAAACCGGTATACGTTTGCTCCGCCGCCAGCGCTTCCCCTAGGAACACATCCATCACGATAGCAGCCAGACGCAGCCATAACAGCATCATCACGCCCAGGAATGCCGCATACAGCAACAGGTTGACAGCGTTGCGTTTCAGCGCCACTACGGAATGCACGAACCGTACAGGCTTGCCCTGCTCATGCCGATAAGCCAGATCATACAAACCCAGCGCGAGAAATGGCCCCAACAACATGAAACCAGCAGCTTCCGCCATGAAAAAACCGGGGCTGTTAGCGGAAAGGACACTCATAATGATGCCCCCCACCGCGAAAATGAGGCCATACGCCATACTGGACAAGGGGTTTGCCTTCACATCCTCCCACGCCTGCCGTAACCACCTGGGGATGGCGGAAAATTCGACCTGACGCACGGAATAATGCGTAAACGGTTGATCGACATTCAGTAGACCTTGCATCGGCTAACCTCCTTGGGCGTGACATTTTCTGCGTTATTTGATCGGAACAAAATCATCATAGCCTTGAATGGCGAAGATGCAAACAACCCTTACACCCATTTTACAGGAATGCCCAAGCTTTGGGTTGATAAAGGACGCAAATCAAGCGTACACCACCGGCTTGGTGTAACCTATACCTTTATGTTTCCCCAACGCGACAGCCATGCAAAAAGCTCTGCCCATTTGTTTATTTGCCCTGCTGCTGGCGGGATGTTCGGCAGTGTCCCCTCTGTTAAACAAGCCCCTGAAAGCAATGGCGACACCTACCGGCTCTCTCCCTCCGGTCAGCCACCCGGGGCGCGATGACGATCTGGCGCTGATCCTGACCTTTTCCGGCGGGGGCACGCGCGCCGCCGCCCTTTCCTATGGTGTCATGCAGGAGCTGAACAATACCCCCATCCAGACACACGGTCAGGAACACAGCCTGCTGGATGAAACCGACCTGATTTCCTCGGTTTCCGGCGGCAGTTTTACCGCTGCCTACTTCGGCCTGCATGGCAAGCGCATCTTCAACGACTATGAACAGCGTTTCCTGAAACAAACCGTGCAGCGCAGGCTGATCAAAAGCCTGCTGAAACCCAAAAACTGGCTGAAACTGGCACCGGGCCTGTATAACCGTGGCGATCTGGCGGCGGACTATTTCGAGAACAGCATTTTCGGTGGTAAGCAATTCCGTGACATGCGCAAGGATGGCCCGCGCATCGTGATCAACGCCACCGACCTGTCAACCGGCACAGCATTCCCGTTTACCGAGGAAAGCTTCCGCTGGCTATGCTCCAGCCTCGGGGAATATCCGGTAGGCCGCGCGGTAGCGGCATCGGCTGCCGTGCCAGTGCTGTTTTCCTCCATCACCCTGCGCAATTACCCCGGTTGCCAGCCCTACCCACATCAGGATGGCGCACAAGCAACAGAATTCCTGCAATATTTGCGCAAAGACCAATACCCATACCTGCATCTGGTCGATGGCGGTGTCTCCGACAACCTGGGAATACGCTCGCTATTGCATGTGGTGGAAGGCCAAAATGGCAATTTCTGGGACATCATGCAAACCTACGGCATGGCCAACACCCACAGGGTTGCCTTTATCGTGGTGAATGCCGCCCCTGCCATCCCCTCCCACATTGCCCGTTACCGTTCCGACCCAAGCGTGAGCGCCACCCTCAGCGCCGTCACCACCATCCAGTCACGGCGCTACAACCAGGATACGCTGGGCTTGCTGGCCAACCGTTTCGGCGAGTGGGAACAGCAGGTGAAAACAGGGCGCTGCCAGACCCGTCCCACCCCAAACTGCGCGGACATCAACTTTTATCTGGCGGAACTGAACTTCCGGCAACTGCCCCCAGCACAGGCGCAACGGCTGGAACAGCTGGGAACCTCGCTGGAACTGCCCGCCGCACAAGTGGATGAGCTGATTGCCGCCGGGCGCTCACTGCTGCGCCATTCCCCCCAATTTCAGCAATTAGTGGCAGATTTACGGGCAAACGGCAAACCCGCTGCTAACAAGCGCTAGCAAACAGACATTGGAAAAGACGATTTCATTCTGGCAACACACCCAGATAACGCAGCATCGCATCACTCAACGCGCCCGCTGCCACCTGATCAAACCCGGCAAACATCGGGTTGGTGTTGATTTCCAGAAACTGCAACTTGCCAGTCGCAGGGTCAGTCTTGAAATCCGCCGCCGCGAAATCCAGCCCCAGATACCCGGACAGTTGCGCCAACTTTTCCACCAGTTCGCCCGGTGCTTCCGTCACTTGCAACCGGGTAGCGCTAGAGGTGCGGTAATCCAGCGCTTCGGAAAGCACCCGGAAACCAAACCAGGCATCGCCAATACGAAATACCCGCAATTCCGGTTGCTCCAGGCGTTGCTGGACGATTTGCGGATAGGAGAGGATGTTATTGACACTGCCCGCGTGCTTTTCCAGCAGTGAGCAATAGGAGCCACCCGTCACCGGCTTGGTAATCCACGCACCGCTATCATGCAGGGCGTTCATGGCGGGAATGTCATTGCTGACAAAGGTATCCGCCACATGGAAACCCATCTCCATCGCCAGCCGCAACACATAAGGTTTGTTGACCGAACCGCAGGGCAGGAAAGCTCGATTAAAAATACGGATACCGGGTGTAGCCAGCAACCAGCCGGACACCGCGACATACCACTCACGGGCAGCGGCGCTGTCCTGCGTATTGTTGCTTTTCAGGTAGGCAAATACATCCTGACGGATGAAAGCCGCGCTAACAGCGACTTTCCCACCATCATCCAGCAGGCAGTTATTGCGGATGTCCCAGTGCAGGCGTGGCGAACCGGATTGCCCGGTAAGCAGGCAATGCACAGGAATACCGTGCATTGCCGCCCGTTTCAGCAGGCGTACCAGTTGCGGGTCGGTATCCCCGCCCGCGATCAACAATCGGCTTGTCTTGCTCATGCCCGCTTACACCTTGCTTTTATTGGAGTAGTTGATAGCCACCACCGTCTTCTTCGCCGACAGCCTGGGTCGTCACGATAGGGTCATCAACCGGTGGCTTAATCGGCGGGCCAAGATAACCACCATCTTCCTCACCCAGGGCTAAAGTCGTTGCAATGGGTGGTTCAACCGGCGGTTTGATGGGGCCGGGCTTGATACCACCATCTTCCTCACCCAATGCCTTGGTGGTCGCAATCGGTGGTTCAACCGGTGGATCAATGATAACCGGCCCGCCACCGCCATCTTCCTCGCCCACTGCCAAAGTTGTCACTGACGGTTCAGGGCGGAAATTGGTGATGCTGTAACCCATTTCCTCGTCAGCAATTTGCTTGCTCTGGTCGATGTAGATAGAGGTCGGGATGCCATACTGCTTGTCATAGCTCACATCCACCTGCGCCGCGCCACCCTTGATGGCCTGATCGACCAGATTGAACAGTCCATCCGCGCTCAGGTTATAAATCGACTGTTTGTTGGTTTGGCGGTCATCCGGAATCAGCTCCCCCGTATCGGCATATCGGGCAGAGGTCACGCTACCATCACGGACTTCGATATTGATCGGGCGGATGGCGTCACCCCGGCAAAAGCAACTGCGCTGCAAGGTAAATGAATAATCGTCAATCCCTTGTGATTCCCACTGCTTGCGGTTGGCATCCAGCTGGCTTTGCGCATCGGTAAGGCCGGAGCCGTTGATGGCGTCCACATCCTTCTGGGTCAGCTTCTGCCGGGAAATTTCCCCGCCGGTAAAACCACCAGAAATGACCAACTCGTCACCCGCACTCAGTTTGCGGTCACGGTTGTTGTCCAGCACTTCATAATTCAGCTCGCCGAAAATACCGAAACGGTTGCGGATAGCCTGATCCTGATCCTTGTTCAGTTGCAACGGTTGGGGCTGGGATTGTGGTGGCTGCTTGCCCTTTTTGTCCTTCCATTTGCTGATCTGGTCTATCAGTAGCTGGATCAGGTTTGTCAGTGTTTCCTGATTGCCAGAAAAGGGATTTTGCTGGCGTTCCTGGATCGAACCTACTGCGCTTTGGGTAACGGTATTCGCCGTTTGGGACTGGGTAGACGTACTGCTGAGGGTCTGGCCGCCGGACTGAATATCCTTGTAGCCACCTCCCTGTGATATGCTGCTCATGTCATATATCCTCCATGTTGATTGGGTTTGTGCGATTAACGGTTTTCTACGCAGACCATTTTCAGCCTCCCTCCACGCAATCCCGCACAGTGTTCTGACAGAAAGAAGTTTTTTTTGCCTGAGTGGTGGGATGCCTGACCAATCAAACAGTGTTTGCCGCCCTTATATCCCCTTTCACGTACTTGAACCCAAAGCGGTTTTCCTTTACAACACACAAACCCCCACAAATGATCGCACTATATCCCTACAACGGAGGAACCGATGGCTACCCGCGACGAACTCAAAGATCAGGCATCCACTTGCACCGACGCTGCTTCCTGCGCAGCACTGGCCAAACAGGCACTGGCCGAACCTGCCGACGCTGATTACGCAAAAGAATTGCTGGAAAAAGGCGAGTCCTATTGTTCCTTCCCTGATCATTACGTCAGTGTTGCCGAAGGCTATGTAGCGGCGGGCGACAAGGACAAGGCCACCGCGCTGTATGACGAAGCCGCAGGAGCCTGTTTCGACGCCAGCGAAAAAGCGCTGGTCGGTTACAGCATCGCCCTGCACCTCGGCGACAAGGACAAAGGCCGCGCCCTGCTGGAAGAAGCCATTGGCGAAACCTCCAACACCAACCAGTTGTTGACTTATGCAGGCTACGTGCAGGAAGCGCTGCAAGACAACGCGCTGGCGAACAAGCTGTTCGGCAAGGTGACCGGCAACTGCAAAACCATCGCTGACTACCAGAAGCTGGCGACCGACATCAAGAAAGAAGGCAACGAAAATGCCGCGCGCATGGTGTTCAAAAAAGCGGAACCTTCCAGCAACGACACACAGGATGTGGTCGATTACGCCACCGGCCTGAAAGATATGTTCGGTGATGACAAAGCCGTGGAAGATGCGCTGAGTGATGCTGAAGGCGGCTGCATGTTCCCGGCGCAATTCGTCGCGCTGGCGGGCGGTTTCATGAAACTGCTGGGCAACAAGGACAAGGCCGAAGAGTTGCTGGAAAACGGCAAAAACTTCGCCATGAGCGGGCAGGAAAACCTTGACCTCGCCACCGGTTACGCCAGCCTGTTGGGCGACCAGTCCACCGCTGCTGATATGTACAACGTCGCCCTGAACGAATTCAGTACCAAGGATGACCTGCTCAATCTGGCCTCCGCTGCTGCCGCCAACATGGATGACAAAGCCATCGCTGGCAAAGCGTATGACAAGCTCGCCAGCAAGCTCAACACGGTTGCCGACCTCTCCATGCTGGCCAAGGCCGTCAACGACAACCTCGGCGACAAGGACAAGGTAACCAGCATTTACGCCGCTGCCGAAGGCAAAGCCGACACCGCCTCCGCGCTGGTCAATCTCGCTGGCGAAGTCAGCACCACTTTGCAGGACGCCGACAAAACCAACAGCCTCTACGCCAAAGCCGTGGACAGCTGCAAGGTCTTCACCGACAGCGCCAGCGTGCTGGATGCATTGGCAAAATCCACCCCGGATACCGCCCTTGCCGCCAGCGCCCTGAACAAGGCGCTCAGCCTGACCGAAACCAACGCACAAGTACTGGATGTCGCCCAGCGCGCACAGAAACTCGGCAGCAATGACATTGCCATCCAGGCGCTGGACAAGGCCGAAGCCAACGTCAGCTCACTGGACGAAATGCGCAAACTGGCCGCTTCCGCCAAGCAGCTGGCGGCTGACGATACCGAACGCAACAGCCGTATCGCCGACAAGCTTGCCAAGCGTGAAGCCAGCCAAGCGCGTTACATCGAATTCCAGAACCAGGAAAAGACCCTGACCAAATCCAACCAGTTCATTGATCTGGCGGGTAAAGTGGTCGAGGAACTGGACGATAAATCCTACGCCACCCAGTTGCTGACCACGGCGGAAGACAAGATGCAGGCTGCTGGTAGTTTCAGCTTTGCCTCTTATCAGCCATTGATCCTCGCGGTCGGCAATCTGGTCAAGGACAACGCATGGCTGAGCCGCCTGCTGGATCTGGCCGCCAGCAACGCAGGCACTTTCGCGCAGGTACGCAGCCTCGGCGAAACCGTGTGCAAACAGCTGGCCGACAGCGACTTCGGCAAGGCATGGACCAACAAATTCTACGGCGACCAACTGGCCAAACTGGAATCCGGCAATGCCAGCGCGTTTGAATTCAAAAAGCTGGCCAGCGCGGTCAAGGAACACCTCGGTGATGACGCACAGGCGCAACAGATTCTGGACAAGGCCGAAGCCAAGGCTGACAACCTGTTCCACTTCGCCTACCTGGCTGAACTGGCGCAGAAATGGGGCAACAGCGACAAGGCTGCCAGCCTGTATGACAAGGCCGCCGCCGCCTGCAAGGATACCAGCCAGTACCAGCAACTGGCCGGCCTGATGCAATCAGCAGGCGTCGGCGTCAGCGCTGCCGTCAGCAATGCATTGGGTTCCGCAGCAGCGCAGAAGGTATCCGGCAAGGGTCACTACTGGTAAATCGGCATCCCCAGACAGTAAAAAGCCCCGCAATGCGGGGCTTTTTACCATCAGCGCAATCTAAAACTGACGAAAATACCCCACGTAATGCTGCTGACCATAGTCATCCTGTTAACCCTGCTGACACAGGTCGGCGGGTTGCTATGGTTGCTGAGCCTGAGGTTGGCGAACCTGACCCGCCCCCCTTCACGTTGGCTGCGCAGGCTGTCGGGGTTGGCTGTATTCCTGCTGTTGTATGCTGTAAGCGTGGCAGTGGTTGTGCCAGAACTGGCGGCTAAAGGCGGGCGGGTTCCCCTGCCCTGTTTCGCTACTGAGGATACGCCGTTGGAACCAGCCAACCTGGGTTACTGCCTGCTAATGCGCAATTACGTCAAACCCACAATCAAAACCCATCTGACGGACGTTGCCCGTCAATTCCAGCAAACCTACCCGGATACAACGGTGCGGTATCTGGATGCAGGCTTTCCGTTTCTGGATGGCTTTCCGTTACTGCCCCACCTCAGCCACACGGATGGCGGCAAGGTTGACCTGGCTTATTTCTACCAGCGCAAAGCAACGGGCGAGCCGGTAGATTTTTCGCCTGCATGGCTGGGTTACTGGTTTTACGAGCAACCATCTTCACCCAAGGAACAGGCTTGCCCAGGCAAGCCGGCTGGCTGCGCTGGAATTTTGACTGGCTACAATCCCGTTATGCGGCTTATGCGCTGGACGTTGCACGCACCCGCCTGCTGTTGCAATTACTGGCGGTGGATGCGCAAAAAATCCTGCTGGAACCGTATCTGCAAAAGAAGCTGGGCGTGCAGGCGGCCAATATCCGCTTTCAGGGCTGTCATGCCGCACGGCATGACGACCACATCCACGCGCAGTGGTGAAAGCTTGTTACGTTTCCAGCCCCAACGCTTCCCTGACCAGTGCCTGTTGCTGGTGTTGGTGCATGTATAGCGAACCTACTGCCGGGGCAGCCATCGCCGGGCGGCTAACGCACACGACTTCGGTGTAATCATACGCTTCGAAACGGTGCTTGATGCCGTTCCACGCCCCCTGGTTGACTGGCTCTTCCTGGCACCAGATAGCGGCTTCAACATTGGGGTAATACTCCATCACATCGACCAGTTCCTGTGACGGGAACGGGTATAGCTGCTCCAGGCGGATAATGGCGGTGTCGGTGATGGCGTTCTTGCGGCGTTCTTCCAGCAGGTCGTAGTAAACCTTGCCGCTGCACATGATCACGCGCTTGACATGTTCCTTGGCGTCCACGTCAGTAATGTCCACATCGTCCAGCACCACTTCAAATTTGCCGTTGATGAACTCTTCCAGTTCACTAATCGCCAACGGGTGGCGCAGCAGGCTTTTCGGCGTGAACACCACCAGCGGCTTGCGGTACTTGCGGATCATCTGCCGCCGTAGCATATGGAACACCTGAGCAGGCGTGGATGGGATACAGATGTGCATGTTTTCCTGTGCCGCCAGTTGCACGAAGCGCTCCAGCCGTGCGGAAGAGTGTTCCGGCCCTTGGCCTTCCAGCCCGTGCGGCAGGAACATCACCAGCCCGCACAGGCGCTGCCATTTCTGCTCGCCGGAACTGATGAACTGGTCGATTACCACCTGCGCGCCATTCACGAAGTCGCCGAATTGTGCCTCCCAGATCACCAGCGTTTCCGGCTCGGCGGTGGCATAGCCGTATTCAAACGCCAGCACTGCCTCTTCCGACAGCACTGAGTCGATCACGGTGAATTTGGCCTGGAAATCGGCGGTATGCTGGAGCGGAACCCATTGCTCACGGCGTTTCTGGTGGTGCAGTACGGAATGGCGGTGCGAGAACGTACCACGCCCGCAATCCTGCCCCGACAGGCGCACGTCGAAACCATCCTCCAGCAAGGTGGCGTAAGCCAGCGTCTCGCCAAAACCCCAGTCAGCGGGCTGTCCACCCCGCCCCATGGCGGCACGCGCCTCCAACACCTTGAGTACGCGCGGATGCACCACGAAGTCCTGCGGAATCTTGCTGACCCAGCGTTCCGTCAATGCATGGATACGCTCGGCGGAACAGGTAGTATCAATCTCCTGACGCCACGGCTGGCCGACGTAGAGTTTCCAGTGGGTCAGCAATTCCAGTGGCAGACCGGTACGGGTCTGGCTGTTGCAGCAGGTAATGCCGCCATTGGCCAGTTTGGTGCGGTAAGCATCCACTAACCCCTTAGCACCACCCGCGCTGACCACACCTTCCTCCGCCAGTTTCAGCGCGTATTTGGCGCGGGTAGTCGGCAGGCTGCGGATAATGTCGTACATCACTGGCTGGGTCATGGTCGGCTCGTCAGCCTCGTTATGCCCCAGACGACGGTAGCAAACCAGATCAAGCACCACGTCTTTCTGGAACACCTGACGGTATTCCAGCGCCACCTGCGCGGCGTAAACCACCGCTTCCGGGTCGTCGCCGTTGACGTGGAAAATGGGCGCATTGATCATTTTCGCCACATCGGTCGGGTAATAGGTGGAGCGGCTATCGGAAACCGTGCTGGTGGTAAAGCCGACCTGGTTGTTGATGACGATGTGGATGGTGCCACGGGTACGGTAGCCGCGCGTCTGCGCCATGTTGAACGTTTCCATCACCACGCCCTGCCCCGCAAACGCAGCATCACCGTGGATGGAAATGCCCAAAACTTGATCGCCGTCCTTGTCCTGGCGGCGATCCTGACGGGCGCGCACGGAACCTTCCATCACCGGGCTGACAATTTCCAGATGCGAAGGGTTGAAGGCCAACACCAGATGCACCGGGCCGCCGGGCGTGCTGATATCGCCGGAATAGCCCTTGTGGTATTTCACATCGCCAGTGTAACTTTCGTCGATCTTGCCCTCAAATTCATGGAACAGATCCCCGGCGGGCTTGCACAGCACATTGGTCAGCACGTTGAGACGGCCACGGTGCGCCATGCCGATGACGATTTCCTGCAAACCTTGCTGACCACCTTCGTGGATCAGGGTTTGCAGCAGCGGTATCAGGCTTTCGCCGCCTTCCAGGCCGAAACGCTTCTGGCCAACATAGCGGCGGTGCAGGTATTGCTCGAAACCTTCCGCCGCTGTCAGGTTTTCCAGGATCTTGCGGCGCTGCGGATGGGAAAGTTTGGGTTTGCCCAAATCCGACTCAATACGTTTCTGTAGCCAGCGCTTTTCCTGGATATCGAGGATATGCATGTACTCGAAACCGATGGCGCGCACATAGGTTTCGCGCAGAGCCTGAAGGATATTACCCAGAGTTGGCTGACCCGCGATATTGAAAGAACCGGGGTCAAACAGCGTATCCAGCGGTATGTTTGCCAGCTCGTGATGTTCCAGTGTCAGTTGCGGCACGCTGGTCTTGTAGGCGTAGTCGCCCAGCGGGTTAGTATCGGCTTCAAAATGGCCGAGGTAACGGTAGGCATTGATCAGACGGGAAACACGCAACTGTTCGCTGCGGTGTTCCATCACTTTGCCATTACGGCTACCCATGGCAGCCATGCCGGTGACGGGGCTGCTATCCAGCCGCTGAAAATATGCCTGCCATTGTGGCTCTATGCTGTTGGGATCTTGCTGGTACTGGCTGTAAAGTTGTTCGAGGAAGACTGCGTGGTCGCCGTCGAGGAAAGATTCATCCATACCCTGTTGGTTGCTCATGCGTATTGTTCTCCAGCCTGTTGGGGATTATGTTGCCCAACCGCAGTGCCTTGATGCTCGTTATCCGTTTGATGGCTGCATTATAGACTAGCGCGGGGAGATTGGTAGCATCTGTAAAACCCTGCGCTATACTGGCTTTAATCAATAGCCAAGCAATACTGCCCAGTGATGAAAAAACTGCCGATCGGAATCCGCTCCCTGCGACCGATTGTTCAGGACAACGTTGATCAAGGGGCAGGATGCCACTGGTTTGAAACCGCAACACCGTGGTTTCTGGTGGAGTGGAAGGGACGAAAAGCGACGGCAGCGCGCTACGGCAAATCCGCGAAAAGGATTATGCCGCGCCATATTGGGATTAGCAGCACCAAATTTTACTGGTGGGAATGGAATTTAATGAGCAGGTAAGAAATTTGGTGGGGTTTGAGTGGATATTGGAAGCCACATAAGCGCGTTAGACATTATTTGATCATATTGCCCAATATATTTACCACCCTACACATAACCGCTGGTTTGTCCGAATATTTTCATCAGTCACTGGCAAACCTGACATATACCGCATCTGGCGTAACCACAGATGTTTCTCGATGTTACCGGAATACAGGAGGGCTATCGTCCACTGGGTGTCACCCTGAACAACAAAATACCACTCTCGACATCTTGCTTGCCGGATAGGTTGGGCGGCTGGAGCGGGAGGTTGGTAAGGCACACTACCCAAGGTTACACTGGCAGTCATAACAGGTACTTGCTGCGAGATACCAACCAACCACAACATCAACACTGCGCCAGCCAGAAACATGAAGGCTTTGCTCATGCATCATCTTGAATATCGACAGGAACTTTCGGCTTTAAGCTTTTTTCCAGCTTTTTTTGTGCAACAACGGTATATTTATCTTTTTGATAGGTTGCCGGAAAATCCGCCTTATCATATGCTTGGATGTGAATATGATGCTTGACCCCTTCGACAAAACCTTGCTTCTCACCAGCAATTTGCCCTTGCAGGTAAAGCATAATCGCCAGCCCAAAGATAATCACCCCAATCAAAAGAAAGTCTATATGTTGAATTCCCCACTCTATCAACTGGGGAAGCCAACCTGCTTCCACCGGAGGATCAATTGCCCCAAACCTCAGAAACGCTAACATCATAGCTTGCTCCACCATAAATCCGACCATCCACAATAAAAATCAGACAAAGTGCAGTTGACTTATCCATATTTTAGGCTTTTGTTGTGCCTTATAACAGTTTAAGCATCCAAAAAAGAAAAAAGAAGTTGACAACCATGCCCAGTTATTGCTCACCTACCCCCCTCTCCGTAAACGCAAGTAAACCCATGTAAAGAAATGTAAAACCCTCCACCTTGCCCACCCATTCACCGTATCATCCGGGGTATGTAAAACCCGGAAAAACACCCACCGCCATGAGCAAGCTACTACTGGTCGATGACGACATCGAACTCACCAACATGCTGAAGGAATACCTGGAACAGGAAGGTTTCAGCGTGGACGCCGTGCATGACGGCGACTCGGCAGTACGCGCCGCGCTCAACGGCAGTTACGCACTGGTGGTGCTGGATGTGATGATGCCCGGCATGAGCGGTATCGAAGCCCTCAGCCGCATCCGCACCCATAGCCAGATGCCCGTGCTGATGCTCACTGCCCGTGGCGACGACATCGACCGCATCATCGGCCTGGAACTGGGTGCAGATGATTACGTGCCCAAACCGTGTATGCCACGCGAACTCGCCGCCCGCATCCGTGCCATCCTGCGCCGCGCCAACCCGGAAACCAGCGCCAATAACCGCGACCCCATCCACGCTGGTGAACTGACCCTATGGCCAGAAAAACGGCAGGCATTGCGCCAAGGCCAAACGCTGGAGCTGACCAGTACCGAATTCAACCTGCTGGAAGTGCTCGCCCGCCAGGCAGGCCAGACCGTCAGCAAGGCTGACCTTTCCAGTCACGGTCTCGGGCGCGCGCTCACCCGTTACGACCGCAGCGTCGACGTACACATGAGTAGCCTCCGCCACAAACTCGGCAACCTGCCGGACGGGCGCTCCTGCATACAGACCGTGCGCGGCGTCGGCTACCAACTGATCTGGGAGTAACCCATGGGGCGTTTGTTCTGGAAAATCCTGCTCACCTTCTGGCTGACCCTATTGGCCGCAGGCGTTGTCACCGGCGTTACCGTCTGGATACACCGCAGCAGCTTTCAGGATATGGACAAGGAAGTCGTCATCCGCCCTAGCTCGGTACTGGCGGTCAAGGCAGCCGCCAACACCTTCCTGTATGGCGGCACTGCGGCCATGCGCAACATGTTGCAGGAACAGAAAGATGAAGCCCCCGGCAGCCTGCAAATCTACGCTGTCGATGCCGCAGGCAAGGAACTGCTAGGGCGGGAAGTATCCGCCGATACCCTGCAACGGGTACGCGCCGGGCTGGAAGGTGACCTCAAGCTGCCAATCGTGCGTCAGGTACAGAAAGACAGCGAAAGCTACCTGTTGTTTGCCCCCTTGTCAGGCCAGTTTCCCCAGTTCCAGCAAGCAGGCAACCGTCTGCCACCGCCACACCACTTACGGCCAGAATCGCTAATCTTCTCCGGCATTATTGTGAGCTTTATCTCCAGCTTCCTGCTGGCGTGGTATTTTTCCAAACCGGTAGGGGTATTACGTGCAGCCTTCGGCGCGGTTGCCAAAGGCGACCTGAGTCGGCGTGTCAGCCCGGCCATCGGTTCTCGGCGTGATGAAATTGCTGACCTCGGGCTGGCTTTCGACGATATGGCCACGCAGATACAGAACCTGATGGCCTCGCAACGCCGCCTGCTGCATGACGTTTCGCACGAACTGCGCTCCCCGCTGGCGCGTTTGCAGGTCAGTATCGGCCTCGCCCGCCAGCAACCGGAAAAGATAGCCAGCAGCCTTGAGCGCATTGAGCATGAAGCCGAACGGCTGGATACTTTGGTCGGCGAAGTGCTAACCCTTTCCCGCCTGGAATCCGGCGTACCGCAACCCAAAGACGAATATATCGACATTCTGGAACTGGTAGACGCGGTGATTGATGACGCCCGCTTTGAGGCCAGCGCCTTGTCGCGGCAAGTGTCATTCCAGTCCGACCTGGAAGAATCCCTGCTCATCCAGGGGCATGGCGAGCTGCTTTACCGGGCGTTGGAAAATGTGGTGCGCAACGCCATCCACCACACCCCACCAGACACCACGGTGACGGTCGCCATCCATCAAAACGGCAACAGCTTGCACATGACGGTAGATGACCAAGGCAGTGGCGTACCGGAAACGGAATTGGAGAGCATTTTTGAGCCATTCCAGCGCAGCAGCACGGGTAGCCCCGCCCGCAACGGGTATGGTTTGGGGCTGGCGATTGCCCGCCGCGCCATTGAAAGCCACGGCGGCAGCATCCGCGCTACCAACAGGCCGGGGCAAGGTTTACGCATCAGTATCGCCCTCCCCTTCCCGTAAAAACGATCCGGGAAAGGGCGATAGCCTCACTGTGCAGGATCAGGACTGTTTGCCGTCAGTCTTGGCCGCAGCGTCTTTCTGCTTGGCTTTTTCCATATCAGCCTTGTTGAAAGGCTCTGGCACTGGCGTATCGTTGGTGGAAGGCGGCAGGATAGGCAGCTGTAGCTCAGGCTGCTTGCCGGTCAGGGTCTTCAGGAAAGCCACGATGTCGGCAGTTTCCGCATCGGTAAACTTCTTGCCCAACTGGAGTTGCCCCATGGTGGTAACAGCCTGTTCCAGCGTCTTGGCAGCCCCATCATGGAAGTAGGGATAGGTCATTTCCACGTTACGTAGCGTTGGCACTTTGAACTTGAAACGGTCTTCATCCTTCTTGGTCAGACCGGCCATCCCTTCGGCCTTGCTATCGGTCTTGTAGGGTTCCACCACACCCATTTTCTGGAAGCTGTTGCCGCCAACTGCCGGGCCATTGTGACAAGCCACGCAACCGCTTTCCTTGAATAGCTTGTAACCAGCCAGTTCGTTATCGGCCAGCGCCTTGCTGTCACCCTTGAGCCATTGGTCAAATTTGGAATCTGGCGTCACCAAAGTTTCTTCAAACGCGGCAATGGCATCGGTCACCATGCCGATATCCATTTCATCCTTGCCAAATACGCTCTTGAACTCATCCTTGTATTGGGGGATGGATTGCAGCACATCGAGCGCCAGCTCATGCGTGAACGCCATTTCGCCGGGGTTGGCAATCGGGCCTCCTGCCTGCTCTTTCAGGTCTTTGGCGCGGCCATCCCAGAATTGCGCCACGTTCATACTGGAGTTCAGCACGGTCGGAGCGTTGATGGGGCCTTGTTGCCAGTGATCGCCAATGGAGGTCGGCAGGTTGTCAGTACCGCCCATACTCAGGTTATGGCAGGAGTTGCAGGAAATGAAACCGGATTTGGAAAGGCGTGGGTCAAAATACAGCTTTTTACCCAGCTCAACCATGGCAGGGTCTTTGACTTCAGCAGCCTCAATCGGCTTGATCGGTTCATCTTTGGCAGCAACCACATCAGCAGGCTTGTCAGCATCTTTCGCGGCAGTGGCAGATTCTTCAATCTTGGCCAGCTCTGTTTTTGCTGCATCTTCCGCCCAGACCGCAGAGCCTAGGCCCAGCGTCAGCAGCGACACCATCAGGATTTGTGTTTTCATGACTATCTCCTACTTTTTTATTTAGGGTAAATTGTTTCGAGCAATCATGTTACGCCTGAGCCACTGCACCAACTTGATGCAGGTCAAGATTTTTCACGCCCTACGATAGGGTTTTTCGCTTATCATAATCGGTTTTTTAGAATACTAAACCAAAGACATTATAATTTTTGATATTTCGCAAATTAATGGGGAGACTGATTTCCCCTCTAAAATGTGGAGGGGAAATCACAACGACTTTAACCGGTTACACGGATAAAATGATGGTTGTCTTCGTGGTCACGACACACTACGACATTAGGGTAATGGAAAAGGACAGCGCAACCCGGCTCTATGCTACTGACATCACCGCCAACCGCGACAAAACCGGCATGAGGGACACCGCAATGGCTTATACCCAGTTTGTCGTACTGCGCGGGATGCAAGGTGAGTGACTCGTATTCATCAAGAGCCGAGCAGTCATAATCACTGCTGACCGCATCCCATAACTTGCTGACCGCGCGGGGATTACGTCCTTGGTATTCATATTTGATCCGCCGTACCAAAGCTAACAACCAATCAGCATCATCATCGTCTTCCTCACTTTTCCCGGCATCCGTACCTGCACCCCAGCCGCTAGCAGGCAAAGCCGCAGTGTGGTCAGGTGGGTCAATAATCGGTTTGTGTGGGTCAATACCGCTGAAATCCATGGCGGAAGCGGCCTTGGCTGCCAGACCTGCACCCGCTGCAACGACCGCCCCCTTGGCCATGTCCAGTAAGCTGCCACCGTCATCCGTGCTGGCTTCTGGCAGAGATTCTGGCAGACTGGCTTTGACATCAGGCAAATCCAATCCTGCCAGTGCCATGTCAAGGTCAGGCGGGTCAATGATCGGCTTGTGCGGGTCAATGCCGTCCACGCCCATTCCCAAAGATTTCACCGCCATATCTGGCAGATCAAGGTCGAAATCAGGCGGGTCGACTATCGGTTTGTGTGGGTCAACACCGCTGAAATCCATGGCGGAAGCAGCCTTGGCTGCCAGACCTGCACCCGCTGCAACGACTGCCCCCTTGGCCATGTCCAGTAAGCTGCCACCGTCATCCGTGCTGGCTTCTGGCAGAGACGGGGCTTCATCGGCGAACGCTACGCTCGGGATGCTGGCATCTGCTTCCATTGGACTCAGTTCCGGCGCTTGCAGGGAAGGCTGTGGCAGGTCAGCTTCAACTTCCGGCATTTCCACGGATACATCCGGTAAACCTGCCTTAATCCCTGGTATTTCTATGGCGGCTTCTGGCAGACTGGCTTTGACATCAGGCAAATCCAATCCTGCCAGTTCCATGTCAAGGTCAGGCGGATTGACTATCGGCTTGTGCGGGTTAATGCCGTCCACACCCATTCCCAAAGATTTCACCGCCATATCTGGCAGATCAAGGTCGAAATCAGGCGGGTCGACTATCGGTTTGTGTGGGTCAACACCGCTGAAATCCATGGCGGAAGCGGCCTTGGCTACCAGACCTGCACCCGCTGCAACGACTGCCCCCTTGGCCATGTCCAGTAAGCTGCCACCGTCATCCGTGCTGGCTTCTGGCAGAGACGGGGCTTCATCGGCGAACGCTACGCTCGGGATGCTGGCATCTGCTTCCATTGGACTCAGTTCCGGCGCTTGCAGGGAAGGCTGTGGCAGGTCAGCTTCAACTTCCGGCATTTCCACGGATACATCCGGTAAACCTGCCTTAATCCCTGGTATTTCTATGGCGGCTTCTGGCAGACTGGCTTTGACATCAGGCAAATCCAATCCTGCCAGTTCCATGTCAAGGTCAGGCGGGTCAATGATCGGCTTGTGCGGGTCAATGCCGTCCACACCCATTCCCAAAGATTTCACCGCCATATCTGGCAGATCAAGGTCGAAATCAGGCGGGTCGACTATCGGTTTGTGTGGGTCAACACCGCTGAAATCCATGGCGGAAGCGGCCTTGGCTACCAGACCTGCACCCGCTGCAACGACTGCCCCCTTGGCCATGTCCAGTAAGCTGCCACCGTCATCCGTGCTGGCTTCTGGCAGAGACGGGGCTTCATCGGCGAACGCTACGCTCGGGATATTGGCATCCGCGTCCATCGGGTTGAGTTCATGCGCTTGCAGGGAAATGCTTGGCACGTTAACTTCAGCTTCAGACATTTCCAACGATATGTCAGGAACATCGACTTCCGGCATTTCCAGCGATATGTCAGGTACATCAGCCTTAATTTCAGGCATTGTCAGCGAAGCTTCTGGCAGAGCGGTTTCGATATCAGGCAAGCCTAGCTCTGGTAGCTCCAGCTCCATATCAAGATCAGGCGGATTGACTATCGGCTTGTGTGGGTCAATGCCACTCAAGCCCACCATGGCAGGAGCTGACAACCCAACATCTGGCAGCCCTACATCCATACGCGGCGCTTTCAACGAGACGTCTGGCAGGTCTGCATCCATACGTGGCGTTTTCAACGAGACTTCAGGAAACTCGGCCTCCTCCATTTTGGTGCGGGCAACCGCGACTGCACCCGCAGCAGCCGCAGCCACGCCACCCAAGGCGCTAGCGGTAGTGGCCGAAATACCCCTACTCGGCGCGCCAACCCTGCCTGCATCTACTCCAGGCATCGCCGTTGGCCGGTTATAAGTGTAAGCATCAATGTCATCCACCTGATCACGGCAGAACAGCGATTTCAAAAAACGGCTAATCCCATAACCAAGCAGGAAAACTGCTAATAACCACAATAAAGCCTGTATCAAAAACATCGTCATGATTTAGTCCTCGTTCCCTGAGTTTGAAAACCAGCCCATCACCAGGCCAAAGATAAAGGCCAGCAGCAGCCAGAAGAACAGTTGTGAAAATAAATACATCATTTCGCTTCTCCTCATTCCGGGCTGATTTCAAAGTTGATTCTGCGGTTCTGGGAACGGCCTTCCGGAGTATCGTTGGAAGCAACCGGTTTGCTTTCACCATAGCCCACGCTCTTGAGCAATGCGCCATCAATACCCTTGCCAACCAGATAATCCTTGACGGCATCGGCACGCCGCTGGCTCAGCTTCTGGTTGTAAGTGTCATTGCCCACGTTATCGGTATGGCCACTCACTTCAACACCACGGTCTGCAACCACGCCCTTGCAACTGGACATAATACCCGCCAGTGAATCCAGCAAGGCAATGCTACCGCGCTTGATGGCTGCCTTGTTGGTTTCAAACAGGATAGTTTTGCCGCTCATGGCATCATTCAATTGTTGCTGGCAATCCTGTACTGCCTGCTCTTCGGCACTGGGTTCGGAAGCAGAGGCTACCACGGGTTCAGGGGCTGGCTCAGCAGCAGGAACCGCTGACGGCTCTGGCGCTACAGCAAGCTGCTGCCCCTGGGTAGCATCATCCATACCAGTCGGCCCCGGCTCGGTAACTTGATCAGGTGCAATAGCTTGCTCGGGCGCAGTGGCTTGCCCAGGAATAGCGGACTGGTCAGGGAGTGTTAGTGCAACAGGCTGTTCAAGCGCAGCGCCCCCTCCTTGTGCTTCCGGGGATGCTGGATCGGGCGCTGCGGGCACTTCTTGCGCGGCGGCAAGTGCTTCCTGCGTACCTGTACCTGTGTCTAGCGGAGCCTCTAACTGTGGATCAGCATCCGCCGCCAAGCCTGCACTATCCGCCAGTGTTGCGGGAGCCTTGACCTCAATCAGGTTTTGCACATCCCGCACGCCGTCAATACCTTGCACGAGCCGGGCGGCTTCATCCCGCTCTGTCTCCGATGCGGCAACGCCCTGAAGTTGCACATCACGACCGGCCAGTTTGGCTGTGACCCAGCCCATGCCTGCCGCCTTCAAACCAGCTTCACTCCGGCTAGCGAGGTCATTCTCAATCACGCCCTGGCGCGAACTCAACATCAGTAAAAACAGCAAGGGCAAACCCAACAGGGTCAGCAACCACCACCACATCGTGGGCAAACCACCACAACAGCACGAACGCTTTCTCTCCATGACACTTTTCCTTGGGGCTATTGTTGAAATATCCACTAAGGAGTGTAGTCGAATCAGGCGCTTACAAGGTTATAAAAATATGTCAGGCAGCCCTTTCTTTACGATAAACAACACAAAAACCGGAATAACCGGTTGTATATTGAGGTAACTAAAAATCACCCAAGAAGAACGCTGGTCATGCTATTGCCGGTTTCCAGGGCGCGTTCAAACACCCGATCACGCGCACGGTGAGCCATTTGCGCTGACACTAAATCAGCCTGACAGGCGGCAGGCGCATGAAGCAGGCGTACCGGAATATCCGATTCAACTTCGACCACACCGATACGGTCTCCGCCCAGATCGGCGAACACTGCGCGGCGTTCCGCACTACCTTCCCGCCAGCGCCAGTCGATACGCGACGGGCCGGGGGGTGCTTCGACCAGCCGTGTCAGGGTGACAGGTACGCGGCGATTGCCGATGCTGAATTGCCATACGGTCTGTTTACCGGCAACCACCTTGCCGCCTTCGACCCGCCAGCCCAGCAGCGAAGCCAACCAGCCGACCAGCAGTGAACTCATGGCTACGGCATGGGGGCCGTGTTCGATGTGCAGTTTACTGACTGCGGACAGGGCATTCGGCTGCACGGCGGGATCCAGCACCTGGCTAAGCAGGTTGCGCCAGTATTTCAGACGCCGCCAGGCCAGATTATAAATCACATATTCAGCACTTTGCGCCTGCACCCAGCGCGACATCGCCTGCATTCCCTTGGTGGGTGATTGCCAACCAAAGCTGTCGTAAATGATCTGATCAGCCATGGCGGTGAGCGGGTTAAACGTTTCGCCCAGGAAAGGGGCGGGTTCATGGGATGCCCACCACAGGGTAGTCGGCAAGTCACCAACCAGATGGGCGCGCGCTACCGGTGCTAGCCGTTTGCGCGCGCTCGAATCGGCAATCACACGGATCAGTTCGGCGCTGACCTGCAGGCCGCCGGGCAGTTTGCTGTATAGCCCGGAGACAAACACATCCAGCCCCGGTTCGCCGGTATACCCCAACCCCGTCAGCAGGATCACCCGGCAAGGGTGCGCCGAGACGATGCGCGGCAGGGCTTCATTAACCTCAAGGGTCTGGTCATCGTCATCGCAATAAATGATCAGGTTGGACATGCAGGCGCGGGTAACTACCTGCCCCTCGCCCAGCTCTTGCTGCAAGCCAGCCCAAATGGCGTCCAGCTCGCGCGGAATATGGCGGATACGGACGTTTTTTTCCTCGACCCTGCGCAGGCGGTGGCGGGTTTTCTCGTTCATAGCAACCGCCACCTGAAATCGTCGTTTTCGATCATACGTTCGGCTTCGACCGGCCCCCAGGTGCCTGCAGTATATTCCGGTAGCCAACGCACACCGCTGCTGTTCCAGGCATCCAGAATGTTTTCGATAAACATCCAGGAACTTTCCACCGCATCACGGCGCATGAACAGAGTGGCGTCACCCGCCATCACATCCAGCATCAGGCGTTCGTAGGCTTCGGGCGACTGGTCACCAAAGGTGGAGCCGTAGCGGAAGTCCATTTTCACCGGGAAGATGCGCACCTTCGGCCCCGGCAATTTGGTGGAAATGCGCAGCGACAAGCCTTCGTTAGGCTGGATACTCAAAGCCAGCACATTCTGTTCGATCGGATGGCTGGGGTCAGCGTTGAACAGCACTGGCGGCACACCCCGGAAGTGTACCGCGATTTCGCTGGCGCGTTTGGTCATGCGCTTGCCGGTACGGATGTAGAACGGCACGCCCGCCCAACGCCAGTTGTCGATGAATACCTTCAGCGCCACGTAAGTCTCGGTGGTGGAGTCCGGGCCGACGCCTTCCTCGCGGCGATAGCCGGGCACATCGAAGCCGCCGTGGTAGCCCGGCCCGTATTGCGCGCGCACCACATGCTGGTTGACGATCTCCGGGGTGATCGGGCGCAGGCAGTTGAGTACGTTCTGGCGGTGGTCACGGATCACGTCTGCCTTCATTGACCAAGGTGGCTCCATGGCGATCAGGGTCAGCAGCTGCAGGATATGGTTCTGCACCATGTCACGCAGCGCCCCGGCGTGGTCGTAATAGCCAGCGCGCGTACCAACGCCTTCCGCTTCGGCCACGGTAATCTGCACGTGCTCGATGTATTTGCGGTTCCACAGCGGCTCGAAGATGGTATTGCCGAAGCGCATTGCCAGGATGTTCTGCACTGTTTCCTTGCCGAGGTAATGATCGATGCGGTAAATCTGGCTTTCGTCGAGATTGCGCCCCAGCACGTCATTCACCTGCCGCGCGCTTTGTAGGTCGTGGCCGATCGGTTTTTCCACGATTACCCGTGAAAAGTGCTGGGCGTCCTCGACCGGATAGACCAGCCCGGCGTCGTTGAGGTTTTGCACGCAGGTTTCGATCAGGGAAGGCGGAATCGCCAGATAAAACACCCGGTTGCCGGGAATGCCGAAAGTCTGGTCGATTTCTTCCAGCCGCTGCTTGAGCCGCTGGTAGGTTTGCGGGTCGGTGAAGGAACCAGGCTCGTAGTGCAACAGGCGCTCGAAATCCGGCCAGTGTTGCTCATCCAACGGTTGTCGCGAGAAGCTTTCGATGCCTTCACGAGCAAATTGGCGGTAGCCCTGATCGTCCATTTCCTGCAAGGCCAGACCCAGCAGGGCAAAGCTGGCTGGCAGACCCCCATCCAGCGACTGGTTATAGATCGCGGGTATCAGTTTGCGTTTGGAAAGGTCGCCACCACCGCCGAAGATCACCAAGATACAGGGTTGGGCCAGTTGATCCTCTTGCAGACCAGCCAGCAGAGGGTTGGAGACAGGCGTTTCGATCATGGTTTGTCCTCCTGCATGGCGTGGCTGCTCAGGCCGTTGCCTCTGCCGCAAGTTGGGTAATGGCCTGCCAGTCGCCAGCGCGCATCAGTTCCAGCGACGCGACCCAGGAGCCGCCGACACACACCACATTCGGCAGCGCCAGATAGTCACGGAAATCGGTGCTGCTGATCCCGCCGGTGGGGCAGAAGCTCAATTCCGGTAGCGGGCCGCCCAGCGCCTTGAGCATACCCAAGCCACCCGCCTGTTTGGCCGGGAACAGCTTCAGGTAACGGAAGCCATCCTCAAATGCCTGCATGGCTTCGCCGGGAGTAAATATTCCCGGTAGCAAGGGCATGGCCGATTGTTTACTGGCAACGACCAGGGCGGAGGTGAGACCGGGGCTGACAGCGAACTGTGCACCTACGGCTTCGGCTTCAGCAAACTGTTCCGGACGGGTCAAAGTGCCGACGCCGACCACCGCTTCCGGCACTTCGGCGGCGATCATGGCAACGGCCTGCATGGCGACCGGGGTGCGTAGCGTCACTTCCAGCACCCTCAAGCCGCCAGCCACCAGCGCTTTGGCCAGTGGTACAGCATGAGCCAGATCTTCGATTACAATCACTGGCATAACCGGAGCCAGACCGAGAATCTGCGGAAGCGCCATGTTTTCCGTCTGATGGATGGGTGTACTCATGCTTCCACCTGCGTTTTGCTTGCACTGGAGGGGGTGTAATGAATGTCGAACAGGTCACATAGAATGCTCAGCGCACCCTGTTCTGCACCAACGCTGCGCACGCGGAAACCATCGAACAGCTCACGCCCCATGCCCCAATGCGCGTGGCTGATGTCGATGGAATCGGGTGTTCGTGCCGCCCATTCATCAGGATCAATCAACACGTTGAGTTCGCCGGTTTCGCCATCCAGACGGATCAGGTCGCCATCGCGCACGCGCGCTAACGGGCCGTCGCAAACCGCTTCGGGCGTGACATGGATGGCTGCGGGAACCTTGCCGGAAGCGCCCGACATACGCCCGTCCGTCACCAGTGCCACCTTGAAACCGCGCCCTTGCAGGACTGCCAGCGGCGGCGTCAGCTTGTGCAGTTCGGGCATCCCGTTGGCGCGCGGCCCCTGAAAGCGGATGACGGCAATAAAATCGCGTTCCAGTTCGCCACGTTTGAATGCTGCGGCAACTTCGTCCTGATCATTGAACACCAGTGCAGGGGCTTCGACCACGCGATGTTCCGGTTTGACCGCTGAAACCTTGATGACCGCACGCCCCAAATTTCCTTGTAGTAATCGCAGGCCACCCGAAGCCTCGAAAGGCTCATTGGCTGGCCGGAGAATTCCCGTATCACCGCTTTGTTCAGCAGCCGCACGCCATGCCAGCTTGCCTTCATGCAGCCAGGGTTCGCTGGCGTAATCGGCTAGTGTGCCGGTGACGGTCTGCGCATCAGCATGTAACAACCCAGCACCAAGCAACTCGCGGATCAGGTAGGCGCTACCGCCAGCGGCATGGAACTGGTTTACGTCTGCCTTGCCGTTGGGGTAGACCCGCGCCAGCAGCGGCACCACCGCTGACAGGCCGTTGAAATCGTCCCAGTTGATCTGGATACCGGCTGCATGAGCGATCGCTACCAGATGCATGGTGTGGTTGGTCGAACCGCCGGTCGCCAGCAGTGCGACAATGGCGTTCACCATGCTGCGTTCGTCAATCATGCGACCGACCGGGGTGAAATGCTCGCCGAGCGCGGTGTTTTTCAGTGCCTGAAGCGCGGCTGCACGGGTCAGCGCATCACGCAACGGCGTACCCGGATTGACGAAAGCGCTGCCTGGCACATGCAGCCCCA